>CAXBFC010000302.1:0-9971 GCA_963974725.1 uncultured bacterium | reverse complement strand
CCGCGGCTTCGGCAATCGCGTTGGCAATCTCCTCCGTCAAGGCACCGCAATCGAGGTTGGCCAGCGCACAGGCCTTCTTGACCATCGCCAACGAGTTCACCAAGTTGGGGTAGGCGTTGAGGCGCACCCCACCGATATCGAAATTGCTCAGCGCGCGCAGCGTCTGCAATCCGAAGTAGGCTTCGGCCTGTACTTGGCCATCGCCCAGCAGGTCGTGCTCCGACCGCGTCAAGCCAGTCGAGAACGCATGCGTCAAGCCACTGGTCCGGAACATCAGTTGGTCGACGCGACTGACGACTTCCGCCAACTGCGTCGCCAGCATGCGGTTCTCCAGCGCGTGATCATCACCGATGAACTCGCGCAGTTTGTCACGGTGCAGGAACACCACCTCGGTCCTCACTTCGGCAATCGCCGTGGTCGAGTGCACCGACTCGCCGATCAGCATGCCTTCGCCAAGCAAGTCGCCGCGCACCAACGTCGCGACTTGCCGCGGCGATCCAGTCACATCGACCCGAGTCAAGCCAATGCGGCCGCGGCGGATCAACATCAGCCGTGCACGCGGGTCCCCTTCCGAGAACACCGTCTCGCCCGCTTGGAAGCTGACCTGCTCGACCATCGACAACAGCCGTTTGGCCTCCTCTTCCGTGAGGTTGGCGAAGATGTGGGCCTGGCGGAAGGACTGCGTCCAATCTGAGCCAATGTTCTTGGGATCTAAGGTCATCGAGTTGAGGGGCTGCGAGTAGCCGCCAGTGAAGAGTGTGGTCCCGTCATAACGTCCAGACTCGAGGCGCGCACAACATGGAGATCGAATTGCGCCACGCGGCATCACGCAAACGCGTGATCAACGTCGACCCTGCCCTTTCGCACTTCGCGTGCATGGAGACGCTGATCAATATCCGACCGACGGCCGCATGAACTTGCTGTCGTGGGACCTCATCGAGTCCTTCGGCGTGCACGGCCCGTCGAGCAACCCGTCGAACTACGCCCATCTCTACGAATCGACGTCGTCGTCGTATCCGTTGGTGCCAACGCTGTTGTCCGTGCCCGAGTGGCGCGAGCTCTACTTCGCTCACCAAGGCACCGCGATGAAGCCGTCGAGTCGCCGACCGGGTGCTACTTGACGATCCCAAGAAAGGCATCCTTGAAGCAAGAAACCGTCATGCAACTCGCCAAGATGGCGCTCGACGAGCGCTTCCTCGGCAAACGCGTCGGCCACCTGATCGGACGAGCTGCGATCCAACGGCCCGCCAGGCAGGGGCGAGCAAGTTGCGACTCGAAACCAATTCGAAGCTGATTCCGGCCATCCGCCTGTACGAAAAGCTCGGCTTCGTGCCCGTGCCGGCGCGGAATTCGGCCTACACGCGGGCCGATGTGCAGATGGTGATCGACCTCCAATCATCTGCCGCGAACTGCCCGTAGGTGGCGAGCAGCGCCGAATCGGGCCCGTGGACCCCGGCAACCAGCCGCAACTGGTACGAAGCCGTGACGCCCTTGCCGCCGGGGAATCCACGCCCTCCGCTATCGCTTCCCGCCGCCACGGGTTACGATCCGGCGGCCGACGTCATGAGCGAGCGTTCCACGAAGGATTCTTCATTCCCCCACTGGGTTGCCTTAGGCAGCTTGGTGTTCGTTCTGGCCATGTTCTTCTCGAACACGGTGCCGGCGCTCCGCGAACGTCAAAGTCTGTCGGACCTGCGGACCCAATTGGTCGGTTTGCAGCAGCAATTCGAGTCCGCGATCGTCTTGACCGCGCGGCAGGCACGCCTGGGAACAGCCAGACCAGGAGCCCATCCAGGCGATGGGCCCGACCAGAACTTCGACCTGCAGTCCGTACTGGTAGCCATTGACGAGCACGGTTTGACCCCGCTTGAGCTGTGGCAACAGTACGGCGCGTCCCCCACGGACACCGAAGAGCAGAAACCCAGGTGAAGTTTCCGCGATCTGAAGTCGTCCTACCGCCGTTAACACCCGCACACCCCCTTCCGATTCCGTAGAGTCCACTGGATCTCTGATCTCAGCCGCCTGACCCCAGCACCCCTGACCCCAGCACCCCTGACCCCAGCACCACTGACCCCAGCACCACTGATCTCAGCACCACTGATCTCAGGCAGCCGACCCCCAAGCGACTCCTCGGAACCCCGACTTACCGACATACTGTGACCCACCGCCAGGCGAAGAGCCTGCGCCCGCCGGAACAACCCCTCAATAGCTATGAGCCAAGAACCCAGCCAGAAGGACCTCGAACAGGTCGAGAAGCTCCGCACCGCCTACGCCTCGATGAAAGAGGAGATCAAGAAGGTCATCGTTGGCCAGGATCACGTCGTCGACGAACTGTTCATTTCGCTGTTCTGCCGCGGGCACTGCCTGCTGATCGGGGTCCCAGGTCTCGCCAAGACGCTGTTGATCTCGACGCTGTCGCGCGTGCTGTCGCTGGAATTCAACCGGATCCAGTTCACGCCGGACCTGATGCCGACGGACATCACCGGCACCGAGGTCATCCAAGAGGACAAGTCGAGCGGCACCCGCGAGTTCAAGTTCCTGCCGGGACCGATCTTCGCCAACGTCATCCTCGCCGATGAAATCAACCGGACGCCACCGAAGACCCAGGCCGCCTTGCTCGAAGCAATGCAGGAGTACCAGGTCACGGTCGCCGGCCAGCAGCACAACCTGAAGAAGCCGTTCTTCGTGCTCGCGACCCAGAACCCGATCGAGCAGGAAGGCACCTACCCGCTGCCCGAAGCCCAGCTCGACCGCTTCATGTTCATGGTCAAGGTCGACTACCCGAGCGAAGAAGAAGAGCGCGAGATCCTGCGTCGCACGACCGAAGACCGCAAGGTCGAGATCAAGCCGGTACTCGGCGAAGAAGAGATCTTCGAGCTGCAGGCCATTGTGCGTCGCGTGCCGATTGCCGACGCCGTGCTCGACTACGCGCTGCGCCTGACGCGTCAAACACGTCTGACCACCGGCGACGCGCCGGAGTGGATCCAGGAGTGGCTGCAATGGGGAGCCGGCCCGCGTGCCAGCCAGAACCTGGTGCTCGGTGCCAAGGCCCACGCGCTGCTGCAAGGCCGCTTCTACGTCGCCGCCGAAGACATCCGCGCGGTTGCCAAGCCGGTGCTTCGACACCGCTTGATCACCAGCTTCGCCGCCGAAGCCGATGGTGTCACCACCGACAAGGTCATCGAACGCTTGCTCGAAGAGACGCAAGCCAACGACAGCGCCGTCTTGAACGATGGCAAACTGCCGAAGGTCGTTTCGCAGTAGGTCGAGCCGCGTAGCAGCGTGCGCTGCTACGCCCACCCTCCAGTCCCACTGCTGAGCGAGCGATGACCGAAATCCCAACCAACTACCTGGATCCGCGCGTACTCGACAAGGTCGCGCGCCTCGAACTGCGTGCCCGCCTGGTCGTCGAAGGCTTCGTCACCGGTATGCACAAGTCGCCATATCGCGGCTTCTCGGTCGAGTTCGCACAACACCGCGAATACGTGCCGGGCGACGATCTGCGCCACCTCGACTGGAAGATCTTCGGCAAGTCGGACCGCTTCGTGATCAAGCAATACGAAGAGGAAACCAACCTGCGCGCGCACCTGTTCCTCGACCAAAGCGAGTCGATGAACTACGGCGCCGACGGCACGATGTCGAAGTTCGACTACGCCGCGACCTCGTGTGCGTCGTTGGCGTTCATGATCCAGCAGCAGGCCGATGCAGTCGGCCTGACGATGTTTGACGAAACGGTCTGTAGGCAGATCCCGCCGTCCAACACCCGCCAGAGCCTGGGACACTTGTTCTCGGCGCTCGAAGGGGCCAAGACGCGTGACCAGAAGACCAAGATCGGCACGGTGCTGCACGAATTGGCCGGTCAGCTCCGGCAACGCGGCATGGTGATGATCTTCAGCGACCTGTTTGACGAGCCAAAGGACGTCATCCAAGGCCTGCGCGAGATCGCCAGTCGCGGCCACGATGTTGTCGTGTTCCACATCATGGATCACGACGAACTCGAGTTCCCGTTCGAACGCATGACGATGTTCGAGGGCATGGAGCAGCTCCCCGAGCTGCTGTGCGACCCGAAGTCGCTGCGCGATGCCTACCTCACCGAGGTCAATGGCTTCGCCGAAGAAATCCGCAAGGGCTGCTTGGCGCAACGCATCGATTACGTGCGCGTCGACACCCAGAACCCACTCGACGTAGTATTGACGTCCTACCTGAGCGCGCGCACAGCACGCTCCAAGCGTAAGAAGTAGCCGCGAGTGCAGTTTCTAAACCCAGCCTTGCTGGCCGGCGCGCTGCTGTTCGCAGTGCCGTTGCTCATCCACCTGCTCAACCGCCAGCGCCACAAGCGAAGGCCTTGGGCTGCGATGGAGTTCTTGATGCGCGCCTACCAGAAGCAGCGCAACCGACTCCGTCGCGAAAACCTGCTGCTGCTGTTGCTGCGCTGCCTGATCCCGATCTTGTTGGCGCTCGCGATTGCGCGACCGTTGCTGCAAGACGCGATCGGCTTGCTGACCGGTGGCGGCACCGTGCACCACGTGTTCGTCATGGACGCGAGCTACAGCATGGGCTTGCGCGTCGATGGCTCGCGAACGCCGTTTGAGAACGGCCGCGCGATGGTCACGCGCCTGCTCGATCGCTTCGAAAAGAACCCCAATCGCAACGACAAGGTGACCTTGGTCACCGCCGGCGTTCGCACCAAGTTCTTGGTTCGCGGGGACCTCGACATCGCCTCTGCTCGCGCCGGGTGGATGCAGATGCAGAAGCCGGAGGACGGCGCTGGCGACTTGACCGGCGCGATGCAGCAAGTGCTCGCCGCGCTCAACGAAACCAACGATCCGAACACGCAGGTCTACGTCTTCACCGACATGCAGACACGCATCTTCGGGGACTCGCTGGTCAAGGAAGGCACCGAGAGCGGCCCAGAACTGACGGACACCCTGCGCGACATGGTCGCAGAGCTCCAGAACCGCGAAGGCCTGCAACTGCACTGGATCGATTGCGGCCCGCTGGCCACCGGCACCTTGCCAGCCAATACCGGCGGCGTCATCGACAACACGCAAATCACCGCGCTGCGCTTGACCGAGCCGGCCGCCGTGCAGAAGAGTCCGGCCGAAGTCATCGCCACGGTCAAGAACCTGGGAACCAGCACAGCCAGCTGCGAAGTCACCCTCGATATCGACGGTGGCGAGCCGATGCGCAAGGTCATCGAAGTGCCCGCTGGCGGCGAAGGCGAAGCCGACTTCCAATTGGCGTTCCGCACGCCCGGCACCCATCGCGTCCGCGCGATGCTGATCAACGATGTGTTGGCAGCCGACGACGAACGCTTCCTGACCGTCGACGTGCGCGATCGCATCCGCATTCTGTTGGTCGACGGCAAAGCGGCGGGCGACCCCCTGCAGAGCTATGCGTATCTGTGGGAGTCGATGCTCGACCCCGACGAGAATACGCTGCCGATGTTCGCCGTCGAGGTCGTCGACATCGTGACGCTGCTCGGCGGCCAGTGCACTCCCAAGAACTACGACGTAGTGGTGCTCGCGGATATCGAGCGACTCAACAACCGCGCGGCCGTGGCGCTGTCTGATGCGCTGCGCGCCGGCACCGGCGTGCTGTGTCAGTTCGGCCCACAGTGCGAGATCGAGAGCTTCAACCTGCACCTGCATGCCGCTGGTGATGGCCCGATGCCGTTCCGGTTGTTGCCGCCGATTGGCGGTGCTCCCGGCAGCTCTACGGTGCGTTCTCCGAGCATCGTCGACATGGAGCATCCGCTCCTGCGCGAGTTCGAAGAAGACGTCTACCGCGAGATCCTGCAAGCGATCCCGATGTGGCGCTGGCACGGAGTCGCCGCCGATTCTCTGCACGAAGACGCGGTCACCGCAGTGCGTGTAACCGACGCCGAGCAAACGCCACTGTTCGTCAGCAAGCCGTTCGGGGAAGGCCAGGCAGTGTTCTTGATGTCGCCGATCGGCTCCGAATACGACGCCGATCGCTGGAACCGGCTCGACGATCCGATGGTCGCATTCCCGCTGTTGCACGGCATCGTCAAGTGGCTAGCCTTGCCCGCGACCGATCCGTTTGCGGCGATCGTAGGCAGCGAACTGTCGTGCTCGTTGCCAGCGCGACCACAGAACGTCGAGGTGCAGCGCCCCGAGCGAGACGGCCGTCCCCGCGCGCCCATCGCCGAAGCCGCGCGGGCTCTGCCCGGTGGCCGCTTTGCGCTGCCTAGCTACGCCAACACGATCTTCGCCGGCTTCTACATCTACGACATGGAACTCGATCGCGAGTCCGGCAAAGAACCGCTGCGCTTGCCGTTTGCGGTCAACGTCGATCCGGTCGAAGGCGAACTACTATATCCGAGCCGCGCCGAAGCGCAGACCGCGCTCGGAGTCGAACGAGTGCTCGACGCCTTGCCCGCGATCGCCACCGAGAACGAATCCAACGACCGCAGTGAGCTCGGCCCATCGCTCCTTCTGTTGACCCTGTTGCTAGTGCTTGGCGAAGCCGCACTGGCACGTTTCGTGGCGGCACGCCGTAGCTGATCGATGCAGATTCTCCCTTTGCAAAGCATGCTGACGACGTTGCTTGACCTGGCCGGATTGCGTCCACAGCAAGAGCCCGGGCAACCCTCGCCAGCGAATGCATCGCCTCCTGTGGCAGATCCTTCGGCGCCAAATCCTTCGGCTGCAGCTCCCGCGGCAGCAACACCTCAAGAGCCACCCGATCTCTCAGCCGGCGCCGACGCCCTCACGGACACGTCGACGTATGACGAAGTCGTGTTCCGCTTCCTGGCGCTGCCGCCGCTGTGGGTGCTGGCACTGATCATCCTGCCGGCAACGGTGGCGTTCGCGTGGTGGTCGTACAGCGGGCTATCGCGGCTCGAACGCCCGACGCGCATTGTGCTGTCGAGCTTGCGTTGGTTGGCGATCGCGATCTGCATCGTGCTGTTGTTCCAACCGGCCTTCGAGACGACCAAGTACCGCAAGACCCGCAATCAGGTCCACATCCTGGTCGACGACAGCGCCAGCATGGCGCGCAAGGATCGCTATCCAGCGCCAGAGCAAAACGAGTCGCTGGCCGAGTGGGTCCCGGGCTTGGACCTGGGCAAGCAGACCCGCGCCGACCTGGTGCAGAAGGTGCTCGAAGATCCTGCTGGCCTGCTGCCGCAACTGCGCGAGACCCACGACGTGCGCTTGTTCCGCGTCGACGGCAAGCCGACCGCCATTCGCAGCATCAGCGAACTGACCGCGCGCGGCAACCGCACCGCGATCGGTAACGGCCTCGATCTGCACCTGCAGTCCGCCACTGGCGCCAACCTCGACGCGGTGATCTTGGTCAGCGACGGCCGCAACAACGCTGGCCTCGACCCGGTTGCCGTCGCCAGCAACTACGGCCTGCGCGGCATCGCCGTGCACACCATTGGCGTCGGCGATCCCGAACCGCCGCGCAACGCGTGGCTGGTCGGCCCACCGGGCCCCAAGGAAGCGCTGCGCGAAGAGCAGGTCAGCTTTGACGTGACCCTGCGCGCCGAGGGACTCGCCGGCGAACGCGCCCGCATCGAACTGCATGGTTCGCGCGATGGCGGTCCGTTCGTGCCACTGGCGACCGCCAACGACGTGCTGCCCGCGCCCGGTGAGAGCACCAAGGTGCGGGTGGTGCACGCGTTCGACGAAGCCGGGGATTGGACGCTCAAGTTCTCGCTTGCGCCGCTCACCGACGAAAGCCAACTCGACGACAACGAAGACGTGCGCTTCCTGCGCGTCAACGACGAACGCATCCGGGTGCTGTTTGTCGACGACAAGCCGCGTTGGGAATACCGCTACGTCAAGAACGCGCTCAAGCGGGTCGACCCGAGCATCGAAATGCAGGCGGTGTTGTTCGACGCCAGCCCGCGGTTCGAGCAAGAGCACTCCAAGGACCTGCGTCCCCTCAAGGACCTGCCGCGCACCCAGCAGGAGATGCTCGAATACCACGTCATCCTGATCGGAGACGTGCCCCCAGAACGCATCGCGTCGACCGAAGAAGGCCGCCGCGATTGGATGAATCTACTGGTGCAGTTCGTCGAGTTCGGCGGCGGCGCTGGCTTCTTGTTCGGCGATGCCGCGATGCCCGAGCGCTACCGCAACACCGTCCTGCAAGACCTGCTGCCGGTCGTGCTCGAAGACCCGTCGTGGCTTGCCAACAACAAGCCGCCGCGCGACAAGGCCTTCCGAGCGCGCCTCGAGAACCCACTCAATCCGCACGAGATCCTGCTGCTGCAACGCGACCCCGCGTTCAACCGCCGCCTGTGGGAACAAGGCCTGCCAGGCTTCTACGTCTACCACCCGGTGCAGCGCGCCAAACCCGGCGCGACCGTGCTGCTGCGTCACCCGACGGATCGCAACGCCTATGGCAACCGACCGATCGCGGTGGTCTCGCCATTCCCGCGCGGCACGACGTTCTTCCTGGCGACCGATGAGACCTGGCGTTGGCGCGATCCGTATGCCGAACTCTACATGGACGCGTTCTGGCGCAACGTCGTGCGCCACCTCGCGCGCGGCCGCCTCGAGCGCCGCAACGACCTGCTGGAACTGACCCTCGACAAGACCTTGGCCGAAACCGGCGACCGGGTCCGCGTGCAACTTCGGGTGCATGACAACGAACTGCAGCCAGCGGTCAGCAACGAGCAGTCGATCTTCCTACGCGATACCGAGAACGAGACCCAGAAGCGCATCCTGCGTTCGGTGCCCGGGGAGCCCGGCCTCTACCAGTCGAGTTTCACGATGGCCGAACCCGGCGCCTTCAGCTTCTTGGTATTCGCCAACGAAAACCCTGCCGACGCCGTATTAGCTCGGGAGGACGTGCTGGTCCGCATTCCCGACCAAGAACTCGCCAACTCAAGCCAGGACGCCGACACCCTGCGTCGCATCGCCGAAGCCAGCCACGGCGTCGACAACAGCGGCCGTTACGTGTTCTTGGGCGACGCCACGAGCCTGGTCACCGACTTCAAGGGGCGTAAATCCTACGAGACTCGCGAGGACACCATGACTAGACCTGTGTGGGACTCGGCATGGTCCCTGATGCTGGTTCTCATGGTGCTCGGAATCGAGTGGTTGCTGCGCAAGCGAGCGCGACTTATCTAGCCAGCCCCGTGTAGACCAGCCCCGTGTAGACCAGCCCTGTGTAGCCCGAAGAAGCCAGAACGGACCGATCAGCCGCAGCGACATCATAACCCAGCCCACAAACACCCTGCTTCGAGACAATTCAATGGCCACACACGAACGCCTTCGGCAGCACACCCGCTTCCCAGCTCTGTTCGTCGGCCACAGCATCTCGCAGCTGGTCACCGGCTTGCTGATCGCATGCTCGCTGCTGGCCGCGGCCACCACCGCGGTCGCGCAACACACGCCACGTCGCACGGTCCCCAAGCCAATCGACTTCGCCACGAGCCAGAACGACAACCTGTTCTCGCTGGTGAGGTCACAAGACGACATCCACTCGCTGGAGCAAGCGCTTGAGGAACTGAGCAACGGTAAACCCGAAGCGGCGGTGCGACGCTTGCACGAATTGTTGCGGGTCGACCCGCACGGCGTCGTGCCGGTAGCGCCGGGCCGCTTCCTCGGCATCCGCACCGCAGTCGTGACCGTGCTGGCCAACATGTCGCCAGCAGCCAAGGAGGCCTACGAGCAACTGGCCTTGCGCGAAGCGGGCAGCCTGCTTCGCCGCGATCTCAAGCTGCTGTCGCCGCGGCAACTCAACGCGATCGCCGAACGCTTCCCCACCACCCGCAAGGGCTTCGCGGCGCGCATCCTTCTCGGCGACCGCGCGCTCGAAACAGGCGACGGCCTGGTCGCGGCACGGCATTATCGCGCCGCACTCGATGCGGCGCCGATTGCGTCCGCCGACGAGAAGCGGGTCGTGCAGCGACTCGGCTGCGCCGATGTCCTGATCGAACCGCAAACCGCGAAGGCAGCCGTCGCAGCCGAGCGTCTGCCTGCAGGCAGTGG
>CAXBFC010000301.1:0-9983 GCA_963974725.1 uncultured bacterium | reverse complement strand
CCCAGCAGGCGGCACCACGTCGCCGAGGTCGCGGATGCACTGCAACAGGGCGCCGTCTGCGAGCATTCCCGACGCCTTGTCGTAGTCCGCTTTCGCCTGCTGCCATTCGTCACAACCTTTGGTGAACTGCTTCAAGCCGAGCGCCAACTGCTCGCGATCACTGACGCCACTCAGACCGTCTTGCAGCGACTTCGCCAGCCCGCGGAATTCCTTCTCATTCCAAAGTGCCAGGCTGAGGTTGCCCAGTTGTCGCTCGGCAGCCTTGAGTTCGGCCCGCCACAGTTCGCGCTTCGCGTCGCCGCCAGCCTTGGTGATGGCAGCTTGTATTGTTGCCGAAGCCGCCTCGATCTCGACAGCAGGCACGGCCTTGTCAAGCGCGGCAGCAGCCTCTGGTCCGGGGAACAGCTTCTTAGCGTTGGCCACGGCGCGCCGCAGCCGATCCAGATCCGTCTGAAGTTCGACGGAGTCCACGCCCTGGCCCTGCCGAGCCTGCCACCGTTGCCAGTCGTCGCCACAAACGCCCACAACAGCCGTGAGCATGTCTTGCTCGCGAAGCAACTGCTGCCTGCTTGCCACCAACCACTCTGGCAATTCCAGATCGCCTGCCGCCTTGGCCAGAGCGTTCGACCTTGCCCGGCGGAACGGGGCCACAACCGCGAACTCCGGTGAGGCAAAGGCCGTCGGGTACTCGGTCTTGCCATAGAGTTCCATGGCAGAGAGCAGCACACTGCGCTCCTCGCGGAGTTTCGCGTTGGCCGTGAGCACCGCTTCGGCACTCAATGTCAGGGACGGATTGCTGCCTCCGCTCAAGAACGCGAACCGAATCAGCTTCAACGACAACTCGTCGAGAGTGTCGATCGAGCAAGACTGATCCAAGGTCGGCTCTTGCGCCGGCAACAACGAAACCAGCGCCTCGCGGCCATCGCGGATCTCGATCATGCGACCCTGCAGCGACTGCAAGTCACTATCGACGCCTCGAAAGCCCTCGAGGTCGTTGCGCCAGCGCTCCAGCGCTTGCTCCAGCGACGCGACAGCCTTCGTTCCGACCATCTGCTTCGCTTCGCGTAGTTTCTCGTCCTCAAACTTCGCAGCCCAATTGCGCAGCTCATCGCCCGCATCCGCAGGGGCGGCGGGAACCTTGCTGCTCACACTATCGAGGAACAATGGAATCCCGGCGAACGGCAATACAGGCTCGGGTGGCGACAAGTTGGCGAGCGCAGCCTTGAGGGCCACGCCGTGATCAACGTCTCGCTGCAGCAACGCGAACTCTCTCGTCAGCGCATCCAACCCTGCCGACGACCCATCCGGCATTGGCAGGTTGGCGATCTCGCTGCTCAAGGTCTCGCTCGGACCGTCGTTGACCAATCGCTCGCGGAACCCCGCCAGGGCAACTTGCGCAACGCTGAGATCTGGACCGGGAACGACGTTCGAGTTGCCGGAATCGGCAGCTTGCTTGGCTCCTTGACCGCCGCCTCCGCCCTTGATCTCGGGGGTGTCTTTGGCCTGATTGCTCCACCACCAGTAGCCACCGCCGCCGCCCGCGACCACGAGCAACAACAAGACAACCATCAGCCCGCCGCTACCGCTCTTCTGCTCAGCTTTGTCTGCCTTGACCCGACGCCCCTCGCGTTCGGCCGAGTCCTTCTTGATGCGCTTGGCACGGACGGTGATCGTCTCGCCAGCTTCGACCAACAACAGATCGTTGAGTAGCTCTTCGTAGCTGTCGTAGCGATCTTCGCGGTGGTTCGCCGTCATGCGCTCAATGACGCGCGACAACGGGTGGTTCTCGTCGAGTTCCGGCAACGACTTCCACAAGCACAGGTTTTCGAGCTTGGTCTTCGTCTGGATCAACTCGTAGACCGAACTGGCTCGGATCGGCGGCTCGCCGGTGAGCAGGTAGAAGAACGTCGCGCCGAGCGAATACATGTCGCTGCGGAAATCGACGTCACCGCCACCCTGGCACTGCTCCGGGCTCATGTAAAGCGGCGTACCAATCAACTCAGACGTCAACGTCATGCTGAAGTCTTCTTCTGGCTTCGCGATCCCGAAGTCCGCGATCTTCAGAATGTTCTGGGTCGTCAACATCAAGTTGTCGGGCTTGATGTCACGGTGCACGACCTTCAAGCGGCGAGCTTCTTCGAGACCCTTGCACGCCTGACGAATCAACGGCAACGCTTCGCCAGCAGGCAAACGGCCGCCGGCCAACAGCTTGACGTGTTCGCGCAGATTCCGGCCCTCAACGAACTCCATGACCAAGTAGTGCACGCCAAGCTCAAAGCCCACATCGTGCACCATCACCACGTTGGCGCTATTGAACTTGCCCACCGTGCGGGCCTCGACCTGAAAGCGCTTGAGCATGCGCGGGTCGGTCATCATCTCCGGACGAATAACCTTGACCGCGACATCGCGATCGAGCTTGAGCTGGCGGGCCTTGTAGACCGCGCCCATCGCACCGCGACCGAGCAGCTTGTCGACTCGACAGCCACCAATCGTCTTGCCCATCAACTCGCCCGGGTCATATGCGTGCCCGGATGCCGCCGGGGCGGGGCGGCCGCCGTCACTGCCAGCGGCTCCGCCAGAACCACCTCTCGCGCCACGGCCAGAGGCACTGCCAGATGCAATCGTTGGGTTCTCCGAATCCCCATTCGCATTGCCTGACGGCATCGTCGCGTCCTCGCTAGCACCACCCGCGTTGCCCGACGGCATCGTCGCGTCTTCGCTAGCGCCCCCGGCAGGTAGCGTGCGATCCAAGCCATCAGCGGCAGCTTCAGGCTTCGCCTTGCCCGACTGCTTCGCCTTGCCCGACTGCTTCGCCTTGCCCGACTGCTTCGCCTTGCCCGAAGGCATCGTGCGGTCTTCGGGGCCTTGGCCTGCAGGGAACTTCCCGCCCGGAACGGACGGATCTTCGTTGTCGTTTGAAGTCATTGGGCAGCTTGCACCTGAGCGATGCGCGCTGCGTTGTAGTGGAAAACCACGAGGCGCCGCAACTCCACTGCCGCAAGTGCAGAATCCGTGCAAACGGCTGCGCCCTCCGAGCAACGACCCCGGCACTCCCCAAACGGCATCAGGCTACGAGAATCGGCAGTTAGCGCCCCCTCGATGACGCCAGGTCGATGGTAATTTCAGCTGCGTAGCAAGCCTCAGGATCTAACCGCTCTGCCATGGTGCGCAGCATCACATCGAAGCTTCGATCAAGCCTCCTGGCCGGCAAAGCGCGACCGTTGACCACGACGTGCACATCGTAGTCCAGATCGACCAGCCGATCGTCGAGGCGCAGCAGCAAGCGGCCCGAGTTGACCGGCTCGCGCCGACTAGGCTCGGCACCGCGCTTCTCGACCGTGACTTCGATGCGATTGCCTTCGATCCTGGCATCCACAAACCACGGCAAGTCATCCGGCACCGCATCGAGCGCCAACCAGTAGTGCTGCCGCGCGACGCGTGAATCAAACTTCTTGATGGTCCACACCACCCGCTTCGGTCGCGGTTGCCGGACCTTCTCGGCCAGCCACTTCGGAGTCAGCGAGTAGTCGATGCCATGACCTCGCCCCGCCTGGATGTTGATCGAATGGTCATAGCCATCGGGATCCAGCGCCTGCAGTTCGGCCAGGCGCTCGCCCATTCGGCGCGCGAGGCCAACACGATCAAACCTCGTATCCTTCTCACCAATGTCGATGCGCATCGCAACGTTGCGCATGTTTTCCGGCGGCGATGTGCTCATCGGTTCGGCCGCAGCCATCCCGCCCGTTGCCGCGAAGCGATCCGGACGATTCCCTGCAAACCGAATCGCGCCGTAGCCACCTTCGGAAATGCCCATCAAGTAGACGCGGTTGGGATCGGCTTCGCGGAACAGCAAGCACTGCTCGATCACGCGCTCGAACGCGATCTGGTTGTGATCGTGCCACCAGCGACCGCGCCGATCGTCGGCCATGCGTGGAATGAAGTAGATGCCAGCTGGCTCGTAGACGCTCTCAAACAATGACTTTTGGGCCTGCCACTCGCGCGTGTTGACGCTCCAAGCGTGCGGCCCCGAGGCCTTGCCGTTGCCGCCGCCACCGTGCATGCAAAGGAACAGCGGCCAGCCAGATGAGGGCTTCTCACCCTTGGCCAACAACACGTATGGAAACTCATAGTCGCCAACCTGCAATGTCGACGGCTCGAGCGCCTTGCTGGCATCGCTGGCATCGTTGGGGCGAAGCGGCGGCAATGTGTCGCGGCCCAGCTTGCGCGCCGCATCACGGAACGCGTCATACAGCGGCGGAACCAGTGCCCGCGCATCTTGCAACGAGTAGTGGTACTTCGGCAAAGCCATCTGACCGCGCACGGTTGCGTTCGCCGAGAACCAATCGCGCGCCTTGTCAGCAAGCTGGTCGCGTCGCAAAAAGCGCAGCAGCAGGTCGCGGCAACTGCCTCGGAAGTCGTGCGACTTATCGGCATTCGCTGCTTGCTGCAACCAGGCGATCGTCGCGTTCGTCGCCGGTAGGCGTTCGACTTCGGTGAACAATTCCCAGCGTGTTGGCGGCAGGAACAGCGGGTCGCCGGTCAGCCCGACCGATGAGTTCCATTTCTGCGGCACCTTGCCCAACTTGAGTTTGCCGGCAAGACCACACAGGACGTCGACATCGCTCGACGCAACCGCCACGAGTTCCATCAGCATCCGAGCAGACTCCATGCGCTCGGACCACACCGCACTGGTATCTGCCAACCGGGTCCGCAACCGCTTCGTTGCCTGCTCAAACAACGCTCGGTGCTGTGCCGGGATTCGTCGAGGCAATGCGAGCAAGCATTCCTTGCGCACGACATCGGAGGTGTGCTGCAGCCCCGCGATCAAATCCGGCAAGGCTGCCGGATCGCGTGCAAGGAACTTGACGGCCGCCGCCTGAATGTCCTTGTCCCAGTTGTCAAACAAGGCGATGAGCTTCGCCCTCGGAGCGGGCCCGAGCAACGCACCCCGTCGCGCATCCCACCGGCCAACATGCTTTGCCTCGATGGCGGCCGGCAGTTCCTCGGGAACCAGCCAAACCAACCCGAGCCATGCTGCGCGCTGCACATCCTGCTGCTCGGACCCGGTCAACTCTCGCAATTGTGGCGCAAGCTCAGCGCAGAGTTTCGGAGCCGAGCTGACTACGGACGAGACCCCAGCAACGCGTTCGGCATCGCCGCTTTGCAGCTCCGCGCGCAACAGGTCGATCGCGGCCGGCACGACCTGCAACCACGGCATCTTGACGAACGCACGTGCCAGACGAACCTGGTTTTCACCATCGCCAACGCATACCGCTTTTCGAAACGCCTCATCGAGCCGCTTCTCGGCCGCGGGTGGCATCGCTGGGTAACGACGGTAGACCTTGCGCAAATCGCCTACTGCCAGAATCTCGTCGTCAAGCAACCGCGCCATCAAGCGATCGTCCTTGACCGCCAACTGACGCAACAACGCGATCGCTTGCATCGCAACCTCGTTGCCGCCGCGAGCTACGCCGATCAGCTTCTGCAAAGCTGCGGGCTGACTGAGTTCCCATTGCGTTTGGCGAACGGTTCGCTGCAAGCCGGTGAGCGCCAACTCGGCGACTTGGAGTTCGTCGCTGCCGAGGGCGCGCACCAAGAACGAAGTGCGGACCTGCGCGGCTCGGCCACGAAGGTCCGCATACGCCAGAATCGCCAGGATGCGCATGCGCTGCGATCGCTCTTCCCGAGCAAACGCCTTGATCAAGTAGTCGACCAGCGCGGGATCCTCGTCCGACGCCGGCTGGTAGACCAGCACGCCGCAGGCTTCGGCAACCGCTTCGGGGTCGGACAACATTCGTCGCGCCACGAACAAGTCGACATCGACATCGCGCTTGCTCATGCCGATCACCCGCATCGCCGCACGCCGCATCATGGGCTGATCCTCGGCAGTAGCCATGTCGTGAAGCAACGACCAACCCGACTCGCCGAGGTGCGGCAGCAGGCTCATCATGCCAACCAATTCTTTGCCGCCGAGGAACCTCGTCACTCCAGGAATCAAACGCTTCGCAAACTGCTTCGTTGCGGCATCGCCATAGCGACCGAGCAGCGCATACAGCATCTGGCTCGCAGCGGGGCTGTTCTCGTTCTCCGCTGCCTTGAGACAGGCGGACAAATCCTGCAGATGCGGATTCGTGGTCTGCTGAAGAACCAACAACGCCAGCACTTGCCGATCGATCGGCACTACGAGGTCGCTCGCCGACGCAGGCACCTGCACCTCGGGCACAGCGAAGTAGCCCTCGGCACGAACTTCACCTGACCAATCACGCGGCGTCAGCCGGCGCTCGAACGACTGAAAGGTTCGCTTCTCGAAGAACGAAACGTCGTCGACGACGACCTGCCACAATGAACTCTGAACGGCGCGGCTCAACTTGTTCGCTTGGGCACACAATGCCGCGGCTGCCTGGTTGCGCTCGCGCCAGTCCTTGGAGCTGAGCGCGGCCACGAGTTTCTCGGGGCCTTGTGGAGCACCTGCCAGTTGCTCGGGTGCCTGCTGGTCAGGTGCCTGCTGGTCAGGAACCTGCGCCGAAACGCCGCCGCCGAGCAACATGGACCCCAGCAACGAGAACAACCACGCCGCGCAGCACCGAGTCTGGGTCGCCTTCATGCAGTCAGAATGCCCAAGGACGGAACCAGACGCAAAAAAACGAACATTGTTGTCCATTCGCAACCCAGCAAATCGTCCGCTATGAGAACCAACACGAGGCGTATTGCCTCCCAACCCCCATGCACGAAATGAAGCTCCTCACTGCCCTGCTCTCGCTCGCCCTCGCCCTACCGCTCGCCGCGCAAATGCCGCAACCGACCCCCGAACACCAGAAGCTCGCCGTGTTCGTCGGCGTCTGGGACGCGCAGATGGAATACGTCGGCATGGACGGCAAGCCCGCCAAGAGCAATGGCACCTACGTCCGCAAGCAACCGATGGGCGCGTTCTGGCTCGTCGACAACTTCCAGGCCCAAATGATGGGGCAGCAGTTCCGCGGCCACGGCACAACTGGCTACGACCCGGCCAAGAAGAAATACGTCGGCAGCTGGGTCGACTCGATGACGCCAAGCATGATGGTCACCGAAGGCAGCTTCGACAAGACCGGCAAGATCTTGACCATGTCCGGCATGGGCCCAGGCCATGACGGCACGCCGGTTGTGCACCGCACGGTCACGACCATCAAGGACAAGAACACGCACGTGTTCGAGATGTTCATTCCGACCCCGGACGGAAAAGAGATGAAGATGATGACGATCGTCTACAAGCGACGCGTCAAGGTGCTCGACAAGGTGCCAGGCAAGTAGGGCGGCACAAGGGCAAGCGCTACTTACCGGTCATCTTGCGGCGGTAGCCTTCGCTGAGTTCCCAGACAGCGGACTCATCCTTCGCTTGCCCAGTCGGGAACGGGACGACGGCTTCGCCCGTCGCGCGCTGGAACAGATCCGCAATGTCGCCATCGGTGAACACTGGGATCCGATGACGTCCATCGCGCGGCTGTGCGTGCTCGCCGGGCTCTTCGGCGATCACCGTCGGAGCGTTCGGGCCGACGAGAAACGAGACCAGCGTGACTTCCTTCGCCGTGAAGGCAACCGAACCCGCTGGCAAGGTCTTGCCCCACAACTGGGACAAGCTTTGGCGAGCTTGCGAACTGGGCAGCGGGCCCTGATAGCCGACCGATTGGCCGCAGCACGAGAACAGTGCACTCGCCAGCAATCCGAGTGACAACAGAGTTTGATTCTTGGCCATGCTGTGCAGACGACCGCTGTGGTCGGTTGGATTTGACAAACGTTCAAAATTGTCCGGAAACGTCTACCGCGCCATCTGCGCGGACAGACGGCGCGAACCGACTCCGGCTCACATCAAGCTGCTCGGGTCGACGTCGAGGGTAACCCGACAGGTGCGTGTCCCCAGGTCTTCGACCGTGCCGATCGCGCTCATGGCGCGGTCAAACGCCTCCGGATCGAAGCATTTGACCAACATGTGCCAGCGCCAATTATCCTTCACCTTGGTGATCACGGCCGGCGCAGGACCGAGCACTTCGACGCCTTTCATCGTGTTGAGCGGCTCACATGCTTGCCGCAGGATCTTCTGCGCGTCGCTCTCATTGCGGCCTTCGGCGAGCACTCGCAGTAGCCGTGCGAATGGCGGATAGCCGGTGAGCTTGCGGAACACCAGCTCCTGTGCGACGAACGAGTCGTAGTCGTTCTTGGCGGCCGCCTCGACCGCGTAGTTGTCGGGGCAGTAGGTCTGGATGATGACCGTGCCCGCTTTGTCGCCACGACCGGCGCGGCCCGCAACCTGATGCAGCAACTGGAACGTGCGTTCGGCGGCGCGGTAGTCGGGCACGAACAAGCCGGTGTCCGCCGACACGACCCCGACCAACGTCACGTCCGGAAAGTCGAGTCCCTTGGCGATCATCTGCGTGCCGATCAACACGTCGATGTGCTTCTTGCGGAACGAGCCGAGCACTCGTTCGTGCGCGCCGCGTTCGGCCATCGTGTCGGCGTCCATGCGCGCAACCACCGCTTCCGGGAAGTGCTCCTTGACGACCTTCTCGAGCCGCTCCGTGCCGACTCCGAGCTCGAGCATGCGTTCGTTCTCACACTGCGAACACATCTCCGGGCGCCGCTTCTCACTGCAGCACCAGTGACACACCAACCGCCCGCGCCGACTGTGCCACGTCATCGACACCGAGCACTGCTCGCATTGCACCGACTCGCCGCAACTTGGGCACAACAGCACCGGGGAGTAGCCGCGGCGGTTCAAGAACAGCAGCACCTGGTCGCGTGCGTTCAGCCGTTCTTCCATCATCACCAGCAACGTGCGGGAAAGCACTACGCCGGCACGCTGTGCTTCTTTGGACTCGGTGCGCAGGTCCTGCACGATAATCCGCGGCAAGCGACCCGCCCCGGCACGCTCCGGAAGCGTCAGCAATTCGAAGATGCCGCGACGCGCCTTGCCGATCGACTCGAGGGTCGGCGTCGCCGAACCCAACACCACCACCGCGTTCTCGATCTGGCCGCGTTCGATCGCCATCTGACGAGCGTGGTAGCGCGGGGTGCTATCCTGCTTGAACGATGTCTCGTGTTCCTCGTCGAGCACGATCAAGCCAAGGTTGCGCACTGGCGCGAACAACGCCGAACGGGCACCGACCGCGATGGTCGCCTTGCCTTGTAGCAAGCGCTGCCACTGGCGAGCACGTTCGCTGTCGGTCAATCCACTGTGCAGCACCGCGACGTCAGGAAAGCGCGACGCGAAGCGGCCGACGGTTTGTGGCGTCAACGAGATCTCCGGCACCAACACGATGGCGCTCTTCTTCAACGAGTGCACCTTTTCAAGGATGCGCAAGTAGACCTCGGTCTTGCCGCTGCCGGTCACCCCGTGCAGCAAGAACGTGCGATGCTCATTGGCGACGACGAGCTTGGTTACCGCGTCCACGGCCTGTTCCTGGTGCTCGTTGAGCACATGGCGCTCGGCGCGTTCTTCGACCGCCGGCCGCAACTCTTCGAGTTCTTCGGCAATCATGACGCGCTTCAACAAGCCGCCCCTGCACAACGTCTTCCACGGGCTATCACTGGTCTTGGTGCGACGACGCACATCCGAAGTCGTCATCGGACCACCAAACTCGAGCACGGTGCGCAAAACCCGCGACTGCGCCTGGTGCTTCTCTTCGAGTTCTTCGACCGCTTTCACGGCAAGGTCATGCGGTGCCTGCAGCATCACGTGCGGGATCAGTCGTTGTCCGCGTCGTTTCACGATCGATGGCAACGTCGCATCCAACGCTTCACCGATCGAACAGCCGTAGCTTTGCGCCATGCGTCGCGCGAGTTCGAGCAACGACGGCGGCAACGACAACTCGGAATCGAGCACGTCCTCAATCGGCTTGATCTTCTTGACCGGCAAGTCAGTCGTATCGCTGACCGCGGTCACGACCCCACCAAGCTTGCGGCCGTGGAAATTGACCCGCACGCGGTTGCCGGGAAGAGCCGACATGCCGGCC
>CAXBFC010000300.1:0-10035 GCA_963974725.1 uncultured bacterium | reverse complement strand
TGGCCAGAACTGCACGCTGCGCTGATCACGACCGCATGCAATGCCATCGCCGAGGAACGGCCAGATGTCATCCTGCCGACGATGTCGCCGTTCGAACTCTGGCCTATCGCCAACCAACTAAGTAGACAACACGACCTCCCGACCATTTGCGACCTGCGTGATCCGTGGGCCTTGGACGGCGTGCAGGACTACCGGTCGATCTGGCACTGGTGGCGCGATTGGCGCGCGATGCGCAGCATGCTGCGCCGAGCCAGCGGTATCATTGCCAACACCGCCGAGAGTCGCACCGCGATCCTTGCAGCAGCTCCCGAACTCAATCCGGCGCGCATTACACACATCACCAACGGCTGGGAGCGCGATAGCTTCGCAGACACTGGCACGATCGTACGACCAGGGATCAAACTGCGCCTTGTGCATGGCGGCAACTTCTTGTGTTCCGAGCTCTACGCGCGCGATCGCATGCTGCGGCGATGCCTCGGCTGGCTGCGCCACCGTCCAGAACCCATCCAGGCGAGTGGTCGCACGCCGCTGCACCTGCTGCGCGTCATCCGGCGACTGCGCGAAGCCGGCGAACCAGCCGGCAACGAAGTACAGCTGCGCGTGATCGGCCAGGATGACCCCGCCTTGCACCGATGCGTGCAGGAATCGGGCGTTGCCGACGCCGTCGAACTCTGCGGCTACCGCTGCCATCACGACCTGGTTCACGAACTCCAACATGCCGACGCGCTGTTCCTGACTCTTCACGGCCTGCCGAACTCACGACGCGCGCGCATCGTGCCGGGCAAGACCTACGAGTACCTTGCTGCTGGCCGACCGATCCTCGCGGGCCTGCCCGAAGGGGATGCCCGCGACCTGGTCGCGACCTCGCCGCGGGCCTTCCTGAGCAAGCCATGTGATGAACAAGTGCTTGCCGAACAGTTGGTCTCGCTACATCAACAATGGCGCGACGGCGCATTCGATCATGCCGCCGTGCCACCCGGGCTCGACGCCTACGAGCGGCGGCACTTGACGGAGCAACTGAGGGATTTCGTTGCCCACATCTTGCGGCAGAGCAGCGGCACCGCCTGTAGTCGGACTACGCAAGTCAGCCCGCTGGTGCATGGATAGCGACTCATTGCCGCGCATCATTCAGCAGACTACAGAAGGGACGTGCTCCTTCCTCATTCTTGCGCATGTGCGGCATAGCCGGCGTGCTGACATCGGCCGCACGTGCAACGGCCGACGAGGTGCTCCGCATGGCTGCCGCGATACAACATCGCGGTCCGGATGGGCATGGCTACTTGCTCGACAAGGAGTTTGGCTGCGCCCACACCCGTCTAGCGTTGGTTGACCTGGCGGGCGGTGCGCAGCCCATTGCCAACGAAGATGGGTCGTTATGGCTAATCGCCAACGGCGAGATCTTCGACCATCACGAACAGCGGCGAAGCCTCGAACAGCTCGGCCACCGGTTCCGCACCAATAGTGACGTCGAAGTCCTGCTGCACGCCTTCGAACAGTGGGGTCGCTCAGCCTGGCAGCGCCTCGATGGGCAGTTTGCGGCCGCCATCTGGAATCCAATCCAGCGTCAGCTCGTGCTGGTACGCGATCGCTTCGGCATCTTGCCGCTGCAGTTTGCGACGACCGACGACTCGTTCGTGTTCGCGTCCGAAGCCAAAGCGATCTTTGCCGGCGGTCGACTCAGTGCGCAACTGGATGCAGATGCACTGCGCGATGCGTTTGCATTCTGGTCTTCGCCCCCCCCGGCAACCGCGTTCCGTAACGTGGCGATGCTGCCTCCTGGCTGCCAGGCAACCATCACCGGGGCGCGCCACGTGCAGATCGACTGCTGGTGGCAACCGGACTTCACCCGTTTGCCGGTTCCAGGTGCAGGCAGCACCACGCGACGTTCGCCGCAAGAACGGCAGCGAGCAGCGGACGAACTGGCGACGCACTTGGAGGCCAGTGTCGCGCGCCGCCTGCAAGCCGACGTGCCCGTTGGCTGCTACCTGAGCGGCGGCGTGGATTCGTCGCTATTGGCAGCCATGGCGGCGCGTCAAACAGGCAAGCTGTCGACCTTTGGCATCGGCTTCCCCGACGTCGGCTACGACGAATCGCACGCCCAGCACGAGGTCCGCCGCGCGCTCGGCACCAATCATCACATCCTGCAGTGTGCCGAGAACGACGTGCGCGACAACCTGCCAAAGGTGGTCTTTCATTGCGAAGCGCCGCTGATGCGCACCGCCCCGGTGCCGCTGTGGCTGCTGTCGCGCTCGGTTCAGCAGCACGGCATCAAGACCGTGTTGACCGGTGAAGGAGCCGATGAGTTGCTTGGCGGCTACAGCGTCTTCCTCGAAGATCGCGTGCGCCGATTCTGGGCGCGACAACCCGACTCCAACATGCGTCCAGCGTTGCTGCAACGTGTGCACGAGTTCGTTGGCGACAGCAGTGTGCGCGCAAGTTCAATGTGGCGTGCCTTCTATGCTGCCGGCCTGCAAGACACCGAACGCAACTGCTATTCGCACGCACCACGCTGGCGCAACGGCGCTTGGACGACGCGCCTCTTGCGTCACGGCTACCAGTCAGGCGACGCCACGGATCGCATGACGCAGACCATCCGCGAACGGCTGCCCGAGGCGTTCCCATCCTGGACGTCGCTGGCCAAGGCCGAAGCGATCGAAGTCGTGAGCTTGCTGATGCCCTACCTGCTCAGTAGTCAAGGAGATCGCGTCGCGTTGGCGCACGGCATCGAGGCGCGCTACCCATTGCTAGCGCCGCAAGTTGCCGACTTCTGCGCGGGACTGCCCGACCACCTGCAAGTTCGCGGCTTGACGACCAAGGTCGTCCTGCGCGATGTTGCGCGGCGGTATCTGCCCGACAGCACCTGGCAGCGTAAGAAGCAGCCTTACCGCGCGCCGATCGAGGCTGGGCTGTTCTGCCAACAAGCGGATGACTACGTCGGCGAACTACTTGGTGACCGACGCATCGACGACAACCCGTTGCTGTCAGCCAATGCCGCCAAGTTGTTGCGCGACCGAGCACGCGGGGTGCAACGATTGTCAGAGCGAGAAGCCATGGCGCTCTGCGGGTTGCTGACCGTGCAACTTCTCGAGGAACAGTTTTGCCGCAATTTCACTGCCTACGTGACCGGGCCCGAAGTCTTCACCAACTCCCCGGACATCGCAGTCGACCTGAGCGCTCGACAGCCACCTTTCGCAGCGGCTCCGCATGATGAATGAGAATCAGCAGATAGCCTTCGGCCCTGACGTGCTCGCCTATGATGTCGCTTCCGAGTGCGACGCGATCACTGCCTGGATGCGCCACTCGATCAGTCGTGATTTGAAGCGTCGCGGTGCGGTTCTCGGTGTCAGTGGCGGCATCGACTCGGCGGTCTGTGCGGCACTCGCAGTGCGGGCGCTCGGCGCCGAACGCGTGCGTGCCCTCGCCCTGCCCGGCAACGGCACCACGGCAGCAAGCGAAGCCCTTGCGGAGCTGCTGTGCACAGACCTGAATCTGCCGATCGAATCCACCAACATCGCACCGGCCATCCAGCAACTCGGCGGCAACCGGATGCGCGACGACGCCATTGCCGCGGTGTTTCCCGATCTACCGCCCGGCTCACCGCACAAGATCGTGGTGACCAGCGGCCCCCTCGATTCCGATCGGGCGCGCTTGTTTGACCTGATTGCGCAAGCGCCCGATGGCTCCCTACGCCGCGCCCGCCTACCGCTGCCTGCCTACCTGCAATTGGTAGCCGCAACCAACATGAACCAGCGCGCTCGCAAACTGGTCGAATACGCGCACGCCGAGAGTCACAACTTCGCGGTGATCGGCACGCCCAATCGCCTTGAATACGAACTCGGCTTCTTTGTGCGCGGTGGCGATGGACTCGCCGACATCAAGCCGATTGCCCACCTCTACAAGACGCAGGTCTATGCACTTGCCGAGCATCTCGGGCTGCCTGCGACCATTCGCGAACAGGTGCCGTCGACCGAGACCTACACGCTGCCGCAATCGCAGGAGGAGTTCTTCTTCGCGATGCCGCTGCGACAACTCGACCTGCTGTTGTGGGCGCTGCACCACAACGTGCCGGCTGATGCGGTCGCGGCGATCTTGCCCATCCCCGCCGATCACGTGCAGGCCGCCTATCGCGATCTGCATGCCAAGCAACGCCACGCGCAGCAACTGCTGCAACCGGCATTGACCCATGCAGCGCTGCAATGAGCAACTCGACCTGCCTGCGCTCGGTGCGCCCGCGACAGATCCCGGTGCTCGGGACGTTGCTGTTTCGGGCCTACGCGCTGCGCTCCCGTCGTTGGCGGCAGTTCACCCGCTGGCTGCTGGATCGCTGCGAAGGCGGCTCGATGTTCTCGTGCACTCTGCGCCGCATCTTTGCGCACTACCATGGTGTCGCCGTTGGCGAATACACGCACGGTGGCTGGATGCAGCCATTCCAGATCGACGAAGGCACCACGATTGGTCGCTACTGTTCGATCGCCGAAACGGCACGCGTTCTGACCCACAACCATCCGCTGCAGACCCGCTCGACTAGCGGCCTGTTCTTCCATCCGTTCTTTGGCATGGTGTCGGGCCACCTTGCCAACGTTACCCAGCTGCAGATTGGCAACGACGTTTGGATTGCACACAACGCAGTGCTGTTGCCGTCGGTGAACTCGGTGGGCGATGGTGCCGTCATCGGCGCTGGCAGCGTCGTCGGACGAGACGTTCCTCCCTATGCAATCGTGCAGGGCAATCCAGGGCGCGTCGTTGGCTACCGATTTGACCCGGAGCAGATTGTCAAACTGCTGGAAGAACGCTGGTGGGAACATCCAGCCGAGACCTTGCGCGAACGGCTGCAGGACTTCTTGGAGCCGATCGGGAAGTCGCCTTAGTCGATCGGCCGCGTCAGCAACTCGCGCCGTGCAATCTTGCCATTGCTGGTATGCGGCAACTTGTTGACGAATACGATCGAGCCCGGCACCTCGAAGTCGGCCAGGTGCTCGCGGCAATGACGCTTCACAGCCAACTCCGTAAGCCCTTGCTCGGTGCGCACGATATAGGCTCGCAGCGTCTGTGCATGCTCATCCTCGTCGACGCCAATCACCGCTACTTCGCAGATGCCAGGCATTGCCTGCAACGCACTCTCGACTGCCTGAGGCGCGACCTTTTGCCCGCGGATCTTGAGCACGTCATCGGTGCGCGCCACGAAGTAGTAGTAGCCATCCGCATCGCGACGGAACAGGTCTCCAGTGCGGCATAGGCGTTCGCCTGGCAATGGCCCAGGCGGGAACCGTGCGGCGCTGGCTTCCGGCGCGTTCCAATAGCCCAGCATGACGTGGCCACCGCGGACCACCAGCTCGCCGACCTCATCAGCACCGAGCTGGTTGCCACTGCCGTCTTCCAACCAGACTTCGGTGCCCGGGATCGCGATGCCAACCGATGCCGGCCGCGCCAGCAGCTGGTCAGCCGGCAGGATCAACGTGCGCTTGGTCTCCGTCAGGCCATACATCGAGAAGATCTTCGCCTGCGGCAAGGCGGTGTTGAGCGCATGGATGTGCGCCGCGGAAAGCGCCGCCCCCGTGTTGGTCAGCACCCTCAGCGACTGCAGATCGAAGCTTGCCAGGTCCATGCTAAGCAACATCGACCACATCGTTGGCACGCCCGGTATCACCGTCGCGCATTCGACCCGTGCCTTGGCCAAGAACGCAGCCGGATAGGTGAATGGTTCGAGCACCAGAGTGGCGCCAGTCGCGACCGTCATCAGCAGCTGATACAGGCCATAGTCAAACGACAACGGCAACGGCGAGATCACGACGTCATCATGATTCGTCCCCAGCGCCGCGAGGATCGAGTGCACCGCAAACTGCACGTTGCAGTGCGCGGACATCACTCCCTTGGGAAGTCCCCTGCTTCCTGAGGTATAGATCAGACAGGCGAGATCACGGTCGATGCCGGGCGTCGCAGGTAGTTCGCCGGTGGCTTCCGGGAGGTTGTCAGACGCAACGCAGGACGCACCGAGAGTGGTGCCAGCGGCATCGTTGGCCCCCACAGCAAGAATGCGTAGTGAGTCCACGACCTGCGCGGCGAAGTGGGCTACCATGGCAGGCGTCAGCTTGGTCGCTGGTGCCAGCAACGCACGTGCCTGGCAGTCCGCCAAAACGTGCGCGACACGCTCGGACTTGCTGGTCGCATCCAAGACGACAAACACCGCGCCGCAACGCAACACCGCGTAGATGGCAACGGCCAGTTCCACACTGTTTGGGAGCCACAGGACCATACGATCGCCTCGGCCGATGCCGCGATCAGCAATCACCTGAGCCAGCGCATCGACACGATGCGAAAGTTCGGCGTAGCTCAGACGGTGTTCGCGACACACCAACGCAAGCTTGTCAGGCCAGCGGGAAGAGGCGTGCTGCAGCGCCACTTCGACGCGCTCACAGAGCATCACGCGCCGGCGCGCTGCCGCGCTTGCGCTGCACAAACGCGACGATCTGCGCAACGGAATCCAGATTCGTCGGCAGTGCCTCCGCATCCGCCACTTCGATTTCGAACGACTCTTCCAGGAACATGATCAGTTCAAGCACGCCAGTTGAGTCAACAACACCTGCTTCGAGCAGCGAAACGGTATCCGACATCGGGAAGTCACCATCCGTCAGCAAGAACGTCTGCCCCAAGAACTGCCTAACGCGGGCGGCAACATCGGATTCGACCAGTCTTAAGGGCCTTGTCATCTAGCTGTGATCAGCCATGACCGGTATGGAATCAAGCTCTCCATACAACGCATGCCAGCCAAGCATACGACCCATGCCGGCTAGTGGTAACGACTACATCCGCGTAGGTTGCTCTCGCCGCCAACGCTCGATCAGAATACGTCGACCGGGCAGTCGAGCCCGACTGGCTTTGCGTCTTGCGTCGACAGCGCGCGCGCAGAATGGCAGCTCGCTGTTGCCACGCGGCCAATCATGGAACTTCGTCAAACTGCTGGAGGTCGATCCGGGGTCGATCCGGTCTACTTGGTTGTCATCAGTCAGCAGGTAGGCACATCGCCAAGGGGTCGTGTAGACCAGGGACGCCATCCAAACAGCAAGTTCATGGCGCAAGACGGCCTACTTCGGTGGAGTTTCGGCCTGCTGGGCGATCGCATGTTCGAGAACCGCTGCGATCACGCCTTGAACATCGTCACGGTGCAAGTTGCCCATGTGGCCTCCTCGCTCGAACAGCACGACCTGATCGGCAGACCACTCTGTTTGCAACCAAGCCACATCGGCCGGAGACAGAAGGGAATCGTTCTTGTTACCGAAGTAGAGAACCTTCGGGTTACCGCAGAGTTTGGCGGCATACGCTCGTAGGTCGCACGCGGCGAGGAGATGCTCCGCTCCCGCCTCGTCGAACGTCACGTCTGGCCGAATCTCGGCGTAGTATGGCAGCACGAAGGCGTAGAAGTACTCCATGAACGAGAACTGGAGGATCTCACGATAAGGAGCGGTTCGGGTCCAGTTGCCACGGACTGTCTTGAGGACGCCGAAGTCGCGCTGTTCCTGCGCCTGATAAATGACGTCACGAATGATCGTGCGAAACGCGAGCCCGATGAGGAACTCTGCCTCGCTCGGAGAGAAGTTCAGTGGAGCGTGCGCGTCGGTCATGCCTCGAACCGCATCCAAGGCCTTGCGGAGAGTCCTCCGAATCTTGTATGGCCGCTGGTGAGGTTCGTACTCGAGAGGCGAATTGTAGAAGCGGTCCAGTGTGGTGATGGCGTGCTTGGTGTCGACGGGCGCGTTGATCGCGACGAACAAATCGAACTTGACATGCTCAGGCAAGGTCGGGTTTTCAGTAGCCGCCAGATATAGGGTCTGCATGCCACCCAGCGAGAGTCCCAGCAGGATGTTCTCTTCGAAACGACCTGGATACCGGCGCTCCAGATCGGCCGCGACGAGGTTGAGTGCCGAGTAGACGTCCGCCGCATCGTCGGGCAGGAACCCAGGAACGGGGTTGGTCGTGCCACCCGCGAGGAACTCGTGGTTGAAGGAGCCAGAGATCGTCACGACAGATGCGCCACGACCGAAGGCGCGCTCTGCCACGGCGACTGTGGAGTCCGCGAGTCGGTAGCCGCTGGTGCCCGGCAGCAAGAAGATCAGCGGGGCGGCCTCGTCTTGAATCCAACAAGTGTAGGGAAGCGGCTCTCGGGCGACCGGGACTTGCACCTCATACGTGTCGCTTCGGTCGAGGAAGCGCGGATCTTCCGGTTCTAGATATACGATGCCAAGTGTCTCTGCTTGACCGGAGGCTTGGGCTAGGCCGGGTGAAGGCGCGTCGGCGATGCTGAGCTCGCGATCGAGTACGAACAGCAGCCTGCCGAGCTCGTACGGGTCGAAATTGGACTCGACGAACCGCGCGTATGTGGGATACGCGATGGTGACTTCGCTCGCGTTCTGGATGGTCGACGCCCACGTGACGTAAGTCAGTGGATTGACCGCAGCATCCCCGATGAGGCCGATGCCGTCCCGCACGGTGGTCGGACCAAGGAGGGGTAGCTGCAGGTAGGTCGAATGTTGCCAGCCCCAACGACCGAACGCCTGTCCGACGTCTTCCCTCTTGGGCGAAAGGCCGAAAATGGGCTCCGCGACTTCAATCAACCCACCTAACCCGACGGTCGAGTTGATCAAAAAGCGACCCGTTTCGGAGACCGCATTCGATAGCTTTCCCTGCAGGAAGTTGCCGACCAGACGTTGCGGAAATCGAGCGTTGTCGAGTCCGTTGGAAATTCCGGTCTGCAAGATCGTCGGTGTGACAAACCAGTAGACGCTATGGATCGGCCGAACGATCCAAGTCATGAGTCCATGGTTGAAGATTGAGACGGCGCGATTGAAGGGCTCGATCGGATCCGGCACGTGCGGGAACGAAACCTCGTCCTGTTGGAAGTAGCGAGCACCGGGACCGTCGTATTGGGACCAGTCGACCGCTCGAGTCGGCGACTGGCAGCTGTTCAGAAGAGTGGCTACCGCCAGCAGGACGGCGCACCGGCAAAACAGACCGAAGGGGACGGCCCGGGGGAGCACTGCGGTTTTCCTCATGATGGGTAACGTCAGGCTTCCCGACGTTCGTTTGGGCGCCATCCTCGACGGTCACATCAAAAGCAGCCAGTAAGATCCCAGCAGGCGCCATCGATTTGGGTCTGTTGATCCTCCTATGCCAAGTCGCAGTGTTACGTGCCAACTCCCGGGCCGCACTTCAGAACGAACTCGACTAGCTTGCAGCATGCGCCACCGCACGACGAACTTGGAATGTCGAGGCAGTTCGCGGCTGAATGTGAAGCGTGGTGATTGTGCGGGCGACCTGTCGAGGATTGGCTTCTGTGCACCAACGCCCCGCGACGGCGCAGCGCATCAGGGGCGCCCTTCGCACCGGGGCTGACGGCATGCACAACGCGGCGCGGCCAAGCGGCCGTTTGCCAGGTGAAGATTCTAGGGAAACATGGGAACGCCTGGTCCGCCGCGATTCTGGTCTCTCTGGGTGCGGCCATGGTGGCTGCGCCGGGATACCCGCCATGACGAAACGACTCGTGCTACTTCTCGCCAGCTCATTGTGCTCGGCAGCTCTCTCCGCCCAGGTCCAGGACCAGGATCTGGCACTCGACCCGACCAACGCAACGCACGGCCAAGAAGAGTCGATCTCGATCGCCCGCGCGGCCCACGGAGTGAACCTTGACGACGGCGTCCCGATCGGCGGCGGCGGCGACTACAAGGTTGTCTTCGATCACGGCGGCGTGATGTTCACGCCGGCACTGGGTGATGCAGTCGAAGTGAACCAGAACCTGCGCCTGACACTGGATTCCGTGCGGCGCGGTGGCGCAACGGTGTTCGCAGCAAACGCTCCGGCGCGACCAGACCTCTCGCAAATCGATGCTAGCATCGCGCAGTACCGTCACGGCGCCATCGTCGAACGGTTCGACGTGCGTGCCGACGCGCTCAAGCAGAGCTTCGTGTTTGATCGACAGCCCGCCGGGAGTGGCGACTTGATCGTTCGCTTGCTGGTGGAGACCAACATGGCCGCCGCCCCCGG
>CAXBFC010000299.1:0-10090 GCA_963974725.1 uncultured bacterium | reverse complement strand
GCCGAGCGGCGCGTCTTCGCCAGGCTGTGCCGTTTCGTCGCAGCAATCACAGCACGCATGCTTCGCCAAAGAGTCGTGCTGCGAAACGGAGCACGTCATCGTCTCTGTTGCACAGCATTCGCCGATACACGTCTTGACGCGCAGTTGGCTGCCGATCGCCGACAGCAACAACGCGAGCACAGCGATCCAAAGGATCGGGCGCTTCAGTCGGGTTGTGCGTAGGCGATGCATGCGGTGGGGTGCGGGTGACGCAGGGTGTGCCGTTCTCTATCGGCTGTCAAGCAGGTCGTAACCAGATGGCGCCTGGGAAACTCCGTCGTCGGGGCTGGCGTGTCGGGGCGTTGCGCAGGGCTGGGGAGCTTAGTGGGTTCTTGCGCGAGTCTTGAGTGTACATGCTTCGCGAACGTGTAAAAACTGGTTTAAAAAGGGGTTAGGTATGTTTGGGCCATGCAATGCGACGCCGTCCGGCGAGCTGACGCGACTTCCCTCGCGGCCAGAGCATGGTTGTGTCGGGGCCTTCGTGCGCCACAGGTTGCTGCGTCGCCGCGAATGCTCGCTGGCCAAGTGGCGCGCCGGGCTCTCCATGCGACTTGCCTGTGTGCTGTCACGCCAAAGTCGCAGGACCCGGTCTTGCATGCGTCGACGACCAGTACGCAGTCGACGCTGCTCGTGATTCGACCAGCAACAGGGGTCGTTGACCTGCCTCCGCGCCACCGCATGTCACCAAGCTGTCATCACGAGCCTTGGCGGTGACGGGAGTTGCGCGATCGGCTTAGGCTTGCACGCCGATGCCCTCCCTTCGCGCTGCCGTGTTGTTTCCGATCGCCGCGTTTTGCACTGCCGTCGCATTGACTGCGCAGGTGCCGAGCCCGACGGAGTTCTTTGGTCACGAGGTCGGCGCCGACTACAAGCTGATCAACTACACCGACATGATGCGCTACTTCCGCACCATCGAAGGTGCGAGCAAGCGCATGAAGCTTGTCGACATCGGCGAGACCAGCTACGGCCAGCGCATGATGATGGCGGTCATCAGTTCGCCGGAGAACCTGGCCAACATCGAGAAGCTGCGAACGATCAGCGTCAAGATGGCGCATCCGGGCAACCTGGATCAGATGGGCGCGGATCGCCTGGTGGATGTGGGCAAGCCGGTTGTATGGATCGATGCAGGGTTGCATGCGACCGAGACGATCGCCGGGCAAAACCTCATCGAGCTGGTTTGGCAGATGAACTCGCGCGATGACGCCGAGGTTCGGCGCATTCTCGACGAAGTCGTGTTGCTGGCGACACCAGTCAATCCGGACGGCTACGAACTGGTCGCCAATGCCTACATGGCGACGGCCGATCCAGAGACGGGCAAAGGTGGCAGCACGTCGACGCCGGTGCTCTACCAGCGCTACATCGGTCACGACAACAATCGCGACTTCTACGCGTGCAACCAGAAGGAGGCGCAGAACATCAGTCGCGTCTTCTGCCACGATTGGTGCCCGCAGATTGTCTACAACCACCACCAGAGCGCGCCGCGCAACACGATCATCTACACGCCGCCGTTCCGCGATCCATTCAACTACCTGGTGGATCCCTTGGTCGTTCGCGGTATCGAGATCGTCAGCGCGCACATGAACAACCGCTTCGCGCTCGAAGACAAGCCGGGTGTGATCTCGCGCAGTGGCGCGCCGTACTCCGGCTGGTGGAATGGCGGACTGCGCTCGACCAGTTACTTCCACAACATGATCGGCATCCTGACCGAATCGTTCGGTCGCCCGGAGCCGACGCAGATCCGGCAGCCGTTGTCGCGGCGGTTGCCGTACCACGATTATCCGCAGCCTATTGGCTCGCAGATGTGGCACGCGCGGCAGACGGTGGAATACCTGCAGACCGCGAACTTCGCGATCCTCGACTACGCGTCGCGGTTCGGTGATGAGTTGCTGCAGGGCATGTACAAGATGTCGACCCGCGCCATCGCCAATGGTCGCAAGGACCACTGGACGGTCACCCCGCGGCAGGTCAATGAGGCCAAGAAGCGTGAGGACGATTCGGTCTTTCGCGATCCGGATTGGCGAGATCCGCGCGCCTACGTGCTGCCAGCGGATCAGCCCAACTGGTCGGCCGTGATGCGGTTTGCGCGCTCGCTCTGGTATTGCGGCGTCGACATGCACTACGCCAACGAGTCGTTCCCGTTGAACGGCAAGACGATGCCGGTCGGTTCGCTGGTCATTCTGTGTGATCAGCCCTACCGCGCCCACCTGCTCGACATGATGGAGCCGCAATGGCACCCCGATGACATGCGCGATGGCAAGCCGATCCCGCCGTACGACGCTGCTGGCTGGACGCTGGCGATGCAGGCCGATGTCGCGGTCGAGCGCACGTTCGAGGAGTTGCAGGGACCCTTCGAAGCGATTGCCGCGTTGCCGGGCTACCCGCGCCACGAGTTGCCGCAGTCCGGTGCGAACTGGCAGTTGGATGTTCGGGACCTGCACTCGATCACGGCCGTCAATCGGTTGTTGGCTGCTGGCTGCGTCGTCGAATACGCCAAGACCGGTCACTACGTCGTGCCTGTGACGCCGAAGTCGAGCCAAGTGCTCGGCACGGCGGCGCGCGAGCTCGGCGTTGTCGCTGAGGCCGCGGCTGCCAATGGCGAGAAGCGGCGCAAGTTGGCGCCGGTGCGAGTTGGCTTGTTTGACGTCTATGGCGGCAACATGGCAACGGGCTGGGATCAATGGCTACTTGAACAGTTTGAGTTCCCGGTGCAGTTGGTGTGGGGAGATCGCGTGCAGCGCGGCGATTTGCGCGCGGACTTTGACGTGCTGATCTTTCACACCGGCTTGCCGGGGCCGCGCGACTTGAGGCGGGCAATGAGAGAGCGCGCACCACCGAAGTTTGACGCGTTGCAGAAAGGGCTGCCGCCGTTCCAAGATTGGAGTGACCTCGAAGCGCGCGCGACCAAGCTGACTGGCACGAAGGCGTTGCCGGCAATTCGCGAGTTCGTGCAGCAAGGTGGCACGTTGATGGCGCTTGGACGGGAAGTCGACAAGGTGATCCGTCACTTCGAGTTGCCGATCAAGGTTGGCACACACATCGTGACCGAGGCTCCTCTGACCGAGGATCCCGAGGCCGAAACCGGCATGCGCAAGACTACGCGTGATGAGTATTACGTGCCCGGCTCGCTGATCGCGATCCAGGTCGATACATCGCACGAGATCGCACGCGGTGCGAGCAAGGATCTAGCGGCGATGCTGAATCGCTCGGCCACGATCCTCGAAGTCGAAGCGGGGGCGAAGGGCGTCGACGTCGTCGCGCACTATCGCAACCACGACACGTTGCTCAGTGGCTGGGCGATCGGTACCGAATACCTGCATGGCAAGGCCGGGGTCGTCTCGGCACGAGTCGGCCGGGGGCGCATTCTGCTGTATGGGATCGACGCAACGTACCGCGGTCAACCGACCGGTACCGCCAAGATGTTTTTCCAGGGCATTCTGACCGCGACCGAAGGTCGCTGAGCGAGGTAGCGGGCAGTCCGCCATGAAGCGCACGCCCGCAACGGCGTCCGCCGCGGCGAGAAGCTGGGCTGTCGCTGGCACCGAGTTGCGAGAATGGGGAGCATTGGGGATGCGCAGTCGTTTTCGCGCGTTTCACCCGTCTACCCCAGACCCCTCCCAACCCAATGCTCCGCGTTCTCAGTTCGTTCGTCGTCTGTTCCGCCCTCGCCTTCGCCCAAGAGACCGCCGCCCCGGTGGTCGTGCAGGGCCCGGTGCTCCCCAAGGTCAACAGCGATGAGGCCCGCGCCTTGATGGCCAAGGCTCTCGATAAGACCGCTGCCTATGCGCGCGGCCATTTTTCGACAACGGAGAGCCAGGACAACGCCATGCTCCGCAACGCTGGCTTGCCGATGGGGGCGCAGGAGGTCGAGGTCAGTGGTGGCTGGGATCGCAACTTGATCTGGGCCGAGTCCGATGGCCGCGACTACATGACGGCGAACGGTCGCATGTTGGCCAAGGTTGATGGCGGCTGGCGTCTGCGTCGTGGCAAGTTGGCTGGCGGCATCAAAGCGCCGTTCACGCTCGATCCAAACTACCTGATTGCTGCGCTGAAGCAGTTGCCGAAGGCCGCGAGCAACGTGGTGCACGTCGAAGCTGGCAAGTTGCGCGGCAAGACGATGGTGCTGCTGACGATCAAGCTCGACAGCGAAGTCGCCCTTGAGTTCTCTGACTGCGGTGCCGTGCCGGATGTCGGTGGTGGCTTTGGGGGCATCATGAGGCTCGGCGGCATGGGTATCGAACCGCCGCGTCCAGAACTTGAAACCTACGTGGTCGTCTACATCGACTCGGAGAGCGGTGACCTCGCTCGCCTTTCCGTCAAGACCTACTCGACCGACCAGATGATGGGCCAGATCCAAATCGCTGGTGGCGGCTTCGGTGGTGGCGGCGAGGAAGAAGAAGAGGTCGACGAAAACGCTCCGGTCAAGTGGAAGCGTGGTCTGCCGCGGATCAAGCCGGCCAAGGATCAGTCGGTCATGACGTTCCGCGCCGACTTCAAGAAGCTTGGTTTGGCCGACGCGCCGGCGCTCGACGATCGCTCGAAGGCGCTGTTGCGCGTCCGCTAGTTGTTCGGGATCGTTTGGGTCGAGCCCGTAGTGCTTGACCATGCACGCGGGGCACACGCCATGTGTGAATTGGGTGCCCGTGACGCCTTGGAAGTACTTCTCGATGCGCAGCCACTCGTGCGCTTCGCCGCGCACCGCGTTGCAATGACTGCAGATCGGCAGCGTGTTGGAGATGCCGCGCATTCGCTCGAGGCAGCTTGCGAGCTGGCGTTGGCTGCGGCGAAGCTCGAGCATGTGCACGACTTGTCGCGATCGCTTTTCGGGTGCGTCAAGTTGTTCGAGTGCCGCGAGGCGGGCGGCTTCGAGTTCTTCTTTGGCGTTAGGGTTCATGCCTCCGGCTTCGAGGTTGGAACTTGCCGCCGCCTGAAGATGATGAAGGAATGGTAAGTCACACCTGGAGTGCATGGATGGTGATGCTCTCCGCAGCATTTCTTTCGGCCCAGCAATCCCCACAACGCAATGGTGGTTTGCCAGCAGTGGTCTTTCCGGCGGGCTATCAAGAAGGCCATTGGGTGCCCGTTGTCGCGCTTTGGTGCGGCAATGATGACCTTCGCTTGGCCCTGGCGGACGGCCTCGCAGCAGATGGCTTTGCTGTCGTGCGATTGCACGAACTATCGCACGAACCATCGCACGAACCCTCGCACGAACCCTCGCACGATGCACCCGCGGCGAAGAGTCTCAAGTCGATCGTGGCCACCTTGCGACAGCGCGTGCGCATTGCGCAGGGCGGCTTGCACGCAGTCATTGTGACGGATGCCAAAAAGGCCATCGCGTCGGTGTTGGCGGAGCGGCAGGAGTTCCAGACGGTGACGGTTTGTGGGGGGGCCGCCGGTGCCGACTTGAAGGCTTTGCAGCGTCTTCCGAAAAGGCGGGTGAAGGCATTGGCGACGAGTGACGCCAAGCAGGTCCGTGCGCACATGAAGGGGCTGCACGAGCAGCGAGTGGTCCCCGGTGTCGCCGGTCAGGTGCACCAGGTCTTGGACTCGTTTCACGATGCCGCGGCGGTCGCGGATGAAGATCGCTACTTCGCGATCTTACCGGATGACTCGGTTTTCTTGGGCACCGACGCAACCGAGCGGTGGACTGGCAAGCAGTTCCGTAGCTTCGCGATGCGCTACTTCAAGCTGCCGTCGGCCTGGACCTACGTGCCGCTCGAACGTCACGTCACCTTGAGTGCGGACGGCAAGTTGGCGTGGTTCGACGAAGCGCTCGACAATGCTGGCTACGGCGAATGCCGCGGTTCGGGCGTGCTGCAGAAGCGTGATGGTGGTTGGGTTGTGCTGCAATACAACCTGACGGTGCCCGTGCCGAACGACCTGATGGCAGGCGTAGCCAGGCAGATCCGCGGGCATCTGGATAGCCCACGAGGCGCGGGCAAGAAGTAGGGCGCGCCCCAGTCGCTTGAGAGCGGGTTGCCGGAGAACAGGTTGCCCGAGAACGACCGCTCGGCGAAAGAACTGCGCTCGCCTATGAGCTGCACGACAAAGCGGAGCAACCCGGTTTGTGTCGCGCCCACTCCGGTCGTTTGCCGGCCAGGTCTTCGTGCTCCGGTTGCTCGTCGAATGGTCGCTGCATGACGGTCTGTAGTCGCGCCAATACCGAGTAGTCGCCCTTGTGCGCGGCGTCGATTGCCGTCTGCGACAGCCAGTTGCGCAGCACGAACTTCGGGTTGCTTTGGTTGAGAGCCGTCGCCAATGCGTCCGGAGCCTTGTCTTCCTTGCGCGTGCGCTGCCACCAACGCTGCAGCCAATCGATGCCCGCCGCGACATGGGACTCGGATGGTTCGCCGTAGAACGCCGCCTGGCACGCCGTCGGCATGGCCGTGGGGGCACTGGTCTCGGTAACGACGCTGGACAACGAACGGAAGAACACCGTCATGTCGGTCTCTTCCTTGCCGAGCCAATCGAATACGCCTTGGATCAGTTCGACATCTTCCGGAGCGAACGTGATCCCCAGCTTGTCCGAGAACCGCTTCGTGGCGTGCTCGCTGTAGCTCTGTTGGTAGCGGGTCGCCGCAGCCTCGATGCACGACTCGTCATTGTCGAGTAACGGCAGTAGTGCCTCCCCGAGTCGCGAGACGTTCCACAAGCCAATCGTCGGTTGGTTGCCGAACGCATAGCGATGTTGCTGCGCGTCGGTCGTGTTGGGGGTCCAGCCGAGGTCGTAGTTGTCGGTCCAGCCGTATGGCCCGTAGTCGATGGTCAAGCCGAGGATCGACATGTTGTCGGTGTTGAGCACGCCGTGCACGAACCCCACCGCTTGCCAGTGTGCCATCATCTGCGCGGTGCGGTCCGCGACTTCGGCCAGCCATGCGGCGTAGCCGTCTTTGCCAAGGCCAGCAAACTGCGGGAACCAATGGGCCAGGGTGAAGTCGGCGAGCGTTTTTAGCAGTGCGTGCTCCTTGCGCGAATACGGCAATTGGTAGCTGCCGAAGCGAAGGAATGAAGGTGCGACGCGACAGACCACCGCTCCCGGCTCGGCTGCCGCGTTGCCGTCGTAGAACATGTCGCGCACGACCTGGTCGCCGGTCAGCACGAGTGACAGCGCGCGCGTCGTCGGCACGCCGAGCGCATGCATCGCTTCGCTGCACAAGAACTCGCGAATCGACGAGCGCAATACCGCCCGGCCATCGGCGCGGCGCGAGTAGGCAGTTGGGCCGGCGCCCTTCAGTTGCAGCTCGACACTGGCGCCATCTGGGCGCTCGAGTTCGCCGAGCACGATTGCGCGGCCATCTCCCAACTGCCCCGCCCAATGGCCAAATTGATGACCGCCGTAGTTGGCAGCGTATGGCTCCATGCCCGGCCACAGCGCGTTGCCGCCGAGCACGCGCGCCGTCTCAGGGTCCTGCATGCGTTCTGCGTCGAGACCCAATTCGGTGGCGAGTGGGCGGGACCACGCGATCAGCTTGGGGTCGGCAACGGCGGTTGGCTGCACGCGCGACCACAACGCGCCCGTTACTTCGCGCGGTATCGTGTCGGTCTGGCTGTCACCCGGAAGCGAGTCCAGGAAGCGCCGAGTCAGAACAGGAGATGGCATGCGTCCTTACTAACACAAACAGCCTGCGGGTAGATTGTGGCAGTGGCGAACGTCTCAAGCTTCCTGCCCGTTGCCCGCAAGAGCGCGCGCGTATTGATCCTCGGAAGCATGCCCGGGATTGCCTCGCTGGAGGCTCAGCGCTACTACGCGCACCCCCGCAATGCCTTCTGGCCGATCCTGGCCGAGATCTGTGGTTTCGCCGCCGCACTGCCCTACGAACGGCGGCTCAACGAAGTGCAGCGGGCCGGCATCGCGCTGTGGGATGTGCTCGCTAGCTGTGTCCGTGAAGGCAGCCTCGACAGTGACATTGAGGCGGCGTCGATTCGCACCAACGACTTCGCTGGGTTTCTAACTTCGCACCCACACGTGGCGGCCGTGTTCTGCAATGGTGGCGCGGCGTTTCAGATGTTTCGCAAGCGGGTCTTGCCGGAGCTGCCGGAAGAGTTCGCCACGGTGCGCGTTCGGCAATTGCCGTCGACGAGCCCGGCGCATGCCAGCATGACCTTGGCGCAGAAGCGTGATGTCTGGCTGCGCGAACTTGCGCCGCTACTTCAGTAGTGGGGTCAGCTGTGCGGCGAGAGCCTTGCCGACGACTTCGTTGCCGCGCACGGACAAGTGCACGTGGTCTGAGTTGTAGAGGTCGCTCGGCAATCCAGCCGCCGCAAGCGGCACAGTGGCGTCAAAGTACGGCAGGTTGATGCGCGTGCACAGTTGCCTAATCAAGCGTTGGGAACGGCCGAGTTGCACCACGTTCGCGTTGAGCTTCATCTCCGCGAGCACCTTCGACCGAAGTTCTTGATCCAGGTGATACTGGCTCGGCAATACGACCAGCATGACTGGCAGCACACCGGCGTCTTGCTGCAGTTGCTTCAGCATGCCTTCAAGGTCTTGCAGCCACGCCTTTACAACCGCGCCGTTGCCCGGGTGAAACTCATGGTTGGGTGCTGCGTCCAGATACAGACCGCCGACGGTGCTCTCTGGAAGCATCGATATCAGGGTCAGTTGTTCGTCGCTTGCTGTGAATTGGGGCAGTAACGACCAGTCGGGCTTGTTCTCGATGAGCCAAGATTCCGCGAACAGCCACGACTTCAGGTGAACGCACATGCGTGCGCGTCGCGAGTTCTGCATCAAGTGGCCGAGCGGGCCCTGAAACACGCTGCCGGCGATGACCGTGCTGGTGCGCTGCGCGATGTCGTCGGTGTAGTCGTTGCCGAGGAAGTAGGCCGCGACGATGGCGTCCGCGCCGACCCGGTCGCGGTATCGGTTGAGACGTCTGCGCGTCGCAGAGAATCCGTAGCCCGGAACGCCGGCATTGCAGGTTGTCGTATCGATGCCACTCTCTCGCAAGAAGCGTTCGGTCACATACGGAATGCTCTTGTTCCATTGCACACGGTGGCCGAACGTCAGGGAGTCGCCACCAAACAGCACGCGCTTCTCGTCTGGCTTTTTGTCGCCGAGTTCGGGGCCCGGCATGCCCATGGAGTTGAGTCGGATCTCAATCCGGCGTGGGGTGAATCGAGCCGACGTCGGCAGATTCTGCGGGTTCGCTTCCTGCAGGCTGGCCGTGACGTTGCCCCTCGGCTCGAACGCGTTGGGCTCGGGTTCCCAGTAGGACCCGCCGGGCGCGAGCGCGCTCAGAATCGGCGGTGGCGTCCACAGCAGCCGGAACAGGATCTCGGTCGTGATCGAGCCCATCACCAGCAAGAATCCCGCCAGCACGACTCGGAACAACCAACGCCGCCGTCGGCTCTTTGGAGCGACAGTGCGCCTCGGACCAGGTCTGGCTAGTGGCTGTTGGGATCGCTGCGGGGCCGCACTCATGTTGGGCGGATGAAGATACCCGCTTCTCATTGCGATCGTGCTTCGTTCGCAAAGAGCCGTGCTATCGACCGGATAGAGCGGCCAGAGCGCGCGAACTAGCGAATCAGCCGCGAATAGCGGTAGTAGGACTGCATCGTGAGGAATCGCAATGCTGTCGTGCTGGTTCGTCCTTGGCCACCAGCAGGCTCAACGGAGCCGAAGTGATCGCTGTCGGCATCCATTTCGGTGATGGATGTGAGGGGCTTCAGCTTGGCTTGCCACGTTTGCCAGTGCTTGCCGCCTGCGACGTACAGCGCATTGCTCGCCCAGAGGCACTTGATCGGGTCCCCGATGGTTGCCTCCGCGAGAACCAGATCGGCCAGTCGCTCGATGGCCAGTCGCGCGGTGGCCAGTCGCGCGGTGGCCAGTTGCGCGGTGGCCGGTTGCGCGATGGCCAGTTGCGCGGTGGTCGGTTGCGCGGAGGCCGGTTGCGCGGTGGTCGGTTGCGCGGAGGCCAGTTGCGCGGTGGCCAGTTGCCCGGAGGCCTGTCCGGCGACGTGACGGCAAGACAGTTCGGCGGCTGCATGCACGCCAGTCGCAGCCGGGTGTTCGTCGAACCAGCGCATCAGGTCGCGGTTCGATGGTTGCTCGGGT
>CAXBFC010000298.1:0-10146 GCA_963974725.1 uncultured bacterium | reverse complement strand
AGTTGCGACGCCACCGACCATCAAGCCATCGCCAAAGCGGGCTAGCCCCGGCTTCTTGCTCGACGGGTCTTGCACATCGGTCGTTTCTTCGACGGGCCAGGCGTTGGCCCCGCCCGGCTGCGCGTCGACGGTTGGCACTACGTTCGGCGCATTGCCGCCCGCTACCGGAGTTTGGGTTGCATCGCTGCCTGCCGAGGCAAGGACCTCGACGGGTTGCGTCGTTCCAACTTCGATGGGCTTGGTACCGCCATCCGCAGGTTGCGTTGGCACCGTATTCGGTTGGGTGCTGGCCGGCGGATCCGTGGTCACCGGTTGGCCGGTCTCGGGCTGAGCAACGTCGGGTTGGCCGCCTTCGGGTTGCCCCGATTGAGGTTGGCCAGTTTCAGGTTGCGTGCCTTCGGGCTGGCCAGTTTGTGGCTGGCCACCTTCGGGCTGGTTCGGGTTGCCGCCGGTTGGGTTGCCGTCGATTGGGTTGTTGTCGGTCGTCGTGACTGGCCTCGAAATCACCTCGTCTTGCAAGGCGACCTGCGGCGGTTCGACGACGGCAACCTCAACCTTCGGGCGGGCTACATCGACCTTCGCGACTCGCTGCGGTTCAACGCTCAGGCCGAACAACTCCGGCCGCACGACCACCATCGCGGCGCCAAACAGCACCAACAGCGACGCAGCGACGGACAGCAACAGACTGGTTGTGCTGCGTCGCTGGCCGGGGCCACCGAGGACAACCCCGCGCCTGCCGGCTTCATCTTCGGCGTAGATATCGTGACCGTCGACATCGTCGAGATCGGTCTCGCTAGCGACGCCCGCGTATTCCTCGCCGTATTCCTCGCTGTCCTCGTAGCCTTCCTCGTCGAGAGACTCAGGCTCGTCCTCCTCGTAGCCCGAGACATCGTACTCCTCGTCGTCGTCGGTGCGTTGCACCCCATCGACTTCGGACAACTCGTTGATGGAAGTCGACGGCAGCGGCTCCCAACCGGCCTCGCCTTCTTCGGATCCGTTGGCGAACGCAGCGGCGTTGCGCAGCGACATGGTCTCGAGACTCTCGTCATCGCCGTCTGCGGCGACCGTGTGGCCCTCGCCGAACGCATCCGTAACCAGCTGGTCGCCCGCCGACATAAGCGTGATGCCTTCGTCTTCGGGTTCCGCTGTCGATCCGCCCAGCTCAAACTCTTCGAAGCCGGAATCTTCACCGGGAACTTGCTGCGAGACAGACTCGTAGCTGACCGCTTCGTGAACGGTCTCGGCGGGCGCAGCGTCGACGTCGGCAGTACCTTCGTCAGCATCCGCATCTGCCGGTGCTTCTTCGAGGTCATCGGCCCACAAGCCGTCGCCGTCATCTAGCACAAACGGGCCGGACTGCTCGAACTCACTGATGCCGTCATCGATCTCGTTGGACAGGTTGACCAGCTCCAGATCGGCTTCACTGTCGAGCGCGAAGTCTTCTTCTTCGTTCAGCAGCGAGCCCAGCTCGGCCGCGAAGCTCTCCTTGGCTTCGTCAACTTGTGGATCGGCCGCAGCCTCTTCGCTATCCATCTGCGTGTCTGGCACGCCGACCGATTCGAGATCGAGGTGATCCCCATCCCACTCGTTGACACCGTCTTCGGCGAAGACCGGTTTCTGGAACTCCTCCGTAGCCTCGATGCCCTCCGAGTGATCCGTGAACAAGATGTCGTCCTCATCAGGATCCTTGGCGGAATCCTCGTCAGGGTCTTCTTCTTTGGCTTTCGCCGCAGAATCGTCCTGCGGATGAGCGGGCTCATCAAAGAGGTCTTCAAGGTCATCGTTCTTGCCAACGAGATCTTCGACGACGAAGTCCTCGTCTAGGAAGTCTGCATCTTCGTTGCTATGGCTATCACCAGTCATGGCTGCTCCGGGCTGATTCAATTCGGTCCGTGGGACTCCTGCTTATCGACCGAGGAGGCGCCCGGACTGAGGTTATGCTGGCGCCGTCGGTGACTGCAACTCTGGCGGCGTCGCCAACTAGTGGGAGATCATGCCTTTTCGGCGCCAAGCTCACGGCTGATTGCGGAAGACGGCAACAGTCGCCGCACGCCACCACGCAGCACCGTCAGGCCCAGCGAGTCGACGTACTCGAGCAGCGGGATCAGGAATTTGCGGCTGGTGTCGAGACCATCGCGCAGCTTCGGGATGTCGAGCACTTCGTCGTTGGCAAGGCAGTTTCCGCGAACGGCATGCAGCATGCCACGAACGATCTTCGCGCCGTAGTAGTGCTCGCCGACCTTGTCGATCAGGCCTTCGTCCTGGGCGCGATCGAGCAAAGACAGCAGGGCGTCGCCGCTCAAACCCGCCGCGGCAGACAACTCCTCGATACGCGGCGGTCGGAATCCGCGCGATTCGCATTCCGAGAGGATTCTGTCGAAGCGTGCCTGTTCTGCAGGCGGCAGTGGCTTCAAGCGATCCAAGAACAGAATCTGGCCCTGGCGACCGGCGCGCACGCGCCCTGCTGCCTGCATCTTCTCGAAGACGAATTCAACCAGTTGCTGCGGCAAGGTTCGGGTCGTGCGGATCGAGGCGCGCTTGATCGACGCCGCTGCGGGTCGCCGCTCCAGCATGCGATCGACGGACTCGATCAGTTCCCGCTCCCCGACCGCGACCTGTTCGCGCAAGAACACGCGCATGGCCTTCTCGTGCACCTCGGCTTCCGGCAGCGCTTCGACCATTTCGAGCACCTTGCCGTCGCCAAGCGAGAGGGCGCGAGAAAGGTCGTCGATCGCACACCCGACTGGCCCAGCCTGTTCCAACTCGTGCAGCACGCGCGCCTCGGGCTTGTCGCCAGCAGCGACGATGCCCTGCAGCTCGGCACCGAGGTCCTTGCGGCGATAGCGGCCGGAGTCTTCCAGTCGCAAGACACGGCCACCACCGATGGTGACTGCCGGATTCTGCAGCCGCAGGAGGAATCGATCGGTCGCATGGCACGCGACGTTCTCGTCGAGCTCCAGGCGAGCGACGAAGTTCTCGTTCGGGCCGGTTTCATTGCGATCAAGCAGCAACAGCTGGCCGCGTACTTCGACTGTGCCGGTGTGGAAGCGAATCGGCACGCGGTGCTTCAGCTTTGGCGAACGCGGTGTCAACGTCAGGTCGACGTCGACCGCATCGCCACTGGCAAACACTCCGGGCTCGGCGCAAACCATGCCGCGGTGCACACCGGACTCCTTGGCGTCCGGTACGGACAACGCCGTGCTGTGTCCAGCGACCGCTTCCTCGACTTTGCCGCCGTAGGCGTGGATGCCACGTACTTTGATCCGGGTGCCGAGCGGCAGCACCTCGAGTTCGGCTCCGGGACGTACCGTCCCGGTCAGCGGAATCCCGGTCACCACAGTGCCGATACCGGGCAGCGAGAATACGCGCTGGATCGGCATCCGGAACGGACCGTGCGACTGGCGTGGTTCGACCGACATCGCCAGCGCTTCGAGCTTCTCGCGCAGTTCGGGAATGCCTTCACCAGTGATCGAACTCACCCGGCAAACCTCGGCGCCCTCAAGCACCGTGCCCTTGACCAGTTCGAGCACCTCTTCCTCGGCGACCTCGACGAGCAGTTCATCGACCATGTCAATCTTGGTCATCACGATCAGCCCGCCGCGTACTTGCAGCAGGTTGAGAATGTCGACGTGCTCGATCGTCTGCGGCATCACCCCGTCGTCGGCGGCGACAATCAGCAACGCCAGGTCGAGACCGGTCGAACCAGCGACCATGTTGCGCACGAAGCGTTCGTGGCCCGGCACGTCGACCATGCCGAGCAGTCGACCGTCGGCCAGTTTGATCCGAGCGAAGCCCAGATCAATGGTCAGGCCACGATCCTTCTCTTCCTTGAGGCGGTCCGGATCCGTGCCGGTCAGCGCGGTAACGAGGCTGCTCTTGCCGTGGTCAATGTGACCGGCAGTGCCGACAACAACTGGATGGATTTGGCGCGCCAATGGTCAACCTCTGCAAACCAGCAAGACGAGAGCTACGACAGCGAGAAGGTAGCTGCGAACTACAGGGTGGTTCGGAACCACAAGGTAGCTGAGAACCAGGTAGCTCGGAACCAAGTAGCTCGGAACTGGGAACTGCGAACCAGCTACTACGCGCCGTGGTAGAGAATGCGCTGGCACGAACCGCAACGCACGATGCTTTGCGACCCCATGGCCCTGGCTGCGTCGTTCGGCGTGACCTTGTTGTAGCAGCCTTGGCAGTAGCCACCGTCGATGGGTGCGACTGCAAAGTTCTCACGGGTCTTGTAGAGCCCGTCGTATTCGCGCAATAAGTCGGGCGGCACCCCGTCGGCGGAGGCATCGCGCTTTTTGCGCGCGGCAGCGATGTCGTCGGCCCGTTCGCCTCGCATCTTCTCCGCTTCTTTGAGGAAGCCTTCGAAGACTGTGCGCTCACTTTCGTACGCGGCTTTGGTTGCAGCGGCAGCAGCCTTCAAGCCATCGAGGGCTTCCAGGATCTGGAGTCCCTCGTCCTGGGTCGTGTCGCGATCCTTGCGGACCGACTCGATCTCGAACAAGGTCGCCTGGTATTCGGCGTTGTTGCGAACGATGTTCAACCGCTCATTGAGCTTGTTGATCTGCGCGTCGGCATCGCGCGCAGCCGTGTCGAGCTCACGAGACGCAACTTCGGCCTTCTGCAGTGCCGCCCCCGCCTCGATTGCGGCTCGCTCTAGTTGGTCCAGACGGCGTTTGCGCTTGGCTTCTTCTTCCGGCAATAGGTCAATGTCCTTGGTGAGGGACGTGACCTCCAAATCGACCTTTTGCAGGCCAAGGAGTTTCTGAACGTGTGGATGCACGGAGTTTAGCTTGGGCCCGATCACTGTGATCCGGGGCGAGCAGTGTAGCGGTCCGCTCGGCCCGCTCAAGTTCTTGGCAGGCCAACTTGCCACAAGCAGGCGCTGCCAGCGGCGAAGCGATTCGCCCTAGGGCCCGTTTGGGGACCGTTGGTGGCCCACAAAGCCCGCCCAGCGAGGAACGCCGAGCGAGCCATTGAGGTTGGCTCACGTGCCCCCGCCAGTGGATTATCCGGCGCGGGCGAACCAGATGATGACTATCCGTGCTCGCCGACGGCGCTGTCGAAGAAGCCACCGAGGCGACGAGCGCGCACCGGGTGCTGCAGCTTGCGCACGGCCTTGGCCTCAATTTGGCGAACCCGCTCGCGGGTCACGCGGAAGATCCGGCCGACTTCCTCGAGGGTGTAGGTGTAGCCATCTCCGATGCCGTAGCGCAGCTTGATGATCTCGCGCTCACGGAAGGTCAGGGTGCTGAGCACGTTCTCGATGCGGTCCTTCAGCATTTCACGGCTGGCCGACTGCACGGGCGACTCGACCGACTCGTCTTCGATGAAGTCGCCGAAGTAGCTGTCCTCGGAATCCCCGATCGGACGATCGAGCGAGATCGGATGCTTGCTGATCTTCATGACCCGCTTGGCTTCGTCGACCGAGACCTGGGCGGCTTCCGCGACTTCCTCGATCGCCGGCTCGCGACCCTTCAGCTGCGTCAGCTTCTTGGACACGTTGCGCAGCTTCGACATCGTCTCGATCATGTGCACCGGGATGCGGATCGTGCGAGCCTGGTCCGCAATCGAGCGGGTGATTGCCTGGCGAATCCACCACGTCGCATACGTCGAGAACTTGTAGCCACGACGGTATTCGTACTTCTCGACCGCCTTCATCAGGCCGGTGTTGCCTTCCTGGATCAGGTCGAGGAACGACAAGCCGCGGTTGCGGTACTTCTTGGCGATCGACACAACCAGGCGAAGGTTGCCGGAAGACAGCTTGCGCTTGGCATCTTCGTAGTTCGCGTAGGCGCGATTCAGGAACTCCAAGCGGCTGTGCAAACGCTCAATGGACTCGAGGCCATCAAGCTGCATCTCAGTCAGCCGGCGGCGTGTCTCAATGGCGTCCGGGTTCTGCAGCTGGGCGCCGCGATAACGCGCCAGACGGGCTTGTAGACGGGTCATCTCGGCGATGCGACTCTCGACCAGGTCGATCATCGGACGCACCTTCTTGCCCTGCAGGTTGAGCTCTTCAATCAGCGCGACTGCCTTGCGACGACGCGAGAAGATCCGACGCTTCAATTGCTGTTGCTCTTCACCCGTCGGCTTGCCGAGGAACAGCTTGCCAAAGTCTTCGCGGGCGGCGTCATAGATGCGCTGCAGAGTCTGGATGTTGCCCGGCAGACGGTCCGACAGATCGGCCTTGCCGACTTCGGGGTCCTGCTGGTTGACCTTCAGGGTGCGATCAAAGGCTAGTTCGCCCTTGAGCACGTCCTCGAGGATCTCGATCGCATTCTGCATGCCGAAGCCTGACGACAGCACTTCCTTGCGGAACTGCTTGCGCGTCAATTCGATCTTCCGCGCCAACGAGATTTCCTCTTCGCGCGTCAGCAGTGGGATCTCCCCCATCTGCGTCAGATACATGCGAACCGGGTCATCAATCTTCTCGGTGATGTCGACGGCCGGAGCCTTCAACTCCGCCTCGGTCGGCTCGGCAATATCGGCTTCCGGCGTCAGGTCGACATCTTCGTTGTCGTCGGCCGCGGCCTTCTTCTTGCTTTTGCCTTGCGCCTTTTCATCTTCGACGACCTCCAGACCGGCGTCTTCGATCAACGCGATCGCCGCCTCGATCTTCTCGGGCGACGTCATGTCGTCGGGCAGGACGCTGTTGAGTTGAGCAAGCGTGATCGAGCCCACCTTGCGTTGGGCTTTGATCAGGCTCTTGATCTTCTTATCGAAGTCGGGTTTTGCGGGCATTCTGGAGAACTCTTAATGGGTCGCGGTGAAAGTCAGACGGCTCACGCCGCGGTAGGTTCTGAGGTCTAGGAAATGGAATTGGTTGGATCAAATGGAAGCGCACGTGCGGCAGCCGATCAGGCGCCGCCCTCTGCTTCGAATGGCACATCCGGCAACACCGAGTGCTCGATGTAGTCCGGCTGCTCAGGGTAGTCCGGCTGCTTAGGCTCGCTTCCCTGCACTTCGCGAGGCTGGACTGGTTTGCGAGGCTCAGCTGGTTCGTTGGACGGAATGGGCTTGGCTGCAAGCTCTGCTGCAACCGGCGCGGGCTGTTCCGTTGCCAGCGGTGCCGCCGGCGATGGTTCTGCTGGCGATGGTTCTGACGGCGATGGCGCGATCGGTGCAGGCGGCGGTATCGGAGCACTCGCAGCCCTGGTCTTTTGCGCCGCAGTCTCTTGCGCGGCCTTGGCGGCAAGACCAAACGTGGGCGGCGGCCGGCGCTCTGCAGTTGCAGATTCGGCAGCTTCCGCAGCGGGCGCGGTCGAACGCGGACGCTCGCGCCGCTTGCTCTCCAGCATCATCTTCTGCAGCTCGGCGGCGGTCTCGGAGTCACCGGACTTCATAGCTTGCAGCCACTTCTCACGCAGGCTGCGACGCTGCGAACCACCGACGACCCGCTGGCGGCCCGTGACCAGACCCGACAAGACTTCACCGGGTTCATCCATGCGTTCCGCACGCTCATGCGCGAGCGCCAGCATCGACTGCAAGCCAGGCCGCTCGGTCGAGCGCGTGAACAAGTAGCGGAACAGGTCCGGACCGGCGTCGCGACCGATCGCCAACGCCTCGGCAGCCCAGTCGAACAACTGCTTGATCTCGGCAACCTGCAACGGCACATCGTCGAAATCGAGCGAGACCAGTAGATCCGGCTTCTTCAGCACACAGGCGAGCATCTCGGCTTCGCTGCGCTGCAATTGCGTCGGCTTCTCGTCCGGGATGTCTGGCAGCACCGTCTCGTTGAGATCTGGTTCGCTGCTTTGACGAGGCCGAGGCACGTCACGCATCAGCTTCTCTAGATCTTGCTTCGGCACATCGAGGTGGCGGGCCATCTCGCCGAGCAACGCAGAGCGGCGCACCTGGACTTCGACCTGCTCTAGCAGCCGCACGCATTCGCGCGCCGCCGCCTCGACGCCGACAGCCTGCCGGAAGTCAAAGCGCTGCCGAAGTAGCCGAAACCAGACACTCATCGCATCGGGTGCCCCATCGACGGTGTCGGCAAAACGAGCGCGCCGTTCGCCAACCAACTCTTCGTCTTCGCCGGGGCGAGCGAGCACGACGTCGGCTGGGTCCTTGGCGTCTTCGCTGCCGTCGGTGACCATTGCGATACGGACCGAAAGACGGCTGTTGATCAACTCGCGGTGGGCGCGTTCGCAAGCCTGCTTGCCGGCGCGATCGCCGTCAAACATCAACACGACACCCTGATCGGCGTAGCGCTCGACGGTGCGAGCATGCTCCGCCGTGAACGCGGTGCCCAGCGACGCAACCGCGCCTTCAAATCCGGCGAGGTGGCACGCGATCACATCGGTGTAGCCCTCCATCACCACCAGACGGCGTTCGCCAGCCTGCTTCGCAGCCCGCAGGCCGTAGAGAACGCGGCGCTTGCTGAAGAACGGGGACTCCGGGGAATTGAGGTACTTCGGCGGCTTGTAGTCACCGCGCTGCTCGTTGCCTGGGCCACCGGGAACCAAGCGGCCACCAAACCCGACCGTGCGGCCGCGCTCGTCGACAATCGGAAACATCAATCGGCCGGCGTAGATCTCGCGACCGTTGCGGACCAGACCAGACTCTTCCAGGATGTCGATCGGCAACTTCTGTTCGCGCGCGAACTCCTGCAAGCTGCCGCCGCCGTACGGATGGTAGCCAAGGGTCCAAGGCACGATCGCCTCATCGAGGCGACGCTCTTCGAGATACGTGCGCGCCGCTTCGCCTTCGGGAGTCAGCAGCGAACGGTGGAAGAAGTCGGCAACCAATGACAGCGCCTCGTAGGCCGAGCGAGCCTTGTTCTGCTGCTCGCGACCGGGGCCCTTTTGGAACACGCCTTCCATCGAAACGCCGGCCCGCTCGGCCAACGTCTCCATTGCTTCTCGAAAGCTCAGGCCATCGCGCTCCATCAGCCACGTGAACACGTCGCCAGTCTTGCCGCAGCCAAAGCAGCGGAAGTGCTGGGTCTCGCGGAAGACCGTGAAGGACGGCGAGTTCTCGGCATGGAACGGACACAACGACACCAGCGTGCGGCCGCGGGGCCGCAACGGTTGGTACTGCTCGATCAGGGCAACCAGGTCGTTGCCTTCCTTGATCCGCAGCTTGGCGTCCTCGAATCGATCCATATTGGGGGGAGTTGCGAACCGTCACGGCCGTGGGGACGGCCATTCAGGTCTGCTTGGGGCTTGGGCTTGGGGGCTTGGGGCTTGGGGACTTGGGGGGGGCTTTATGGCTAGGGGGTGCGCCGGTTGTGCGCGGCGGCACGGTTGGGAACACGACTGACTGGGGAAACTGCTATCAGGGGATGAAACGGACTGACGAATGACTGACCTCACGCATCGCCGTAAAAGCTACGCCGTGGGAACGACGCAATTTCGGCCCCGATAGCCCCCTGCTCCACCACTAGTAGATGTCCGCAAGCGGACTCGACCAGCCATGCAACTCAAGGCTTCCAAGGCAGACAAGACTACCCCAGCATTCCGACGTCGGACGGACACCGCGCACGGCTCCGAGTGACGAAACGAATGGCTGAGTGCCATGTCCGGTGACGACGCTGTCGATCTTGCTTGATGCACCCTTCGCAAGGCGTATTCGCCCCATTGGGTAGTTGCGCCCTAACGCGCTCAAGAGATCAGCCACAGCGACTGCCACGCCAAACGGCAATCCAAACCAGTGCCAAACTTGCCCGCCTAGCGGAGGAGCGCCGACAGCCAGTCGGCCCCTTCCAAGACCCGGATAGTATCGCGATACCGGGGGCGTTGCGAGTTGTGGAACCCAGAAGTGTAGCACGCTCTGGCTACCCGTCAACCCTGAAGCTGCCAGCAATTTCGATGGATCGTCAGGCAGAGCAGCCGCCCAAGTGGCAAGCAGCGACCCAACGGCGATCTGTGGTTCGTGGCAAGCAGCCGTTCGTGCCCTCAGGTATCCGAACGCCCTCGGGAATCCGAACGCACTCAGGAATCCGAACGGCCTTCGCAGTCTCCCCACAGCTGGACCAACTCATCGGGCGAAAGCGCCTCGGCCCTCTTGCCGCTCCATTCTTCCCGCAGCACCGCATCCGGCCGCTCGAGCGCTTCCTTCGCCAGTGCGAACGTTCGCCGCAGGGCCTTCCGTCGCTGGCCAAACAGCTTGCGCAGGAACAGCGAAAAGCGACGGCGCGCGGGC
>CAXBFC010000297.1:0-10156 GCA_963974725.1 uncultured bacterium | reverse complement strand
TCCCGAACTCGCAGCCAGCGATGACCGTCAATAAAGTGTGCGGCTCCGGTCTCAAGACCGTGATGCTCGCCGCTCAGGCGATCAAGGCCGGCGACAGCAAGTGCATCGTCGCGGGTGGCATGGAGTCGATGACCAACGCGCCGTACTACTTGCCGAAGGCCCGCGAAGGCGCCCGCCTCGGTCACACGCAAGCGCTGGACGCTGTGGTCTGGGATGGTCTGTGGGACCACTACAACAACTTCCACATGGGCAACACCGGTGAGTTGGTTGCCGAGAAGTATGGCATCAGCCGCGAAGAACAGGACGCCTACGCCGCTGGCAGTCATCAGAAGGCCGTCGCTGCGCAAACCTCCGGCGCCTTTGACCAGGAGATCTTCAGTGTCGAGGTTCCGCAGCGAAAGAAGGACCCGATCCAATTCAACAAGGACGATGGCCCGCGCGCCGACTCGACCGTCGCAGCGCTCGCCAAGCTGCGGCCGGCGTTCAAGCGCGATGGCGGCACGGTCACGGCCGGCAATGCCAGCTCGATCAACGATGGCGCCGCGGCGACGATCGTTTGTGACGAAGACTTCGCCAAGGCGCACGGCCTGAAGCCGCTCGCCGCGATCACTGGCTACGCGACTGGTGGCATGGCGCCGGAGTGGGTGATGATGGCACCGGAAGTCGCCACCAAGAATCTATGCGCGCTGATGAAGTGCAGCATCGGGGACTTCGACCTGATCGAGATGAACGAGGCGTTCTCGGTCCAGATGGTTGCCCTGCAACGCGAGCTCAAAGCCGATCCGGAGAAGTGGAACGTGCACGGCGGCGCCGTCGCGCTCGGCCATCCGATCGGTTGCTCCGGCACCCGCGTGCTGGTGACCCTGCTGCACGCCCTGCAGCGCCACGACAAGACGCGTGGCATGGCCGGCCTGTGCCTCGGTGGCGGCAACGCCGTCGTCATGGGTGTTGAGCGCATCTAGTCGCGCCGACTGGTCGAAACACAATTCACTGAATACGAACTGAAATGACTGATACGAACCTTCCAAAGGCTGTCGCCGTCATCGGCGCCGGCACCATGGGCAACGGCATTGCGCAGACGTTCGCGAGCTGCGGCGTCGAGACCCACCTGATCGATGTAGATGAAAAGGGCCTCGAGAAGGGCATTACCAACATCCATCGCAGCCTCGGCAAGTTTGTCGAGAAGGGCAAGATGACCGCCGAGGCGGCCGACGCGACCAAGGCTCGCCTGCATAGCTCGACCAAGATGGACGCGCTCAGCGGAGTGCAGCTGTGTGTCGAAGCGATCACCGAGAACCTCGCCATCAAGGGCAAGGTGTTTGCTGACGCTGATCAGCGTCTGCCGGCGGACGCGATTCTCGCCAGCAACACGTCGTCGATCTCGATCACGGTGCTCGGCGCGAAGACCAAGCGTTCCGACAAGGTGATCGGCATGCACTTCATGAATCCGGTGCCGCTGATGAAGCTGGTCGAAGTCATTCGTGGCCACGACACCAGTGACGCAACCTGCGACCTGGTCAACGGTTGGTCGGAAGCACTCGGCAAGATCCCGGTGCTCGCCAACGACTACCCGGGCTTCGTCGCCAACCGCATCTTGATGCCGATGATCAACGAGGCTGCGTTCTCGCTGATGGAGGGTGTCGCCGACAAGGAAGCGATCGATTCGATCATGAAGCTCGGCATGAACCACCCGATGGGCCCGCTGCAGTTGGCGGACTTCATCGGCCTCGATGTGTGCGTGTCGATTCTCGACGTGCTCAAGGACGGCCTTGGTGACGACAAGTACCGGGCATGCCCGCTGATGCGCCGTTTGGTTGCCGCCGGCCATCTCGGCCGCAAGACCGGCATGGGCTTCTACGACTACAGCAAGTAGGGAACACAAGCACGATGACGACCTCCGAGGTGCAAGTAGCAGATTTTCAGTTGTCGCCCAAGTTGCTGGAGTTCCAGCAGAAGGTGCGTGACTACGCCAAGGAGAACCTTGGTGGTGCGGCCGAGTACGACCGAGAAACCAAGTTCCCGCGGGCGCCAGTCGAGGCCGCAGGCAAGCTCGGCTTGCTGCGCACGACCGTCGACGAGGAATACGGCGGCAGCGCGATGGGCAACCTCGCGAGCTGCGTGATGCTCGAAGAGATCAACGCCGTTTGCGTATCGACGGGAGTGACGATCAGCGTGCACAACTCGCTGGTCAACTCGTTGCTCGGCAAGTGGTGCACGCCCGAGCAAAAGGCGCGTTGGTTCCCGAAGCTCGTCACCGGTGAGTGGCTCGGTGCCTACTGCCTCAGTGAGGCGTTCTCTGGTTCGGACGCGGCCGCACTGCGTTGCACGGCCGAGAAGCAGGGCGATCACTACATCATGAACGGCGCCAAGCTCTGGATCACGACCGGCAGCGAAGCGGAGCTGTTCGTTGTTTTTGCGCGCACTAGTGAGGATCGCGTCAAGGGCATCTCGGCATTCGTTGTCGAAGGCAGCTGGGATGGCGTCAGCGTCGGCAAGAAGGAGCGCAAGCTCGGCCTACGCGGCTCGCCGACGACCGAGATCGTGCTCGACAACGTCAAGGTTCCGGCCGACTGCCTGCTCGACCAGGAAGGCAACGGCTTCACGATTGCGCTCGATACGCTCGACGGTGGTCGTCTCGGTATCGCGTCGCAGGCGCTCGGCATAGCCCGTGCCGCGATCGATCTGGTGGGGGAGCACCTCGCAAGCCAGAAGGACGCGCGCGGTCGCCCGAGTGCGTCGCAGCCGGACCAATGGGAGTTCGCCGACCTCGCATCCGAACTCGACGCCTACCGCTTCTTGACCTGGCGCGCCGCGACGCTGCGTGACCGTGGCGTGCGCTGCAGCACCGAGGCGGCGATGGCCAAGTCGTGTGCTTCGCGACTGGCCAACCGTGCCGCTCGTTCGGCGGTGTCGTTGCTCGGCCTGTCCGGCGCAACTGGCAGCAACGCAGCTGAGCGCTTGTTGCGCGACGCACGCATTACCGAGATTTACGAAGGCGCCACCGACATCCAACGTCTCGTCATCGCACGCGGCTTGCTCGCATGAGTTCCATTCCCCCCGGTCCACCGCCTGCGGGTGCCCCTCCTGGCGTTCCGCCGCAGCAACCGCACTGGCCGGCACCTCCGGGTGCCGCGGCCCCGCGCGAGTCGCGCGGCATTGCGTTCTTCGTCGCGATCTTCCTCGGCATCCTGCTGCTCGTTTCTGCCGGCCTCAACGTGTTGTTGCTGTTGCTCAGTGTTGGCTCACTCGCTGGTGCCGGACTCGAAGGCGGCGGTAGCTACGACGAAGTGCACGTCGCCGGCGATCGCGGTAGCGACCACCAGGTGCTGCAGATCGGGATCCGCGGTGCGATTGCCGAAGGTGCCAGCCCGCTGCTCGGTGCCGCTGGCGGCACGGTGTCGCAGGTGGAACGCGCGTTGCGATACGCCAAGAGCCAGCAAGTAGAAGGTGTGCTGCTCTACATCGATTCACCCGGTGGCGGCGTGACCGATTCGGACCGCATCTACCAGATGCTGAAGCGCTTCCGCGAGCAAAACCCCCAGATGCCCGTTGCCGCGTTGTACGGCGACATGGCTGCATCCGGCGGTTACTACGTAGCGGTCGCTGCCGAGCACATCATCTCGCGGCGCACGTCGATCAGTGGCAGCATCGGCGTGATCATGAGCGCGTGGAACTTCGCCAAGCTGGCCGAGGACTACGGCGTTGAGCAGGTTGCGATCAAGTCCGACCGCACGCCATACAAGGACATGCTGTCGCCGACGCGCGCGTTGAGCGAAGGCGAGCGCGCGATGCTGACCAGCATTGTGGACGAGCTCTACGACCAGTTCGTGTCCGTTGTCATGGAGGGGCGCGAGATGCAGCGAGACGCTGTCGAACGCGTCGCCAATGGCGGTATCTACACTGCCAAGCAATCCCTCGAACACGGGCTGGTCGATGAGATCGGTGACTACGAATCGGCTCTTGAATGGTTCAAGAATCGCCTCGGTCACAAAGTCGCGATTGTCGAGCAGCGTCGCCATGCCGGCCTCGCAGACCTTCTGTTTGGCATGAGTTCTGCGAATACGAAGAACTCATCGGTCGAGAGTCTGCTGACCTCGTCGACCGGTCCCCGTTTCCTCTACTTCTGGCAGGGTGGCCGCTAGGGCTGCCGCTGGCACACGAATTTTGATCATGCACAATCTGCAACTTACTGAAGACCAAGAGATGGTCGTCGACACCGTGCGCAAGCTGGTGGCCGATGCTGTGACCCCCAAGGTGCAAGAGCTCGATGAGCACCGCGGCTTCGCCCGCGAGTGGTTCGATGCGTTGTCCGAGCTCGGTGTCTACGGACTGTCGCTGAGCGAAGAGAAGGGTGGCGCGGGCATGGGCCTGTTGCCGTTCGTCGCGGCGCTCGAGTCCGTCGGCGAGCAGAGTGGTTCGCTGGCGCGGCTTTGGATCGGCCAGATGCAAGCGGCGCTCGCACTGGAGAACACCGGCAGCGATCTGCTCGATGAGGTAGCGGCCGGCGCCAAGCTGGTGACGTTCGCTGGCCGCGAGCACGGCTTCACCGTTGCCGACGGCAAGCTGACCGGCAATGCCCTGATGGTGCCGGCCGCGATGGCAGCGGACGTGATGATCGTCGCCGCAACCGATGGCGACGCGCCCGTGTTGCTCGCCGTCGATGCCGCCGCGTGCCAACGCTCCGAATTGCACGGTCTCGGGCTCAACAGTGCCGCCTGCGGCGCCGTTGCCTGCGAAGGTGTCGCTGCGACCGTACTCGCCACGGGTGACGACGCGAACGCCGCGATCGACCGCGCGGAACTGGCCGCTTGGTTGGGAGTTGCTGCTGCAGCCGTTGGCGGCGCGGTCGGTTCGATCGAGGCCTCCAAGAAGCACGCCGGCGAGCGCATTGCCTTCGGCAAGCCGTTGCTGGTGCAGCAAGCCGTGCAGCGCAAGCTCGTCGAATGTGCCCGCGCCGTCGCCGCCGCCCGACAACTGACCTGGCACGCCGCGCGCGTTACCGACCTTGGTGAGTGCGCCAAGGACGCGGCCATGCAGGCCCGCATTGCGGCGGTCGACGCCATGGTGCTCGCGGCCGACGAAGCGATCCAGATCCACGGCGGCTTCGGCTACACGGTCGAATACCACGTCGAACGTCACTACCGCGACGGCAAGACCCTGGAGGTCCTCGACGGTGGCAACGACAGCCTGCGCGACCGCCTCGCCTCTGCTGCGTTCGCGTAGGTGATGTGTCGGCTGGGTGCCGTCAGGCACTCACGACGGGTCGTCAACGGCTGCCAACCTGCCTGGCGTCGGCGAAGCCGAGCGCGGCGCGATAGTCCGCATACGCCAGCCGGTAGGCGACGTGCGCCTCGATGACCATCACGCGCGCGTCAGCTAGTTGCACTTCGCGTAGCTGCACGCGCAGCAGGTCACTGCGGCCGAGGTCGAAGGCGCGCTGCTCGGCGGTGACCAGTTCGTCGGCGAGGGTGACGTTGCGCTGGTTGTCCTCAAGCTGATTCGAAACCGCCTGTAGCGCCGAGCGTGTGTCCTGGATTTGGTTGATGATGCGATCGCGCGTGTAGCGCTGTTCGATCATCAGGCGGCTCAAGGCAGCCGTTGCCTGCTGCAGCTTGCCGCGGGCGCCACGCCGCTGCAGCGGCAGCTTGAGTTCGCCGCCAACGAACAGCTCCAGGTCCTCGCGGTCTTTGTAGGGGCCGTTGTTCAGGGAACTCGCGGCTTCGATGACCAGGTTGACCTCTGGCATCACCTGGTTCTCGGCGAGGTCGCGTTCGGTTTCCGCCTTGGCAATGCGCAGCATCAGGTTGCGCAAGTCCGGGCGTTGGCGTGCCGCCAGCAGGATGTCGTCGTCCAGCAGGTTTTGGGGTCGCGGAAGTTCGCTGTTCGTGGCGGGCAGGTTTGCTTCGGTCGCGACAATGGGGCGATCCTCGGTGTCCCGCAGGTAGAGCGACAGCGCCAAGCTAGCTTGCTGAAACGACCGCTCGGCGCGAGCGATGTAGATGCGCCGTTTGGCGATCAGTCGTTCGTTATCCGTGAGCGCGATGGGCGCGAGGAATTGGCGTTCGACGGCGCGGGTCAGACCGTCTTGGCGATCTGCTGCCAGTTGGAACAGTTGCCTGGCGATCTGCAGCTTTTGGCCGGCGGCCATCCACTTGAAGTAGCCGGCAGTCGCGCGGCGCACGTACTCGATGCGCGCCGCCAGGATCTTTGGTTCGGCGAGTTCGACGTCGATTTCGGCTTTGCGGACCGAGGCACGACGTTTGTCGATGCTGCGGTTGCGCAACAGCGGGAAGCTGCCGCCGAAGACGAACTCCCCGTCGTCTTGGGTGCGATCCTTGTAGTAGTCCGGCAAGAAGCCGTCGCTGACCCGGTAGCCGCCGTAGATTGTGTCACCTGTTGCGAGCGGCTGTTCGAGCAGCCCTTGGGCGATGCTCGATTCGTAGAACCCCTGCATGCGGCCGCCAATCTTGGCCGAGATGCGGGTGTCGAAGGATCCCATCGCCTGTTGCAGCCGACCGGAGGCGAGGTCGCGCTCCAGAAGGGCGCTCAAGTAGGGCGGGTAGCGCTCGGTGACGGACTGCACCACGGTTTGCATGCTCAGGGTGCCTTGCAGTTGTGGAGCTGGTTCCGAGGCCTTGGCGAAACGCTCGCCCGAGACGCCATCTGGTTGCGAGGTCTGCGGCGCGCCATCGGCGGCGTTCGCCGTGACGCGTGCTGGCATCAGAGAGCTGAGATCGACCGGTCTTGGTCGGAACCGTTCGGGCGCGCATGCAGACGTTGCCACGATCACCGCCACCGACAACCTGAGGTTCGCGTTCGAGCACCTGGTCTTGGCACCTGTTGCCGTACGAACAGGTGGGTTCATTTGCCTGACTCCGTCGTGCCCGAATCCGTCGTGCCCGAATCCGACTTCTGGCCCTTGTTGCGGTCGCGCTCGATCATCGGAGGGAAGCCATTGAGCTGTCGCCAGACCTCGTAGCCGAGCGAGACCTGGTCTAGCACGACCCAGCCCTTGGCGCGCACGCCTTGGCGCAGGTATTCGTCACCCGGCCATGCGTGTGGATTCTCGTTCATCCCCGGCCTCTTCGGCTTCTCGAACGTCAACACGCCGCGCAGCCAGTCGACCACTGGCCCTTCGGGCGTGGCGAACGGTCGTTCGTCGGGCAGCACCATGATCCGGAACTTGCCCGAGCCATCATCAAAGCGATCGATGAACGCGACCTGGCCGCCGAAGGTGCCGATCGCGGCGGATGGCCAGCCAACCCATTGCACTGCCGGCCAGCCTTCAAACTGCAGGCGCACATGGCGCCCAACTTCGATGAAGGGGATGTCATTGCCATCGACGTACAGTTCGACCGCGACCTGGTTGGACGCTGGCACCAGCACGGCAACCGTCTGGCCTTGCTTGACGAAACCGCCCCCTTGGCCGTTCGCGGTCAGATTCTGCACGAACCCGTCGATTGGCGCGGTCAGTTGCTGTTGGCGTTGGCGGGCCAGATCGCGTCGCAACTTGGGGATCGAGCCTTCCGCGGTCGCAATCTCACCGGCAGCCGCGTCCCGTTTTGCCCTGGCGCCTTGGATCTTGACCGTTTCCGAGCTGGCGACCCGCACCCGGGCGCTCCGCTTGGCGCGCAGCTTGGCCTTGGCGGCGCTGATGTATGCCTTCTTGGCCGTCACGTCGGCGACCGCAACGTTGTGTTCTTGGCGTGCCTTCTCTAGCTCGAAGCCGGAGCCGATCCGGTCCTTGACCAGACCTTCCCACATCGTCAGGGCGATCTTGGTTAGCTTGAGCTTCTCCTCGGCAACGGTCGCGGCTTGCTCGGCAACCGTTACGTCCTGCAGGGCGGCGGCAATCTCATCGTCGGCGCCCTGCATGGCGGCCAGCCGCGCTTGCTCGGCGGACTCGATTTGCAGCGTGAACTGATCTCGCTTTCTGGTCGCTGCCTGCTGTTTACGCTGAGTTGCCTCGATCTCCTCCTGCAGGCGTGCCAGGATATCTGGGTCGTTGTCGGCAAGGTCGACGATGGGGTCACCGACTTTGACCTTCTGGCCTTCTCGAACGTGCCACCGCAGCACGATGCCGCTGGTGCGAGCCTGCAACGGCATCGGGCGGTGAATGGGGTCGTATTCAATCACGCGGCCGACCCCCGCGAGGTTTTGTTGCCACGGAGCGAACGCCAAGACAATTGGCGCGAGCACGAGCAGCAACAGCATGATGCGGCCAAAGCCGCGCGTAACGCGACGCTTGCCGGCGAGTTGCAGGGACGCAAGTTCGACTGCGGGGTACTGCGTTGCGGTTTTTGCTGCGGTTGCCATCAGCGGGACTCCTCGCCGTTGTTGGTTGCAGCATCCGGTGCGAGTTCGCCATACGCCGACTCACATTCAAAGGTGCGATCGCACGCAGCGATTACGTCGGGACTGTTGGTCGCGATCATTACGGTCCACTGGTGACGCTTGTCGAAGAGCCGCTTCAGCACGGTCTCTCGATTGCTCGGGGTCAACGCGTCGAGAGGGCCGTCGAGTAGCAGGAGCCTTGGTTCGCCCAGGATGGCCCGCGCGAGCATCAGCCGCGTCGCCTGGCTGGCAGTCAGTGGTCCGCCGCCGGTGGTTAGTTCGGTCTCGAGGCCGTTTGGTAGGGTCATGACCTCGTTCCAGAGCCCAACGTCGACGAGGGCATCTCGAACGTTGGAGGGACTGACTTTTTCGCGTCCAAACCGCAAGTTGTCGATGATCGAGCCGTCGACGATCTCGGTACCATGCACGAGGGCAAACTCGTCACGAGTCTGGTCGAGGCGCAGTTGTCGCAGATCGAGGCCGTCGACGGTGATGTGGCCGGAGATTGGCTCTCGCAGTCCATACAGCACGTCAAGCAGCAGGCTGGAGTCGCCGCCGGAGGCGCCCGTCAAAGCGACTCGTTCGCCTGGCGCGATGCTGAGGGTCAGGTCGTGCAGGTCGCCGAGTTCGGCGTTCTCCAAGACTGAGCAGCGGACCGACTCGAGGTGGATGGCAGCACCGGGGGTCGTGTGCTGCAGCGGCTCGCCAGTCTGGCGTTCGAGCGGCAGGTCGATCAGATGTCCGAGCTTGTCGCTCGCGGCGCATACGTCGTACCAAGTCTCCAGCACGGAGCCGAGCTTGGTGATGTTCGTGACGACGGCGGTGACGATAAGCTCGCTGGCGATCAGCTGACCGATCGTCAGCTGTTGGTCGATGACGAGCCAGCCGCCAATCGCGAGCACGGTCGTACCCGCTAGAATCTGCAGGCCATAGGAGCTGCATATCTGCCGGAATAGCACGCGGAAGTGACGACGGCGGGCTTTGACATACTCACTGGCAAGTTGGTTGGCGCGTTCCGCGGCAAACTCGGCGCCACCTTTGGTGCAGAAGGCCGTGGTGTTGCGCGCCAGTTCTTGGAGCCACGCGGCTACCTCGTACTTGGCAGCGGACTCGGTCACTGCGGTGCGCACGCCACCAATGCCGAAGCCGAAGATCAAGATCGCCACGGCCACCAGCAGGACGATGGCGAAGATCAGGAAGAACGGGTGATAGAACGACAGCACGGCCAGGCCGACGACGGTCGTGAGCACGATATTGGTCAGCTCAAGGAACAGCTTGGAGCTGCTCTTTTGGACCGTCATGGTGTCGAAGAAGCGGTTGACGTATTCGGGGCCGTGCCGGCGGTCAAACGCACGAATGTCGACTCGCGGTAGTCGCCACGAAAGGTCGCTGACAACTCGGATGAAGATCCGGCGCTCGATAACTTCGGCGATCCAAGCCTGCAGGGCCCGCAGGATGCCCTGCATAACCAGGCACCCCAGCAGGATGCCGACCAGGACCACCAGCGGTGTTAGCAGGGTGCTGAACGTGATGTTGCTGATCAACGCGTCGACCGTCAGCGGCACGGCTAGTGTCAATACGGCGCTGGCAGCACCGTAGACGACGATCGTCCGCAGATCGGGGGCTTCTGGACCCAGTAGTCGCAGATATTGCCGCCATGGTTTCGTGTCAGAATGGGGCATGGCTTTGGATGGCTAAGGCGCGCGCCATTAGGCCGGTGCCTGGGCTGAGATCAAGCGAAACTGGGTCGAATCGAATGGATGTGCGGCAGGGAGTGATGGGCGCCCGAGGAGAACGTCTTGACGCGGTCTGTTAGTGGCTT
>CAXBFC010000296.1:0-10182 GCA_963974725.1 uncultured bacterium | reverse complement strand
GGGCGCCCATCTTCGCGCAACACCACCAGCTCACCGTCGAGCACCGTGCCCGCCGGCAGGTCGGCCAAAAACGTCAGCTCTGGATACCGGGTCGCCAAATCGCGGCGGCGGCGGCCGTGCATGCGCAGCCCGTCGTCGTCGACGTAGCTGATCGCCCGCACGCCATCCCACTTCAACTCGAATAGGTGGTCCGGCGAATCAAACGCCGTACCAATCTTCGCAAGCATCGGCTCGATGTGTTCAGGCAGCTGCAACACGCTCCCCGTGATCACTCGCCCTGAGCCTTCTTGGAACGCTTCTTCTTGCCGGCGCTCGGCGCCAGCTTCTTGGCGGCCGCGGCATCATCCGCGGGTGCCCCATCGCTGGCATCTTGGCTGGCATCTTCTCCGCCCACTTGCTTGGCCTGCGCTTCGGCGACGCTCTTCTTCAGCGCGTCCATCAAGTTGAGGATCTTCGGCTCTTCGTGATCCGGTGCCTGCACGATCTCTTCGCCGGCGACCTTCATTTCGATCAGCTTCTTGAGCTTCTGAACGTACGTGTCGGTGTAGCTGTCGAAGTCAAACTCGGCGAGCTTGGACGCGCCAATCAGCGTGTCGGTCAGCGCCACTTCTTCGGGCTTGAACTCGATCTGCTCGATCTCGTTCTGGTAGTCGTCGATCTTGCGAACCTTGGCCGGGTAGTGCAGGCCGAACATGACCAGCATGCGATCGATGGCCCGCACGACGACCAGCTGCTCACGGCCGGACATGACCACCTGCGCAATGGCACAAACCTCACTCTTCTGCATGCCTTCGCGCAGCAGTTGGTAAGGCCGCTCGCCGGCGACGCCATCCGGCATCAAGTAGTGCGCCTTGCCCGCGTAGAAGCGACTGTCGATCGCATCGACTGGAATGAAGCCATCGATGCCCACCGAGCGTTCGGTCTTGGTGCGCAGCTTGTCGATGTCTTCGGGTTCGACGACGACGTATTGATCCTTCTGGTGCTCGTAGCCGCTGACGATGCCGTCGCTCTTGAGCTCACCGTGCTCGGGGCAGACCTTTTGGTATTTGACCCGCGAGTGGCAGTCCTTGTGCAGTTGGTTCAAACGAACTTCACTGCTGGAGTCATTGACGGTGAAGGCCTTCACCGGCACCGACACCAAACTCAACTTCAAGAAACCCTTCCAGGACGTACGTGATGGGACTGCCATGACATTCCTCGAGGCGATAACCAAACGGAACGGCAGCAGGATACCAGCGATCCTGCGATTCCGTCGCAACTAAAGGGCGAGGAAACGCCGCGCCAAGGCGGGCCCGGCGCACGAGTCCTCATGCTTGAAGAACACGAACGCTTCGTTGGCACCGGACTCTGCGATGCGATCGCGCCACTTCCGCAGTTCGTCATCACCGTATGACGAGCGGCGCAGACGCAGGTAGAGCCACGGCGCGCCAGCAGCCAATTCGGGCTCTTCGGCATCGTCTTTGTCGCTGACAACGGCGGTCGAACCGTGTTGGTGCAGCAGGTCGAAGACCGCTGCCTCGCTCCAACTCTCATGCACAAACTCGAACGCCGTGTTGATGTCCTTGGGCTGCTCCTCAAGGAATGCCCGTAGCACCTCAAGGTCACAACGCACGAACTTGGGCAGCTGATAGAAGACGCAACCGAGCTTCGCGCGAAGCGGCAAAAGCATCTTGAACAGATGTTCCAACAGCTCGCCGCAATCGACCAATTTGTTCGACCAGGTGAAGCGCCGTGGTGCCTTGATCGCAAACCGGAAGTTGTCGGGCACTTGTTCACTCCATGCGGTGACATTCTTCTCCGTCGGCATTCGATAGAACGTGTTGTTCAGTTCGACGCTCGGCAACTGGCTCGCGTAGTACGACAACATGCCAGCCTTCTTGGTGCCTTCCGGGTAGAAGGCCGGCTTCCACTCGTCGTAGCTGAAGCCACTGGTGCCGACGTGGATCTTGGTATCGTCTGCCATGGCCACGACGTTACGGCGCCGTCGGGGCCAACACCAATGGTGACCAATCCAATGGCGACCAACACGAACAACGATCTGCCTCGTCGACTGGCTGACTGCTACGTGGCACGCCCACTCACGACCATGCTTACTCGACACCGCCCGACCGCCTGGTTGCTAGCGCTGCTGCCCCTGCTAGCAAGCTGTGCACAGGCACGGCTTTCGCTGATCAACTGGAACACCTACCACCTGTTCGATCATCAACAGCATCTCCCGCCGGCAGCCGCCTGGCTCGCCGAGCAGGCCCCCGCGATCGTGGCGCTGCAGGAAGTGCTGCATTGCGATCACGAAAAGCTGCGCGAACTGGCTTCGACTTGGGGACACGACCATGCGGTCATGCACAAGGAATCAGGCTACCCCGTCGCCTTGACCAGCAACGAGCCGATCGAAGTCGTCGAACGTCGCACCAAAGGCTTCCATCACGGCTACCTGCATGCGCGCACCCATGGATTCGATGTTTTGGTCGTGCACTTCTGGCCGGGCAAGGTGCACGAGCCCGAACACGTTGCGGCGCTCGCGCAGCAGCTTCGTGACCAAGGACGCCCGGTGCTCATCGTCGGCGACTTCAACTCGGAAATCCGACACGACGAGGACTACCTGCAGCAACACGGACAGCTAGGTAAGGTCGTCGACGGCCAACGTCGCTTTGACTACCGCATCACCAACTGCTTCCTAGATCTCGGTTTCGTCGACGTCACCCACCAGCATGCCCCCGACGAGCACTACACGTTCGGGTCTCCGGCACTGATTCCCAAGTGGCGCAAAGACATGACCGAGGTGCACACGGCACGGCGCCGCATTGACTTTGTGTTCGCCGATGCGCGCACCGCAGCCTGGTCGCTATCCGCGACCGTGCTCAGCAACGACGACACCGTCGGAACGTGGTCCGATCACTACCCGCTGCGAGTGGTATTGACGTCACAGTCTCGATAAGGAGAGGACTCAGTAGCCCGCCGCGTGCCCGTCCTTGCGGGACTCCGACGCGGCGGCATACATGGCCGGGTTGCGCATCCGCAGGATCGCCTGGTAGCCACCGAAGGCCCCTGGCTTGACCGCAACCGTGTGCCCCAGCTTCTGCAACGCCGCCACAACTTCCTGCGAGTACGCTGACTCAAGGAACACCGTGCCACCGTCTGTCATGCGCGTCCCAGTCGGCTGCGAAGATCCCTCGTGACGAATGCGAGCCGCGTCCCCCGCCTCCTGCAAGTTCATGCCAAAGTCGATCATGTTGACGAGGATCTGCACGTGGCCCTGCGGCTGCATCGCGCCGCCCATCACTCCAAAGCTAAGGAACGGCTCGCCGTCCTTGGTCACGAACGCCGGAATGATCGTGTGGAACGGGCGTTTGCCGGGCGCGTAGCTGTTGGCACGATTCGGCTGTAGATCAAACAACTCCCCCCGATTCTGAAACCCAAAGCCGAGGCTCGGCGGGCATACACCGGAACCAAGCCCGCGGAAGTTGCTCTGGATCAAGCTCACCATGGAGCCGTATTGGTCGGCCACCGTCAGGTAGACGGTGTCACCCTTTTCGATCTTCGCGTCCCCGGCCGGCAACGACATGCTCGCCTTCGTGCGGTCAAGCAAGGCGCGCCGCTCGTTCGCGTAGTCCTTCGAAATCAAGCGTGCCACCGGCACCTTGGCGAACGCGAGATCCGCGTAGTACCTCGCACGATCTTCATAGACAAGCTTCTTGGCTTCGACAAACAGGTGCACCCAGTCGGCGCTGCCATAGCCCATGCCCGCAACGTCATACGGTTCGATCAAGTTGAGGATCTGCAACGCCGCGATGCCCTGGCCATTGGGCGGCAACTCCCAGACGTCGTAGCCACGGTAGTTGGTTGCGACCGGCTCGATCCATTCGCTGCGATGCGCCGCGAAGTCCTTCACCGTCAAGAAGCCGCCGTGCTGCTGGATGAAGGCTGCCGCCGTTTTGGCAATCGCTCCCTCATAAAACGCATCTCGCCCGCCGGTCGCGATCGTACGCAGAGTGTTCGCCAACGCGACGTTTCGATAGATATCCCCTTCGTTCGGACCGCGGCCCCAAGGCATGAACACGTCGCGAAAGCCGGGCTGGTCCTGGCGCACAGCAACTCCGAGGCGCCAATACTCGGCAATGGTCTGAGGCACCGGTACGCCTTCCTTCGCACGCAGGATTGCCGGACGCAACAAGGCTCGCATCGAGGTCTTGCCAAATCGTTCGTGCAAGGCAAACCAACCGTCGACGCATCCGGGCACCGAAATCGGCAACGGGCCATACTTCGGAATCGATTCATGGCCGTTCTGCGCGAACCACTCGCGGGTCAAGCCACGGGGAGACCGACCACTGCCGTTCAAACCATGCAGCTTGCTGGTCTTCGCATCCCAGACGATCGCGAACAGGTCTCCGCCGATGCCACATCCAGTCGGTTCGCAGACGCACAACATCGCATTGGCCGCAATCGCAGCATCCACGGCGGTGCCGCCTTGGCGCAAAATGTCCAGCGCAACCTGGGTTGCCAACGGATGACTGGTCGCCGCGGCTCCGCTGCGACCGTAGACGATCGACCGGGTCGCGTGCGGCATCCCCGTGATGCGATCCTGGGCAGCCAAAGCAAGACCGGTTGCAACGATCATCATCGTTGCCAACCAAAGTTCGTGAGCGCGATGCATCGGGACAGTGTATTGCGACAACCCCGAGACCTCGAACAATCGTCGGCAACGGCTATCGTTCGGCCATGAGCAATGAAGCCCAGCCCGCACGTCGTGATTTTCTCGGAGCCTCCGCCCTCGCACTCGGCGGGTTGGGACTAGGCGGACTGGGCCTCACCAGTTGCGCCACGCCAACTACCTCGGATTCCTCGGACCAGCCGATGCTCGATCCGCTGGTGCGCCCGGGCGACACGGTTCTGTTCCAAGGCGACTCGATCACCGATGCCGGTCGCAGCCGCAAAACTGCCGACATCGCCAATGACCAGCAGGCACTCGGCCGCGGCTATGCCTGGCTGGCGGCCGCCGGCTTGCTAGTGCAACACGGCGCGGCTGGCGAAGCGGACTCGAAGCCTGGCCTGCGCGTATTCAATCGCGGCATCAGTGGCCACAAGGTCGTGCAACTCGACAAGCGCTGGCAACGGGACTGCGTCGACCTCAAGCCCGACGTGCTCAGCATCCTGATTGGAGTCAACGACATCTGGCATACGAAGAACGGCAAGTTCAAGAGCACGCCAGCGATCTACGAACGGGACTTCGACGCGCTGCTCGAACGCACCCGCAACGAACTGCCCAACGTGCGACTGGTCGTGTGCGAACCGTTCGTGCTGCGCTGCGGTGCGATCGACGAATCGTGGTTCCCCGAGTTTGATGAGTACCGCTTAGCGGCACAAAAACTTGCCGGCAAGCACCGCGCAACGTTCGTCGCGTTCCAAAGCATGTTCGACAAAGCTGCCAAGATCGCACCGGCCGAACACTGGGCCGGCGATGGCGTGCATCCATCAGAAGCAGGCAAAGCAATGATGGCGCACACGTGGCTCACGACCGTGCATCACGCACACTTGCACGCACCCGCGTAGCCACACCGTTGTTCGCCGCGCACCGCGCAAAGCATGCGCCGTGCCGCCATTCCTTCACTTCTACGTATTTGCAGAAAACGCCGTGATCGCCGTCCAGAATCCAGCAAACCAGCGACGGGTTTGCGCGTCGGTCGGCTACTTTGGTTGGCGCAATTCTTGGCAAGGCGCTCTCTCTTGCCTGACTCACGACGGGGAATTCGTGCAGCGCTCGCCTGCGACCCAGCCGCCCCCACGGCAATGCCCATAATCGAATAGCGGCGCGCATTCACGTATGCGTGGCAACTGGCCGCCGACCAGTCCCCGCTTGCCCCCAATGCCCTTGCCACACTAAGAATCATGGAAACCGTCTACTTCTATTGCTCCGTCGTTGGTGGCGCCTTCCTCGTCCTGCAAGTGTTGTTGATGCTGATATCGGGAGGCGAAAGCGATTTCGACACCGACGCATCACCCGAGCTGGATGTAGTGGACATTGACGCGTCGTATGTGCTGTTCCAGCTGTCACTCAAGACAGTCATCGCCTTCGTCACCTTCTTTGGCATTGCCGGTATGGCTTGCACCAAGGGAGAAGTCGGCACCAGCGCAACGCTAGCGGTAGCCCTCACAGCTGGCTTGGCCGCATTCATCATGGTCGGCTATGTCATGCAAGCCATGATGGCGTTGCAGAGTCGAGGAAACGTCAACCTCATGGAAGCGAAAGGGCAATCGGCAAAAGTCGACCTGCGCATCCCAGAAAAACACACGGGCGCCGGCAAGATCATTGTGATCGTTGGAGGCCGCATGCTCACCAAAAAGGCAGTCACCAACGGTGATGCCATCCCAACTGGTGCCGAGGTCGTCGTTGACGGCATGAGCGCGCCAGACACTTTCGAAGTTTCCCCCAAGCAATAGGAGATACATGCTACTGCAAGGCTTTACAGACACGATTGGAGGATGGACCACCATCGGCATTGCCGCCGCGGTCCTCTTCGGTCTGGTCTTTTTCTTGATGCTCGCGAAGCAGTACAAACGCTGCCCGAGTAACAAGGTCCTGGTCATCTACGGTCGCGTCAAGTCAGGCACGTCCGCCAAGTGCCTGCACGGTGGCGGCGCGTTCGTCGTGCCGCTGGTGCAGAGCTACGACTACCTGCACCTCGACCCGATCCAGATTGAAGTGCCCCTGCGCGGCGCTCTCTCGATCGAGAACATTCGCGTCAACGTCCCCAGTGTGTTCACGGTCGCCATCGGTACCGAGGACCACATCATGCAGAACGCAGCTATGCGCCTGCTGGGATTGAGCACCAAGGACATCATGAAGCAAGCCGAGGACATCATCTTCGGCCAGCTTCGTCAGGTCATTGCGTCGATGGGCATTGAGGACATCAACCGCGACCGCGACAAGTTCCTCGAGAACATCCAAACGTCACTCGAAGGCGAACTGATGAAGATCGGCTTGGTGCTGATCAACGTCAACATCACCGACATCACCGATGAGTCCGGATACATCGAGGCCATCGGCCGCAAAGCCGCGTCCGAAGCCATCCAACAGGCAGAGATTGACGTTGCCGAGCAGCAGAAGAAGGGCGCAATCGGCGTTGCCGACGCGCAGCGCGTGCAGGCGGTCGAAGTCGCTATCGCCGAGAAGGACCGAGACATCGGTACCCAGCAGGCGGTTCGTGACCGTGAGGTCACCGTTGCCGCGCTGTCCCGCGACACCATCGTCGGCCAGCAGTCGGCGCAGTATGAGCAAGAAGCGCAAGTCAAGGATCGCGAACGCGAGATGCGTGTTGCCGTTGCTGCCGCCAATGCCAAAGCCGTCACCGGTGAGAACCAGTCGAAGGCTGCGATCGCCGAGGCCAACTCTGACCTGAAGGTCCGCGAAGCAGAGGCCTACCAGATCGGTGAAACCAAGAAGCGGGAATCCGAAGCTGCGGTGCTCGAGGCGCAATACAGCGCCGAAGCGCGCGCGGCCGAAGCACTGGCTGGCAAGCTCGAGCAAGAGCAACGAGCCGAACTCGAAGCTGTAGCAAAGGCACAGAAGGCCAAGGACATCGTCGATGCCGAAGCGGAAGCACAACAAACCCGCATCATCGCCGACGGCAAAGCCCACGCGGCCTATGTGCAACTCGAAGCCCAAGCCCGCGGTGAGTATGAGATCCTGGCCAAGAAGGCCGAAGGTCTCGAGCGCATCGTGCAAGGCTGTGGCGGCTCCCAACAGGCGTTCCAGTTGTTGATGCTCGAACACATGGACAAGCTGTCAGAAACGGCCGCGACCGCGATCTCGAAGATCAAGTTCGACAAGATCGTTGTCTGGGATGGCCAGCAAGGCAAAGCGACGTCCGGGTTCTTGCAGAACCTGAGCAAGTCGTTGCCGCCGATGCTGACCATGATGAAGGACATTGGCGGCATCGAGATGCCAGAGTTCTTCGGCAAGGTCCTTGGCGGCGAAGAGGCCAAGGAGAAGGGCGGTGGCGCCAATGGCGATGCTGCTGCAGCGCCGTCCGCGAAGGCTCCCAAGCCGATGCCACCGAAGCCAGCTGGACCGCGCCCGCCGAAGGGCAGGCCAGCCGAATAGGGCTGGCCGCAACGGCGGGACGCGAAGGGTCGCCAAGGGCGTTGGCAGCTGCCGACGCCCTTCGCCCCCCACCAAAGCACGGAGGTTCCCCGTTGTTGCAACCATGCGCGCGCTGGCTCGGCTACTGTGTAGCACGCCCCCGTACCCCCGCCCACGACATGCACGCAGCCAAACTGCTTCTCACGCTCGCCCCCTTGTGGCTCACGACCAGTGTGCTCGCCCAAGAACTCGCGTGGCACTCTTCGCTCGCATCCGCACTCGACTTCGCCAAGGAGAAGAACCGCGTCATGCTGGTCGCCGTGGTGATGCCTGGCGAACGCGGCAGCGATGGCATCATCGCCCACTACCGCGACTCGGACGTTCGCAAGCTTTCCGGCAACTGCGTGTGCCTGCGCATCGATGTCCTGCAGCGCTACTTGGGCGCCGCCCCACGCGAGCCAATCGTCGTGCCGCATCACGTCATCGTGCACCCGGATGGCAAGACGATCTTGAGCTCCGCGGCATACCAGATGACGGCCGGCCAACTCGAGTGGTTCATGGCCGACGGCATCAAGCAATTGGATCCCACGTTCGAATGGCCACTCGGAGAACGTGCGCGGGCTCCCGAAGGCCTTCGTTATGGCGACGTCAAGAAGACCGAAGAGGAGGTCAAGGCGCCTCCCAGCAAGGCGGACGTCAAGAAGGCCATCGCCGGCCTGAAGAAGGGTGGCGCCGGCTGGATGGGGTCGATCGAGCACTATCAGGTGTTGCTGCGCAGCGACCAATCCGCTGCGATCAAGTATGTCGACAGTCAAGTGCGCGGCGGCCAAGGCATGGTCGCCGGATTGGCATTGAACGCGATCAGCGAGATCTCGCCGACCGCGTGGTCACCGATGCTGGTGGAGTTCTTGGACAACCGCAAGAGCGAGCGACGCCTTGAAGCGGCGCGTGGCTTGACCAGCATGGCTGTCAAGAAGACCAACAAGCCGATCAAGAAGGCGCTGAAGAGCGAGAAAGAAGCCAAGGTCCGCGCCTGGCTGCTGCGCGCTGCGGTCGCAACCGGCCCTACCGACAAGAGCACGATCACCCAAGTCGAGAAGGCCATTTCCGGTGACAAAGAATCTGTCGTGCGCATGCACGCGGCCGTCGCCGCGGCCGCCATTGAGGACAAGGATGCATCGCATCGCTTGATGCGCAAGGCGCTCTCCGACGAGGACCCCGACGTGCGTTCGGCAGCTGCCTATGCCATCGCCACTCGCCGCGACAATGAGCTCGCCGCCAGCCTTGAACCGGCGATCAAGGGAGAGACCGACGCCGAAGCCAAGCACTGGATGGAGCTGGCGATCGACACGCTGTTGAAGAAGCGCGATCTGCGCGAGTTCGAGAACTTCCGCACCAAGGTGCTGAAGGAAACCCGTGGTCGTCGCAATCGCAACGGCGGCCGCGGCGGTGGCAATGCTGGCGGTGGCAATGCTGGCGGCGGCAATGGCGGCGGTGCTGCTGGCGGCGGCGGCAAGTAGCAGACGAGCATTCGACATGGCGCGTCGCTCGCGTATGGTCACGCACGACGCATGACTGAACCGCCCATCATTGTCGCCCCCGGGCTCAACGACTACACCGTCCGGATGCCGGGCGCCGGCCGCAAGGAAATCCCGGCAGACTGGGTGCTCGTGCCACCCGGAGACCCCGCACTGACGCGCCGCATCAAAGCGGGTGGCGACTGCTGGGTCGTGCAGGAGAAGAAAGGGAAACGCACCTTCTCGCGCGGCATCTGGGTAGCCAGTGCTCGGGCCGAGCAGATCCGCGCCGACCTGGAGAACGAACGCAAAAACCCCGCCCACCAAAAGAAGCAGGAGGCAGCTGCCGTTCGGCGCGAGAAGGCGCAGAACAGCTACGTCGGCGAGTTCGCGGATGCCGTGCGCAAGTTCCTCGACTTCCCGCTGCAGTACCACGACATGGCCGAGCAACTCACGCGCCTGGTCACGACACACGCGACTCCGGTCGGCAGTGGCACCGTGGCCCGCACCCAGCGCATTCCGATTGCCAAGCGTGCCGAGTCCGCGGTCATCGCCTGGCTGCGCCACCAGACCACGGCGTATGACAAC
>CAXBFC010000295.1:0-10189 GCA_963974725.1 uncultured bacterium | reverse complement strand
GACGCTGCGCGCGGGCGAAGTCGAGGCCGTCCATATCGGCGCCGTAGTTGGCATCGATGCGACCGGCAGGAAGATCACCGGACACATGAACTACACCGGCTCGCACCTCGAATTGGTACTGCCGCACGCGTTCGTCGCAACCGCCAACTACCCGCTGGTCCTCGATCCGCCGATCAGCAGTGCGATCGTCAACAGCGGCTCGGTTGAGGTCAAGCATCCCGACATCGCGTACGACCCGGGTACCGATCGCTACCTGGTGGTATGGGAGAGGACCTACTCCGCGAGCGATGACGACATCCAGGGTCAGCGCGTCGACAGCACCGGCCAGCTGGTCGGCGGCCTGCTCAGCATCGACACGCGCAACAGCCGCGAAACCGATCCAACGGTCTGTGCGGTCGCAATGAGCGGTCAATTCGTCGTCGCATGGGAGCGGAACCAGCACGCCGGTCCGTTCACGCAGGATGTCGTCGGCCGCACCGTCAATGCGGCGACCGGCTCAATGGGCTCGCTTACCGATCTGGCGGCCGAGTTCACCGACGAACTGAATCCCAGTCTGGGTGGCGACTCGTCTGGACAAGACAACGAGTGCATCCTGGTCTTCGAGAGCTTTAGCCAGGGGATCTATTCGCGAGAAATCACGGTCAGCAGCACCGGCACGCTTACCGAGGTCGTCTCGCGTCGACGCAACGTCGGGCCAATCCCGGTGCCAGCGATGTTCGGCGTCGACCACACGCCAGAAATCAGCAAGGACGCGGGCGTCGGCGGCAGCTTCCTGATCACTTGGATCGGCACCGACCCTGAGAACTTCATCTACTTCCGCTTCCTAGATCGCAACTCCAGCTTTCTCAGCGGCGTCGGTGGCCTCCCGGGAACCCGGATGCGAAACCCTCAGGTTACCGGCGACGGCCAGAGCTTCGTCATGACCTGGGAACAGGCCGCGACCAGCGGCCCCAAGCAAGATCTCTGGGCCATACGACTGGCGATCCCAGCGAGCTCCGGATCGGCGCCGCTCGGCTACTCCCTCGGAGCCCTCATCGCGGATGCCAGCGTGAATCACACCGAACCCGCAGTCGGAATCTATGGCGATCGATTCCTGGTCGGGCACTCGAGAGAACGGAATGCACCGCGAGGTCCCTACACGATGTCGGGTGAGTTCGACACGACCATGATGACCCAACTCGGCGGGTGGTATGGGCTCGGCAGCATCGCCAGCTACTCCTACAACCTCGAGTCCGCGATTGCCATGCGCACGCCGTCCGCCAGCGTTGTTCTTGATGGGCTCATGGTGTTCCGCCAAAGCATCATTGTCGGTGGCTCGGTGCAGAGCTCAGACATCCGCGTGTGGCGGCACGGCGGAGCCGCATCGAGCACATCGTATGGCTCCGGCTGTGGTAGCACGTCGAAGTCGTTCTACGAACTGATGCAGGGCAACGCGTTCGACCTCAGCGGCTCGGCGATGCGCCTGATCAACAACGGCAGCAACTACACCGCACAAGCAGGAGGCACGTTCGTGGCGCCTGGCACCGGCGCGACCCAATTGACCCTCGGCCTCGATGACGAGAGCACCGTCACGCTGACCGGTTCGTTCCCCTACCACGGCGGCACGACCTCCAGCCTTGTGGTCTGCTCGAACGGCTTCGTGTCGGTCGGCACCGGCAACGGCACGGACTACACGCCCACCGTCGCGGAGTGGCTCAACTCATCGGTAGCACGCTGGGGTTCTTGGCACGACTTCAACGTGCCGACGGGCGGTGCCGTGACGTTCGAACAGATCGGCACGATCGCCTACGTGACCTGGGACGGCGCGGTCAGCTACGGAACGACTGATGCCAACACTTGGCAACTTCAGTTCGATCTGGCGACGGGCAACGTCACCTACGTTTGGGACGCCGTGATCGCGTCAGGCGACGAGTGGCTGGTTGGCTACGCCAGTGGTACTGGCGACAACAACGCCGGCCAAACGGACATCTCCACTGCGCTTCCCGGCACGTTCCAGACAAGCCCAGTCAACCATGCCCCGGTTGCACTCAGCTCCACGCCGCCGACACTCGGCACAACCTGTGTGTTGACGACGACGGACATCCCGGCGACATCGGTCCTGGCGATCCAAGCACTGAGCCTGACCGCCCACAACCCAGGCATCGATCTGGCGTTCCTCGGCATGCCGGGATGCTCGGCATACACCAACCTCGACGCGGTCTACACGATGGTTGTGTCCGGTAGCCAAGCCAGCTACGGCCTCACGGTCCCCAACCAAGCGAATCTGATCGGCTTCGAACTCGCAGCGCAGAGCTCGGTGTTCGCGCCGACAGCCAACGCGTTCGGGTTCGTCAACTCGAATGGACTGTTGCTGAGTCTCGACTACTGAGGAAGGCGCACGCGGCCCACTGGTAGTCGGGATGTAGGTCTAGCTACTCGGTCAGAACCAGCATCCGCGCGTGGCCGACGCCGCGCTCGGGTAGCCAACTAGGCGCTGCTCGCCAGCACGGCTGTCTTCTGAGTTCTGAGAATCGGTCACCTGCCTTGCTTGCCGACACTTCGGTCGGGGTTAGGGAGGTGATGACTTTGGGTGCTTGTTCCACGGTTCCACTGCGCAGGCTGTTCGGAACGAGGGACACAGCAGGACACAGCAGGACGCAGCGACCAGCAACATGTGCCGGATAACCCATCAGGGCGAAGACCTTGCACGAGGGAGTCTTATTGGGAACGAATCCTGATTCCGCGAGGATCGATGGAGCTTGTCCGGCAGCGAGACCCTGCACCTAGCGGTTGCCGCCCGCGCGCAAGCGCTGTGACCAACCGCACGATGACCAACAGTGCCCCAAGCAGCGGGAAGCTTGCGGCTGGCTGCTGGCAGGGCACACTGCCTGGATGGAACTGGTCGCCTTCTTATCCGCACTGCAGAGTCGCACGCTGCCCGCCATCCCGCGCGCCGTCGGCAACTCTCCCGTGAGCGAACCGAATGACCGCAACCTGGCAGACGCACTGCGCAACCTGGACCAAGCGGTGCGGCTCGATCGCCCTGAGGACTTGCCCGAGTTGGACCTGGCGGCGGCCGCCTGGGCCACCGAGCAATTGCACGCGTTGTGGTCGAGCCTCGGCGAAGCCAGCGATGTTGCTGCATCTCGGGAAACGCATTGTCCAAGTGATACCTCACAATCGGCGACGCACTTCTCGGTCGACCTGGTGATGCGCCACTTGCCGTTCTTGGCAGCCCGCGCACACTCGCTGGCGGCCAACGATGCTCGACGCCAAGTCGTGCGGCGACTCGCCGCAAGCTGGCCACTGTCTAGCGTTGGCATCGATGGTGTCGATGCCATCGATGCAACCCCACTGCTCGCGCACGACGGCCTGCGTCGCACCTACGCGGAACGCATCCTTCGCCGGCGCGACGCATCGCGTCAACAAGACGACAACGTGCAACTTGCGGTCGACGCCGTCATCAAGGAGCACCGCGCGTTCGCCACCGAAGTCCTGGCCGTGCACGACGAACTGATCAAGCAGCGGCCGCAATAGTCGCTACGCTGTTCGCCATGCTGCGTCACGCACTCGCGATGCTCGTGCTGTCGATCGCGACAGCCCCCATTCTCGCTCAGGTTCACTACCACCCGGATGGTCGGCCGTGGAACCAGAAGGTTCGCAGGGGTCCCGACCAGGAAGTGCCTGGCTGGTTCTACAACCTTGGCATCACGGGTCTGCGAGTCGAGTTGGTCGAGAACGCCAAGACGCACCTGGTCGTGCGGCATGTATTCGCCGATTCGCCAGCGCATCGCCGCGTGCAAGTTGGCGACCACATCGTCGGCGCATTCGACCAGGCCTTCGAAGAGCCGCATCGCAATGGCTACGGCATGCAGGTGTTCGGCCCAAATGGTCCGATCCTCGACTTCGCCAACGCGCTCGAGAAGGCGATGCTGCCGGATGGCAGGGGTCGACTGCCACTGCTCATCGAACGCGGCAGCCGCCGGCTACAGGTGGAACTCAAACTCGGCAGCAAGCACGGCAGCTACAGCAAGACGTTCCCTGACAACTGCAAGAAGAGCGACCGGATCCTGAAGGACCTACTCGAGTACCTACTCGAGCAACAACGCGACGATGGTTCGTGGGGCAGCCCGCCACACAATCTGTTCGCACCGCTGGCCCTGCTCGCCAGCGGCGAGAGCAAGTACACAAAGGCGATCGACAAGTGCGCACGTTTCCACGCCCGCACGACCAAAGCCAAGGACCATGGCTCCTTGATCAACTGGCGCTACATGGCGGCCGGGATCTTCTTGTCCGAGTACTACCTCGCGACCAAGAAGAAGTGGGTGCTCGCCGAACTCGAAGAGATCAAGCAGTTCCTGCTGCACAGCCAATACACCGACGTCTCGCAAATCAATCCCAAGGCGCGCGAGACCCATCCGGGTTCGGTCCCCAAGGACAACGGCAAGGCACACGGCGGCTGGGGTCACAATCCCGGCTTCGAAGGCTATGGCCCGATCGCGATGATCACCGGTCAGGGCGCGTTGACGCTGGCGATGATCAAGCACTGCGGCATCGACGTCGACCGCAAGCTGCACGACGCAGCCTACGACTTCCTGGCGCGCGCGACGGGCCGCAACGGCTACACGTGGTATGCCGACGAAGTCGCGGGCCACAACAACTACGCCGACATGGGCCGCACGGGAGCCGCAGGTTTGGCCAACATGATGAGTCCGTATCGCGATGCCATCTACAAGCAACGCGCGCAGCACCACGCCAACTGCATCGGCGAACACCCGAACAGCTTTCCGGACACGCATGGCTCGCCGACCATGGGCATGGTGTTCACGGCACTTGCCGCCAACGCGAACGAAAAGGACTTCCGTCGCCTGATGGATCAGAACCGCTGGTGGTTCACCCTGTCGCGCTGCAGCGATGGCACGTTCTACTACCAACCCAACCGCGACAATGCTGGCTACGGCGCCGATTCCCGGCTGTCGGCCAGCGCGGTGACCGCACTGATCTACAGCATCCCCAAACACAGCCTGCATCTGACTGGCAAGCCGTTCGCCAAGTAGCCGCCTGCTCTGGGTGCTTGCCTATTGCCAGGTATGCAGCCCTGCCGCGACGGTCGGGGTCGGATCCCCGGACCACGTGAACGGGGCGACCTGACCAAAGTCGCCGAGGTGTGCAAAGGTCGAGACGCGGAACGGCGGATTCGACACAGTGAACTCGCTGCGCGGCACGACCATGACGATCGAGTCGCCGTTGATGATGGCGCGCGCGCCGCTGGCCACGACGTTGATCGAGTTGCCAGCGCCGATCGATTTGCATTGCAACGCCCAGCCAGTGGTCGGCGCGTAGTTCAATTCATACCAACGATCGGTGCCGCCGAAGAAGTCATCCGGGAACGCCGGCGCGGGAACATAGTTGTTGGACGGGTTCGCATCGCTGTCGCAAACGAACGCGTATTGGAACAACTCGGTCGTCGACGCCAACGGAATGTCATCGGAGACCGACATCCAGAAGGTGATGTATTCTCCACCCGCCAAGGTCTCACCAGGACTCGCGGCAACCGTGTAGCCGTTCGGTCCTGGCCCAACCGGAAACTCGGGGTTGCCGTCGTCGAGGCTGCCAAAGATCGCGATCAGCTGCACGACGGTCAGGAGGCCGATGATGGCACCAAACGTTCGCACATCTTGCGCCAAGTTTGGAATGCGACGAGGCACATTTGGGTTGCTCTGGCGGGTCAGCACTCCTACGGGGGCGAGCACCGCGCTCGCCGCCCACAGCAGCGCGAACACTGGCGGCGAAATCAGCGTCAGAATCCCGATCGCCGCACTGTTGAACGCGACATTGTTCCACGTGATGGGAAACGCCAGTTCTGCCGTGCCCGCGACATAGCGAGCGAACACCTCGATGGTCACCGTCGCCGCCAACACCAGCGTCGTGAAAATCTGCACCGCAGCGATTTGGCCAGGGCCCAGCACCACCGTGGACTGGTCCGCAGTACAGCCGGCTGGACAAGCCACGCGATATTCGATATCCCCATTGACCGTGCCAACTGCGGTTTCATTGCGCAGCTCAACCAGCCCCACCAGCAGGGCCGTCGTCGCTACAGGATTGAGCAAGACGTCACCGCCGCCCAATACCACGGCCGCAATCACGGCAGGCACATTCACCACTAGTTGCCCGGAGCTGCTGCGCTTGCAGCTGAGCAGGCCTAACATGACGGTGAGAAAGACCAAGTGGCGGCGCAGGTTCATGAATACTTGGGCGGGTTTGCGTAGTCTGGCCCGCCAGGATTCTGGGCAGATTCCAAACACGAGCCAGCAAGGCTCTGGCGCCAACAAGCCAACGCCCCCACAATCCTCGGCCGCGGTTGCCGTAGGGGTACGGCCCGCCGAACTCTAAACCCGCAACCCCAAGCTCATGACCGAGACCGCAGCCCCAACTCCCGAAGTCACCCCAGCGCCGTTCAGTCCCGCCGAGAGCGTGATCATTCGGCCATGGCCGAAGGTGGTCTTCCTCTACCCGACCTTTGTGGTCGCGACGATCTTCTTCCTGCTCAGCTGGACCAACCTCGTCGAAGCCCGCATCCTCGGCAACGCCTTCATGGCAGTCTGGTTGCTCAACCTGTTGATCTTCGCGTTCGACTTCTCACGGATCTGGACGATCGTGATGATCATCGGTGGCGCCTTGCTGGTCGTGATCACCCTGTGGCTCGACCTCAGCGAATACATCGGCAAGGTCGCCCACGAGATGGCGATCGAGAACAACGCCCAGTTCTACGGTTGGTTTAGTGGCGGCATGGGCCTGCTACTGCTGATCGTGTTCATCAACAGTCGCTTCCACTACTACGAAGTGAACGCTCGCGAGATCTTGCACCACCACGGCTACCTCGGTGATGTCACTCGCTGGTCGACCGAAGGTCTCGAGATGAACAAGGAGATCTACGATGTCGCAGAGTATGTGCTGCTGCGAAGTGGTCGCCTGATCTTCAGTCCGATGACGTCCAAGAAGTCGATCGTGGTCGACAACGTCGCCAACGTGAACCGCGCCGAAAAGGCGATCAACGACTTGCTCAGCCACGTGGCGGTTCGCATCAACCAGCGCCCGGGTCCGGGCTAGTCGACGGAATTGACCCTCATCCTGATCGGTCTGGCCTCTTGCCAAGAGGCCAACGTTTCTGCACCCGTTATCCGCGCGTTGTTGGCTGGCGGCCACGAAGTGCGCATCGCCTGGTTCGGCTCGGCGACCGAGTTCGAGCAGGCTGTCGCACTCGGCTTGCCGGATGCGGATGCGGTCATCGCCGGAGAGTTCGATCAGGAGTCCGGCGGGGACTCGCGCCTGCTACAGGCCTGCGAGTTCTTGGGCGATGATTGGCTGCAATGCCCGGTCGTGCTGAGCGTCGGACACGACACCTTCGCCGTAGCTCTTGCCGAAACGGCTCACGAACGCGACGCCATGGTCATCCGACTCGGTGCTGGCGAACGAGTTGGCGATGCCCGCGATGCCAAGCGGCGTCGCGCGGATCATGCCGCCGACGCATGGTGTGTCAGCACCGACACCCAACGCCAGCAACTGCTTGGCGAAGGGTTCCCCGAAGAGCGTATCGCCTTAGTCGGGTCGCTCGCGGCACAGGTCCTGGCAGAGCTGCCACCAGCAGCTACGCCAGCCAAGGCGTTCGTGTGGTTGGCGTTGGAACACTCGCAAACTAGCGAGTTCCACGGGGACGAACTGACGGTGCATTGCGAGGAAGCCGCAGGCACCAGCGGTCTTGCACTACAACAGGCCAACGCCACGATTCCAGCCGTGCAGCAATTGGCCATGGCGCGATCTGCCAGCGTGATCGTGACCGACAGCCTCGGCTACCAAGAGCTCGCCGCGGCGGCCAACATCCCGTGCATCGTGCTCGCGCCGGCGGGCGCCCGCTGGGATTTGCTGGTCCGCGGTGCCGTGCAAGTAGTCGATCGCGCCATCGAGCTCCGGCAAGCGATCCCACAGGCCTTCGAACGCCGGGCCGGTGCGGTAGTGTCAGAGACCACCATCGATGCCGCCAAGCACGTGCTGCAATCGATTGATGCCTGGACCAGTGGCGACTCGACCACTGGCGACTCAACCACTGACGACTCGACCAATGCGGACACGGGCCCGGCCGACACTTCCGGCGACCCGCTGCCAACGGAAGCCAACGCCACGGGGCGCACCTTCGACGAATCCGAGCTTCGGCTGCTCAACGCGGCGTTGCGCACGGGCACGCTCAACTCGACCCGCGGCACATTTGTCAACCGGTTCGAAAGTGAGTTCGCTGAGTGGCTTGGTTCTCGCCACGCGATTGCCTGCGCCAACGGATCCGCCGCCGTGCATTGCGCCATCGCTGCCGTCGGCCTTTGTGCGGGCGACGAAGTGATCACCACGCCGATCACGGACATGGGTGCGCTGACACCGATCTTCTATGAAGGCGCCGTGCCGGTCTTCGCCGACGTCGATCCGGAGACCCTCAACGTCACCGCGGCCACGATTGCCGCGCAACTGACGGATCGGACCAAGGCGATCATCGTCACCCACCTGTTCGGCCGGCCCTGTGATATGCAGCCGATCATGGCTCTGGCAGCAGAGCGCAACTTGCCGGTCATCGAAGACGCCGCGCAAGCCTTTGGGGCGACCTACCGACCAGATGGCGACGATTCGGATCAGGCCATCGGCACGATCGGCAAGATCGGTTGCTTCTCGCTACAGCAGGGCAAGCACATCACGACCGGTGAAGGCGGCATCGTCTGCACCGATGATGACGACATCGCGCGGCGCATGTTCTTGTTCGTCAACAAGGCATGGGGCTACGGGGACCAACATCCCGACCACTACTTCCCGGCACTCAACTACCGACTGACCGAATTGCAAGGTGCGGTTGCGTGTGCGCAGCTACCCAAGCTCGACGAAGTCGTCGCCCATCGCCGCATGATCGCGGCCGACTTGTACTCGCGCCTGTCGCACCTGGCCGGCATCGCTTGCCCCGAAGACCCCGAAAACGGCACGCACAGCTACTGGAAGTTCGCGTTCCGGGTCGACGCCGATTTGATCCAAGGTGGCGCCGTCGAGCTCGGCAGCCGCATGCGGGCGCAAGGCATCGCGTGTGCCCCCCGCTACGTCGTCAAGCCTGCGTTCGAATGCCAGCTGTTCCGGGACTGGCGCAACTCACCGGTCAGTTCGCTGCCACTGCAGAACAACCCACGCGGCACACAGAACGGCGCGCTGTTCGACCGCGGCGACTACCCTGGCTCGGTGCAAGGACTCGAGCAAGTCGTCGTGCTACCGATCAACGAACGCTATCGCCCCCATCACGTCGAACGCGTGGCCAGTGCCATCGTCAAGGCGCACCGAGAACTGAGCAATGACTGAGTGCCAATTGGCGATCGTTGGCTGTGGCGGAATCGCGGACGCGTATGCCAAGGCCTTGCAGCGCATGCCCAACGCGCGCCTCGCGGCCATCGTCGACCCTGACGAGTCGGCGCGAACCCGCATCGTCGGCAGCGACACGCCTGACTCCAAGCAGATGGTCACCCAGCACCACGACATCGAAACCCTCAAGGGAATCGATGCCGCGCTGGTGCTAGCTCCTCCAAACGTGCACGCATCCTTGTCCTGCACGCTGCTGGAACGAGGCATGCACGTGTTGTGTGAGAAGCCGCTAGCGCCCACCGTCGACACCGCCAAGCGCATGCTCGCATGCGCGCAGCAAGCCGGCCGACGATTGATGATGGGCAGCAAGTTCCGCTACACGGCCGACGTCACCGCGGCGCGCGCGCTGCTCGACGACAACGTCTGCGGCGACATCATTCTCTACGAGAACGTGTTCTGCTCGCACGTAGACATGACGCAACGGTGGAACTCGAAGCCCGAAGTCAGCGGCGGCGGCGTGCTGATTGACAATGGCTGCCACAGCGTCGATCTCGCCCGCTACTTGCTCGGCCCGCTCACCAAGGTGCAGGCACAGTTCGGCACGCGCGTTCAGCCATTGGCAGTCGAGGACACCGCCCGCATGCTGTTCCAGAGTGCCAGTGGCGCCCTCGGATCCATCGACTTATCGTGGAGCATCCGCAAGGAAACCGACGCCTACGTGCGCATTCACGGCACCAAGGGCACACTCGAAATCGGCTGGCGTGGTTCGCGGTGGAAGACCAGCGATGGCGAGTGGCAGGAGTTTGGTGGCGGCTACGACAAGATCGCC
>CAXBFC010000294.1:0-10216 GCA_963974725.1 uncultured bacterium | reverse complement strand
GGAGGCGACGGATCCCGCGTCCGAAGCCGGGCCTGGCGTTCGCACCGGCTAGCGTTCGCGTTCTGCACCACAAGGGGTGCGAGTTGGCTCAAGAGTCTGCACTCGCCGCGAACACGTGTCGTCGCTGCGCAAAGTGGCGCACGCGCAGGTTGCGCACTTCGATGCCTTCGTTCTCCAAGTGCGCGGCTTGGCGCTCGGCCGCGCCAGGCAGCTGCGAAAGCCGGCCACCGGCTGCGACGACCCGCCACCACGGCAGGTCATGGCCTTCGGGGAGGGCCGCCATCGCGTAGCCGACGTGGCGTGCGACGTTCTTGCTGCCAAGTGCGGCGCCAATGTCGCCGTAAGTCGTGACCGAGCCTTCCGGCACGGTGCGCACGAGTTGCTGCACTTGCTCGTGGAAGCCGGGTCCGACGATTCGTTTGGGCCCGTGCTTTTGTGGGTCGTACGGCAAGACGCGATCTACTCCATGCGCGCGACGTAGGCTTCGATGCGCGCCAAGAAGTCCTTCGCCAACGTCGGCCCTTCGAGCGTGCCGACTTGCTCGCCGTCTTCGTAGAGCGGCGCGCGCGGCGCTTCACCGGTTCCCGGCAAGGAGATGCCGATGTGCGCGGCTTTGCTTTCGCCCGGTCCGTTGACGACGCAGCCCATCACCGCGACCTGCAGGTTGGCGGCTTGTGGCTTGTCCTTCTTCCACTCCGGCATGCGCGCGACCAAGAACTGCTCGACTTCCTGGCTCAGCACCTGGAAGTAGCTCGACGTCGTGCGGCCACAACCGGGGCATGCCGTGACTTGCGGCAGGAACGGACGGATGTCCATCGACTGCAAGATCTGTTGTGCGATGCGAACCTCTTGGGTGCGCGCGCCACCTGGCTCTGGCGTCAACGATACGCGGATCGTGTCGCCGATGCCTTCTTGCAGCAGGATCGCGAGGCCCGCGGTTGAACTGACGATGCCCTTGCTGCCCATGCCAGCTTCGGTCAGGCCGAGGTGCAGCGCGTGGTCGGTGCGGTCAGCGAGCGCGCGGTAGACACGCACCAGTTCTTGCACCTTGCTGATCTTGCAGCTGAGGATGATCTGCTCGCGCTTAAGTCCGAGTTCTTCCGCGGCGTTCGCCGAGCGAATCGCGCTCTGCACCATCGCTTCGAGAAAGATCGTCTGCGCATCCTGCGGGATCGAAGACTTTGCGTTGGTCTCCATCAGGTCGTTGAGCAGGTCCTGATCGAGCGAGCCCGCGTTGACGCCGATGCGCACCGGCTTCTTGTGGTCGACGGCACACTGAACCATCGTCGCGAAGTTCTTGTCGTGGTTGGCGCCCTTGCCGACGTTGCCCGGGTTGATCCGGTATTTAGCGAGGATCTCGGCGCACTCCGGGTACTTCTGCAGCAGCACGTGGCCGTTGTAATGAAAGTCCCCGATCATCGGCACGTCGAGGCCGATGTCGTGCAGGCGGCGCTGGATCTCGGGAACGGCCGCCGCAGCTTCCTGGTTGTTGACCGTGATCCGGACCAGTTCGCTGCCGGCGTTGTACAGCTCGGCGACTTGCGTCGCGGTGCTCTCGGCGTTGGCGGTATCGGTGTTGGTCATCGATTGCACGACGACTTGGTGGCAACTACCGACTTGGACTGGACCGACCGGAACTGAGACCGTCTTGTGGCGCTGAGGCACGAACATGGGGCGAAGACGATAGCAGACCGGGTCAGATCGGTAAGCTTCTTGGCGCCCGCCATGTGCACTTTCCTCGTTCTGATGATTCTGGAGTCGGCTTACCCGGCCCCTGTGAAGGTGTCGGCAAGTATGGGATCCCTGCCGGTGATTCCGCCTATTACGCCGCTATGGTTCGCTTGATCGATGGGTGACGGCTTACTGAAGAACGGTCGCGGCCGCGTCCTGCTGTTCTGTTGGCTCGGTTGGGTTTTCGACTTCTACGACCTGATCCTGTTCAGCTTCACGAAGCGCAGCATCGCCGCGGATCTCGGCCTCGAATTGTGGCCGGACTTGTCGTGGATCGAAGGCTGGTCGCTGCTTGCGACCGCAATCGGCGGCTTCTTGTTTGGGCGCGTCGCGGACTTGATTGGGCGACGTTCAGCGATGATCTGGAGCATTGTGGTGTTCTCGACCGGTGCCGCGTTGACCGGCATGGCCGAGGGCTACTGGTCGTTGTTCTTGGCACGTTTCATCACCGGCTTGGGGGTTGGTGGCGAGTGGGGGATCGGCCATGCGGTCGTTGCCGACTACTGGTCCGGCAAGCAACGCGACAAAGTGCACGGCATCTTGCAGGCCGGCAGTCCGGTCGCGATGGCGATGGCTGCTGCGGTTGCATGCTTCTTGGCGCCGCTACCTGATGTTGGTTGGCGCGCGGTGTTTTATGGCTCGAGTGCTCTCGGCGTGTTGGCGTTGCTCGGCCGCTGGGCGATGCCGGGGCCAGATCGCGCGGTGCAACGAGAGCGCGCCATACCGGTGCGCGCCTTGCTCGCGCCGGCCTACCGCCGCACTACGTTGGTGTTGTTGACGATCCTGACCCTGCACATGGCTGGGTTCTGGTGCGTCTACGCTGAGTTGCCTGCGGCGCTGATGCAGATGCATCACGTGTCGGTTGGTGACGTCGGTTGGTTCCAGATCCAGGTCAACGCGGTGCACATCGTGGCCGACGTGTTGTTCGGCTTCCTTGCCGCGAGGGTCGGCCGTATTCGGGTGTTCGTGGGGTTCTGTCTGGTGTTCGCCGGTGGCCAGGCATTGGTGCTGGGGCAACTGCAATCGCTGCAAACAGACTTCTCATCGTTCACCGTTGCGATCGCCGCGATGGGGCTTGGCGCCGGCACGTGGTCGTGCTTTGGCGCGTTGTTCGGGCAGCACTATCCGGCGGCTTTGCGTGCTACTGCCGCGGCTCTCTGCTACGCGCTGGCGCGCGGCATCCAGCTGCCGTTGAAAGGTGAAATGGGTGAACTGTTCCGCACGACCGGGTCGTTTGCGCCGGCCCTGTGGGTGGGCATCGCGTGCGCCTTGCTGTCGGCAGTCATGGTGATTTGGTTACCAAGACGACACGTGGAGGAGTAGCGCTGGGCACGTGGTCTAGGGGACACTTCTGGTCTCGCGAACCCCAAGCACCACCCTTCCCACCAAAAGGAAAACCGATGAAGACTCAGTCGATTCTCAGCGCACTCACAACCGCACTGATCAGCACGACGCTCGCGGCGCAAACGCCGCCATGCATCTCTGCCAACGACACCACCAACAGTAGCGTCGGCATCATTTCGGCGTTCTCGTTCGCTGGCCCCAACGGCCATGGTTGGCAGTTTACCCCGACGACGTCGATGGTGTTGTTCGCAGCCGAGCTCTTTACCGAGAACGCGTTCTTGACCAATCAGGGCTACATGTCGGTTGAGATCTGGGACACGAACTTCATCTTCCAACCGGGACAGCGCCTCGGTGGTGGCACGTTTGCCGTCGATGCTTCCCTCGGCCACGAGTGGCACGGCGCCAACTTCGATGCGCCAGTGACGTTGGTTGCTGGTCAGACCTATTGGTTCGTGTGGATCGAGCCCGGCTTCAGTGAGCTGCCGGTTGAGTCGGGTGGTGTCACTGCGACCTATGTCAGGCGGTCGGGTTCTAGCTGGCTGACGCAGCCGACGTCGACGGCGCCGAAGTGGCGCGGTTACTGCAGCCAACTCGACAGTGCTGCCGTGACGCCAGTTGGCTTTGGCTGTGCGACGTCGGTGAATGCGTTGCCGAGCATGATGACGAACCATGAGCCGACGGTGGGCAACGCCAACTTCCAGCTCGAAGCCTCTGGGTTCTTGCCGGGCTCGATTGGTCTGGTGATCTTGGGCTCGAACCCCGCGTTCGTCAGCTTGCCGGTGCCGGGCGCTGGGTCCTGCATGCTGCACACGGATGCATTGGCGACGTTGACGGTGACGACCGGAACGGGTGATCAGGGCGCCAACCACCTGCCGAGTGGCCCCGGGTTCGCCGGGCACTGCAGCTTCCCGTTGGCGATTCCGGGCAACGCGGCGCTAAGTGGCATGGTCATCGGTTCGCAATTCGCGATGTTGGATCCGGCGATTGGCACGCCGTTGCCGCTCGTGTTCACCAACGGCCTGCAGTTCACCATCCAGTAGCATCACCATCGGTAGCAGGCTGCGCCGGCTTGCAGGCTGCGCCGACCTGCAGGCTGAGCCGCCGTGCTGGCTGAGTCGATGGGCTGGCTGAGTCGAGGTGGAGGCTGAGCCGATGGGCTGGCTGAGCCGATGGGGCGTTCTCTGCGACGGGGTCGGCACGCCGGTGCGGCTGCCGCGTTCAGGCGGCTTTGCGCGATTCGCGGAACGCGAACAGGAACAGCAAGAGAATTGCTGCGGCGCCAACACCCGGCCAGAACCAGATCTCGCTCCAATCCGGGACGTCGTTGGCGGTGTTGCTTTCGACGATGCCGGTCACGATCTGTGCACCGAGGAACATGCCAACGCCCTGCGTCATGATGATCAGGAAGCTCTGTGCCTGGCCGCGAATCTCGGGGCGCGCTTGTTGATCTACGTAGATCTGGCCGGTGACGAAGAAGAAGTCGTAGCAGATGCCGTGCAGCAAGATGCCGCCGAGCACCATCCAGGCGATCGAGTCGGGCGCACCAAAACTCCATAGGCCGTAGCGCACAACCCAGGCCAGCATGCCAATGGCCAGCATCTTCTTGACCCCGAGGTGTCGGAAGCAGAGCGGCATGATCAGCATGAAGCCGACTTCGGCCCACTGTCCAAACGACATGTAGAAGCCAGCTTCGGTCCAGACGGTCGCGGCGAATTGGTTGCCGTAGCTGTAGTAGCCAGCGAGCGGGATGCAGATCAAGAACGAGCACAGCAAGAAGACTGCGAACGCCGGGCGCCTGAGCAATTCGAGCGCGCCGAGCCCAAGAGTCTCTGCAACGCTGACTTGCTTGCCAGCGGACGGCGGCGGCGTGTGCGGTAGAAGCCAACTGAGTACCGCCATCGCGATCGAGCTATAGCCGGCTACCTGGAACATGATGGGTAAGGTGTCTGCTTGCAGTCCCTTGCTGACCAGGGTGACGGCGGCGATCCACCCGAGGGTGCCAAATACGCGGGCGATCGGAAACTGCTTCTCCGGGTTCTCGATATGCGTGAACGCGACCGTGTTCGACAGGCCGAGCGTCGGCATGTAGCACAGCATGTAGATCAATACATACCACTCGAACGAGGTGGCGTCCTTGCTGTCAATGGCGCCGGGAATCAGCACCAGCATGACGATGGCGCCAAGGCCGTGCATGACCGCCAGGACTCGTTGCGACGCGAAGAACCGATCCGCGATCAACCCCAGAAACAGGGGCGTGATCATCGCGGCGATGGGCCCGGCGGAGTAGATCCAGCCGGTCGTGCTTTGGTCCCAGCCCATCGGCTTGACGAAGGTGCCAGCCGTCACATACCAACTTCCCCAGACAAAGAACTGGAGAAACATCATCGCACACAGCAGGGGGAACTTCGGCATGGGCCCAGGATAATGGCCCGGCCGGTCCGTCGGCGCTAGCTGATTTGGGGCAAGCGGTCCTACCTAGGCGTAGTACTTGCCGAATCGGTTGGCGAGGAACTGGTCATAGTTGACGTCCTCCATCTTTAGCAGGCCGTGGCCCGGCAGCTGGCCGTTGTTCAGCATGTCTACGATCGCAGTGACACCCGCCGCTGTCGTGATCTGGATGCCGCTCCAGTTCTTGCCGTCAATCGTCTGGTGGTAGATCGTCTTGGCGTAAGTGCGCTCGGCGAGTCGGCCCTTGTACTGACCGGTCGCGCTGACGAAGATCACGATCTGGTCTTGGAACGTGGCTGGCAGCGAGCGCTCGAAGATGCGGCCGAGGCGCTCTTGGTCTTCCTGCATGTGCAGGTCGTGCAGCAAGAACTTCATCAGCTCGCAGTGACCCGGGTAGCGCATCGTCTTGTAGTTGACGTGCTTGACCTTGTCCTTGAGCGTGATCGCGAGCGTGCCGAGGCCGCCCGACGTGTTGAAGGCTTCGTATTCGACACCGTCGATCGTCATGTGCTCAAGTTGCTCCAGTGGCGGCACGGTCGTCAGTTCACCGTTTTCGACCGACTCGCACGGGTTGCAGTATTCATTGATCAGACCCGCTGTGCTCCACGTCAGATTGTACTTGAGGCGGTTGGACGGGTAGCGCGGCAGGGCACCAACCCGCAGACGCAGGTCGGACACTTCGGTCATCGACTGCATCAGGTGGTTGGCCGTGATCGTGATGAAGCCCGGTGCCAGGCCGCACTGCGGTGCGAGCAAGGTCTTTGAATCCTTCGCGAGTTCCTTGACCTGGTTGGTCACCTCGACATCTTCGGTCAGGTCAAAGTAGTGCACACCGAGAGCCTTGGCGCGCTCGGCGATCACCGGATTGCAGTGATACGGCGCGCAGCTGATGACGGCCCAGGCACCCTTGAGAATGGCTTCGACACTCGCGGCATCGCTGAAGTCGACGACCTGGCCCTTCACTTCGGGGTACTCCTTTTTGATGTGGTCGATCGCGCCAAGCGCTGCATCGCCAATACGAACGGAGTAGGTGGGGGCTGATTCGTCCCGCGCTTGGGACATGAAGTGGCAGACCATGCGGCCGATCTTGCCGGCGCCGAGGATGACGAGTTCTTTCATAAGGGGCAGGGTGCTGGGTGGCGTAGTGGCGGGTTCTCCCATCGGCAACTGAGCCATTGCCGGGTGAGCCGTTGCCGAGCCACGATTTGAGGCAAGCATTGTTCGGAGCCTGCCACATTTGTGCAACACCCCTCGGCCACATCGGCGCGACTATTCCCGCCAAATGGCGGTGGCGCCGGGGATTGCCCTGCTGAAGAAGTCTTTGACGGCTACTTCTTCCGGCCGACAACCATGCTGATCCAGGCCTCGTCCATGTCGCCGACTTCCTTGCGTCGGAAGATGCCGTTGCCGCTCATGGTGTCCTGGTCGGTGCCTTCCCACATGACGTGCACATCGTCAAAGCCGGCCGCGACGAACAGCTCCCGCAGCTCGGGCAGCGTCCACATGCGCCAGTCGTAGACGAACGCATTCTTCTTCATCGTTCCATCCGGGAACGAGAAGTGGATCGCGCAGACTATCCGGTGGCTGATCGGGTCGAAGCTGCGCTGCTCCCAGTGGTAGGTGAAGCCCTTGTGCCTGGTGCGGTCGGTCTTCTGCTGCATGACATCGGGGCCACCGAGCGCGTCGAGGTAGAACACGCCGCCCGGCTTCAGCGACTTGTAGACCTGCTTGAAGTATTTGCCGAGGGTCTCGCGGGTCTTGAACACCTGGTAGCTGAAGTTCAGCGCCAGCACGCAATCGACTTTCGGCGCGGTGACGTCGAGCACGTCACTCTCGATCAGCGTCAGGCGCTTCTTCTGTTCGTCACTGAGCAATTCGTTGACGTTGTGCTTGATGCCCCAGTCGAGGGTCGGGCGGTGGAAGTCGACGCCGACCGCGGTGTTGTCCTTGTGGTTCTTCACGTGGTGGCACGACAGCACCGACGTGCCGCAGAAATCCTCTCGCCACGCGCGCAGCTCGCGGCCGGTGTACTTCTTGAACCAGCGCCCGAAGGTCTTCGAATCGGTGTCTGGAGCCTGCACCGACATTTGGTAGAGGATGTGCTTGTCGGCGGTGCGGGCCGTCAGTGCCTTCTTGGCGGGCTTCTTCGCGGGAGCTTTCTTTGCCGCAGCCTTCTTGGTCGGCGTCTTCTTTGCTGGGGCCTTCCTTACTGGAGCCTTTCTTGCAGGAGCCCTCTTTACTGGAGCCTTCTGGGTGGCCTTCTTGACGACCCTGTTGGAGGTGCCGGTCTTCGTTGCGGAACGTTCGGTTGCAGTACTCGGTGCCATGGCGACCTTGTTACCGCACTTTCGCTGCCATCTCCCGGCATTCCTGCAAGAACATGCGGCTCGCGCGTGGCTTCGGGATCACCCAGCCGTCGCGAGCTTGCGTCCCGAGATGCGCATCAGGATCGCCAACGCGGCCCCGACGACGGCAATCGGCCAGTAGACGCCGACTTGCCCGGCATCTCCATGGCTCGTCGCATCGATCGCGAACCCAAACAGTGGCGCCAACACGATGGTGGCCATGCGCCGTGCTTGGCTCTCGACGGACAGCGTCACGGCCGAGTTCGCATGGTCGGTGGCCTGGTCGATGCGGCTGATCAGGATCGGCCGCCACAGGTTCTGCACGACGTGCAGCAGCACGAACGCGGCGATACTAATGACGACCACTTGGGTCAACTCGCCGAGCAACAGGCCTGCGAACAACCCTGCCGTGAGGCTCCACAAGAGTCGGGCGGCCCGCGATGGATCTCCGCCGACCGCCGCAACCAACCGGTGGGCGCGCCGGCTTGCGAACGCCGACAGGATGTGCAAACACAGATACACCGGCGCGATCAAGAGCGTCGTTCGCTGCAGATCAGACCAGCCACTTGCCTGACCTGGATCCGCATCCAGCTGCACGGCAAACCAGGCCGTTGCGGCCGCCGCCAACAACGGCTGCAGGTAGTCCTTGCTGGCGTGGAAAACGCCTTCGAAGCTCATCGACTCGGTCATCAGGCGGCGAAGTTTCGGCTTCTGCACGGCTTCGACGATCGCGGTGCGACTGTGTTGCCACACTTCCCGCCAGCCGACGGCTGCTGTCGGTTCGCCATCCAGATATTTCGGGTAGCTGCCGAGGTTGATCAGGTTGCCAACCGTTGGAACCGCGGACAGCAAGAATACCGCAGCGTAGTTGTCGAGCCAAAACACCAGCGCCGCCCCGATCACTACCGAAGCCGCCGAGCCGAATTTGCTCCATGAACGCGTGTGGCCGTAGACTCTGGTCTTCTCGTCACTGCGCCCTTCGCGCCGCAGCCACTCGAAGATCATCGACTTGTGCGTGCCCGTGCGAAACGCCTCGCCGATCGCAAACAAGAACATCGCCGGCCACAAGAGCCACGGTTCGTTCGCCAGCCAGAACACGACGAAGCTGCACAGATACGCGCCAAACGACAGCAGCATCGAGCGGCGTCGCCCGAGCAGGTCCGCGATCGAACCGGATGGGATCTCGAGCACGTTGGTCGCGATCTCGCGGAATGCGATCAGCGCTCCGATCGCGAAGAACGACATGCCCTTCTCGACGAACGCGAGGATCAGGAACGGTTCGAAGTAGCGCTGGTTCTTGAGGAACCCGTAGAGGCTGAAGCGAAACAGCACGCCTTGGACTCAACGGCAGTTCTGGCAGTGAGTCAATGATGCAGCGGCAGACTCGCGACGAGCCTGCCTCAGCCGCTGCCCCGATTGCTCAAGTTTGGGACCGGGCCCGAACGTCGAGCACGCTGCCGGCGATCATGCCGATGATCATTCCCCAAATCAGACCAGAGCTCATGTCACCGAACGCTGCCCCGAAGGCGACGCCAAACGACATGCCCAGCGTCATCCCGATGGCGGTCATCGGCGTGCGCTCGGTCTTCTTGGGCTCGGCGCTGGCGTCGTCGTCGGAATCGTCGGTCATGTCTGCTCAAGAGTGTATTCGCTGAGCTGGGATCGCGACCAAGTCCTTAGCGAAGGCCGTTTCGGACTTCGTAGATCGAGACATGCGCGACGTCGCGGATAGCCCGTCCGCTTCATCACGCCGCGTTGCTTCAGGCATGGTTCCGCCCTTGCGGTATGGTGGGGCCGATGACTTGGAATCGATGGGGACTGGTTCTTGCTTGGCTCGTAGCGGGGGGGAGTCTGCCGAGCCAAGAACCGCAGGCTTCGGTGTGCTGGCGGTTCATCTACATCGATGAAGTCGACCAGCGCGACCGACAGTCGATCGTCGTGGCTCCAGACCTTGCCGCACAGGGTGCGGTGCGCGAGACCGGCGCGGTAGAAGGCTTCGTTCGCGGCCAGGATGGCGAGTTGCTGCGCAACGTGGAAGTCTTCGCTGCTGACCAGCGGATTGGTGGCAAGGTGTTGGCCCGCTCGAGAACAGATGGCAACGGCATGTTCGTGCTCGGGCACTTGCCGCTGGCGACGTGCTACGTGCTCGCGCACGCGCCGGACACAACGACGGCGGTAGTGCAAGCGAGGCTCAACGCCGACCATGCCCACGTTGCGGTCGACCTGCGCGTGTATGAAGCCAACACGATTCGTGGCCGTGTCGTGGATGGCTTGGGCGAGCCGATTGCGGGTGCACAGGTGATGGGAACCAAGGAGAAGGTTCGGTGGGGCTTGCGGCAGGCGGAGAC
>CAXBFC010000293.1:0-10228 GCA_963974725.1 uncultured bacterium | reverse complement strand
ACCCTGCACCCGAGCGCTGCCGAGCACATTGACGCGGGCGCCGAGTGCGGGATCCGCCTTGCAGAACGGCACCTGCAGGCCGGCGAGGTGGATGATCGCCTTTGGTGCGGCATCGGCGACGCACTTCTTGGTTGCTTCCAGGTCGGTGATGTCGCCGGTGACGAACTTGACGCGGGCGAACGTGCCTTCATCGAGGATGTCCTTGATGCGACGGGCGTCGCCGCCGATGTCGAAGACGACGGGAGTGTCGCCGCGTTCGGCGAGTTGCTTGACGACCCATGCGCCGATGCAGCCCATCGCGCCAGTAACCAGATACGTGTTGCTCATGCTTAGTTGGTGATTCCGTAGATGCGGGCCGCGTTGGCGCCGAACAGCTGCTGCTGTTCGCTGTCACTCAACGCCTTGGCCCAGTCGGCGACCAGTTGGTAGACGTTTTGGTAGTCGTCGGCCGCGAGTAGGCACACCGGCCAGTCCGAGCCGAACAGCAGGCGATCCGGACCGAACGCTTCGAGCGCCGAATCGAGGTAGTGGCGGAAGTCATCCGGCTGCCATTCGTTCCATTTGGCTTCGGTGACCATGCCGGAAACTTTGCAGCTCACCTGCTCAAACTGCGCCATGCCGTCGAAGCCGAGCTGCCAGGCATTCTTGTCCTGGTTCTTGATGTCGGGCTTGGCCAGGTGATCGAGCACGAACGGTTGGTCGGGCAGCGCAGCGACGAACGACACCGCGGCGTCGAGTTGCCGCGGGTAGATCAGCACGTCGTAGACCAGGTTGCGGTCCGCGAGTTTGCGTACACCGTCTTGGAAGTCGTTGCGCAGCAAGAACTGGTCATCGGGCTCGTCCTGCACGATGTGGCGCAGGCCGCGCAGTTGCCTGTCCTGGCACAGTTCGTCGAGCACATCGTCGAGGTTGTCGGCACAGAGGTCGGCCCAGCCGACGACGGCCTTGACGCAGTCGTTGTTTTGCGCGAGTTCGACCAGAAACCTGGTCTCCTCGAGGCTGGAACGCGCCTGCACGGCAATTGAACCGTCGAGGCCGCAAGCCTTGAGGTGCGGCTGCAGGTCATCGGGCAGGAAGTCGCGGGCAATGCGCTGCATGCGCGAATCAATCCACGAGTAGGCGGCGGGGTCATATCGCCAGAAGTGCTGATGAGCATCAATGCGCACGCGAGGATTGTTGGGCCAGACCGCCTGTCGGGCAAGGATTGCTCCAGTCATCTGCACGACATCACGTGCATACTGCGGCCGTGGTGGTTCTGGTTCTGTGCAGCGTGTTCGATGTGGTCGGGCTCGTTCTGGGTGTTGTTCTGGCGTGGCGGGTTCGATTTCGCAGTCGTTGGCTCGAGTGGCTGCAATTGATGGCGTTCGCCGGTTGCATGCTGGCGATTGCCGGAACTTCGATGCGCGTATTCGGCGGCTTCGCGATGTTGCGCGGCCTGACGCATGCGATCTTTTGCGTCGTACTGCCCGTGGTGGCCGTGCGCGCGATCCGGCTGCGACCGCACGCGCCTCTACTGAGTCTGTTGTGGCTGCTCACGTTCGTCGCGGGCGAAGCGGTCTATGTGTTCGCCAAGGAAGTCGAACCGCGCCGTTTGCAGGTCACGCACGCCACGGTGACCAGTCCGAGGTTGCGGGCATTGGCCAAGCCGTTGGTGGTGGCGTGCGTCGCCGATTTGCAGACGGACCGGATTGGCGCGCACGAGATCCATGCGTTCGACGAACTGGTGGCGAGCAAGCCTGACATCGTGCTGTTCCTCGGCGATTACTTGCAGGTTCGCGAAGAAAAACTGGCGCCGCTGCTGCCGTTGTTTCACGAGCAACTGCGCCGTATCGATGCGCCGCTTGGCATGTATGCCGTCGACGGGGATGTGGATCAGTCCGCCGGCGGCGTCGAGCGCGTCTTTGCCGGCACCAAGGTGCAGGTGCTCATCGACGATCGGATCTCGGTGCCCGGCGTCCCGATTGATATCACTGGCTTGTCGCGGCTGCGATCGCGCGCCAAGTTCGTCGATCGTTCGGTCGTCGCGTCACTGCGTGGAGATCGCTTTCCGATCGTCATGGGCCACGCTCCGGACTTCATGCTGAGTGTCGTGCGCGATAGCCTTGACCCGGACGCACTATTCGTCGCGGGCCATACCCACGGCGGCCAGCTGCAGGTCCCGGGCTTCGGACCACCGGTGATCTTCTCCGCCGTGCCGCGTTGGCTCGGCGGTGGTGGGGTGTTTGCGCACGGCAAGGCGTGGCTGTGCTGCAGTCGCGGCGTCGGGCTCGAATGCGGGCATGCGCCGCGGGTTCGCTTGTTCTGTCGGCCGCAGCTGATCGTGTTGACGCTGGCAGGCAGCTAGCCCACATATCTCACCAGCAACTTGGCAAGCAGTTCGCTCCGGAGGCCTGTGCCGCTAGCATCGCGCCCCATGTCTTTGGCGCGCTACGTCCTGTTGCTCTCGTCGTTCCTCCTGGTAACTGCCTGCGGTGACGCTGGCGCAACGGGTAGCGGCGCCGATTCGAATGCCGGCAAGGCGCGCATCGTAGTGATCCCAAAGGGCACAACCCACGTGTTCTGGCAAGCGGTGCAAGCCGGCGCCACCGAGGCTGCCGCGACGGCCGGCGTCGAAATGATGTTCAAGGGCCCGCTGTCGGAGAACGATCGCGCCACGCAGAAGCAGTTGGTGCAGCAGTTCATCGGCGAAGGCGTCGCCGGCATTGCGCTCGCGCCGCTGGACGCGCGGGCATTGGTGCCTGAGGTCAAGCGTGCCAAGGCGAAGGGCATTCCGGTCGTGATCTTCGACTCGGCGCTCGATGGCACCGTCGGCGAGGACTTCGACAGCTTCATTGCCACCGACAACGGTAAGAGTGGCGAATTGGCCGGAACGGAAATGGCGCGCTTGCTCGGCAACAAGGGCAAGGTCGTGGTGCTGCGCTACCAGGTTGGTTCGGCCTCAACGACGGCGCGCGAAGAAGGCTTCTTGAAGGTGGCGCGGGCAGCAGGCTTGGAGATCCTGGTCGACAACCGCCACGCCGGCGCTTCGATTGGCGAAGCGAAGACCGCCGCGCTCAACATGGCGGATGACCTGAAGTTGGCCGACGGCGTGTTCTGTCCCTGTGAGCCGGTGACCAACGGCATGATGCTCGCGCTCGATCAACTCGGCATGACTGGCAAGTTGCAGTTCGTTGGCTTCGATGTGACCCAGCCGCTTCGGGATGGCAAGATTCACGCGCTCGTCGTCCAGAACCCACGCCGCATGGGCCAGCTCGCTGTTGAGCATCTGAAAATGTTGATCGATGGCAAGGCCGTCGAGAAGACGGTCGACACGGGCTGTGTGTTGGCAACCAAGGGCAACATGGAAGACCCCGAGATCGCGGCGCTGCTCAAATGACCGTCGCGCCATCGCGCCTGTGTGTGCGGGCGCTGCACAAGCGGTTTGGCCCGACCCATGCCCTCGCCGGCGTCAATCTCGATGTCGCCGCGGGTGAGGTTCATGCGTTGGTGGGCGAGAACGGGGCCGGCAAGTCGACGCTGTTGAAGGCGCTCGCCGGCGTGCACATGGCGGACTCGGGTTCGATGGAAATCGACGGCTTGATGCACATGCCGGCCGATCCGTCGGAAGCCGGCGCTGCTGGCCTGGCGATCATCCACCAAGAATTGGCGTTGGCCCCGGATCTGACCATCGCCGAGAACCTGTTCCTTGGCCGCGAGCCCAGGCGCGGACTGTTCGTTGACCGCAAAGCTTTGCGCACGCAATCGCTGACGGCGTTGGCGCGCGTCGGCCGCGAACACCTCGACCCCGACCGCTTGGTCGCGACGTTGCCGCCGGCGGACAAGCAGCTGGTCGAGATTGCGCGCGCGTTGACCCAGGATGTGCGGGTGTTGGTGCTCGACGAACCGACCTCCAGTCTGACCCAGGCCGACGTCGGACCGTTGCTCAAGCGAATGCGCGAGTTGGCGAGTACGGGCGTCGCCGTGGTCTACGTGTCGCACGTGTTCGAGGAGTTGTTCGCGGTTGCCGACCGCTACACCGTGTTGCGCGATGGCGAGACCGTGGCGACGGGTGCGATGAAGGACATCGACCACGACGGTCTGGTGGCCGCGATGGTTGGCCGCAACGTCGAGCAGCTGTACCATCGTTCGCCGTGCGAGCCAGGCGACGTTGCGTTGCAGCTACGAAGTCTTGCCGGGCGCAGCTTGCCTGTCGATGCGACGTTGACGTTGCGCCGCGGGGAAGTGCTCGGTATCGCGGGGCTGGTTGGCGCGGGGCGCACCGAGTTGCTGCGCTGCATCTTTGGCCTCGACGAAGTTGCGTCGGGCGAAGTCACTGCGCTCGCCTACGACGGTTGGCGCTCGCCGCGCGAACGCTGGGAGCAGGGCATTGGCTTGCTGAGTGAAGACCGCAAGCACGAAGGTTTGTCACTGGACCAGTCGTTGGCCGAGAACTTGTGGCTGCCGTGCCTGTCGGGTCGAGCCAACCGCGGTGTACTGTCTGGGGCGAAGCTCGAGCACGACGCCGGCGAGTGGTTGCAGCGTGTTGGCGTCAAGTTCCGCGATGCTGGTCAGGCGATTCAGGAACTGTCCGGCGGCAACCAACAGAAGGTCGCGTTGGCGCGTTTGTTGGCCGCGGACTGCGACGTGCTGCTACTCGATGAGCCAACCCGCGGCGTCGATGTTGGCGCCAAGGCCGAGATCTACAAGTTGATTGACGAGTTGGCGCATCAGCACAACAAAGCCGTGCTGGTGGTCTCCAGCTACCTACCCGAGTTGCTGGGGTTGGCCGATCGCATTGCGGTCGTCGCCCGTGGCGATGTGCTGCCGGCTCGCCCGGTTGCCGAACTTGACGAACACACGCTGCTCAACCAAATGACGGTGGGACGGCAAGCTGAAGGAATTGCATGAAGCTCGCGGCACTTTTGAGCAAGACAGGATTGCGTGAGGCTGGCCCGCTGCTCGGGTTGTTGGTGACTTGGGGGCTGTTCGCCGTTTGGGCTGGCGGCACGTTCACCAGTTGGTCCAACCAAGAGTTGATGCTGCTGCAGACTGCGGTTGTTGGCACGGCTGCGGTCGGAGCCACCTGGATCATCGTCAGTGGCGGCATCGATTTGTCGGTCGGCGCCAACATCGCACTGTCCGCGATGGTCGGTTCGATGGTGATGGAGGACGGGCACGGCTTCTGGCTGGCGGCTGGCGCGACGGTCTTGACCGGTTGCGTGGTCGGCTGGCTGATTGGCGCGTTGGTGATCGGCGCGTTGCTGCGCGTGCTGTTGGCCGGAGTTTCAGGCGGCCTGGTGGTCTGGTTGACTGCGGGCATGGGCGCCTTGTGGTCGCTATTGCTCGGCACGGGCGTCGGCACCGGCGTGTGGTTTGCCAGCGTGCGCCTGCGGCAATCGCTGCCGCTGACGCCGTTCATCGTGACGCTCGGTTTGTGGGGGGCTCTGCGCGGCATCGCCAAGGGCCTCGGCGACAACCAGCCGATCTACTTCGAAACCAATGAAACCCTCAGTGGCTTGATGGAGCCCGGCGGCATGTTGCCGCCCGGCGTCTGGGTCTTGCTGGTGGTCGCGATCGTGGCCTCGCTGTTGTTGCGCCGTTCGGTGTTCGGTCGCCACGTTGTCGCGCTCGGGTCGAGTCGCGAAACGGCCCGCTTGTGCGGCGTCAACTTGCCGAAGACCGAACTGCGCGTCTACGTGCTCGGTTGCGCGTGTGCCGGCATCGCTGCGGTAATGCAGCTTTCGTATCTGCAGATGGGCGATCCGACAACCGGTCAGGGTTTGGAACTGAAGGCGATTGCCGCCGCCGTCATTGGCGGTGCTTCGCTGGCCGGTGGCAAGGGTGCGATCGGCGGCACGCTGATCGGAGCACTGATCATGACCGTAGTCGACAACGGTTGCACCAAGGTCCGCCTCGACAACTGGGTTCAGGAAGTCATGACCGGCGTGATCATCGTTGCCGCCGTGGCGCTCGATCGCTGGCGGCAGGCGAAGTAGCAGTCCCAGTACGGGCGTCGCGCTAAGTTGCCTCAGTGGTGCGCGTGGGAAGTGCTCACACCGTGAGGCGCGAGCGTTCGGACCTCTGAGCCGCTGGCGTTAGCGCGTGAGGTGCAGGGCGACGTGGCGGCCGGCGGTGACCACGATCTCGCCCTCGATCGGTATCTCGCGCAGTTTGTGGAGCGAGTACTCGAAGGTGCCGACTGGCACGTCTTCGATCAGCCAGTCACCGGCCGGCGGCGCAGGGATCGAGAACTGCAGCCCCACCAGTTCGTTCTTGCCAACAAACTGCAGTCTCGACTTGCCCCGGAAGATCGGATCCGCGGAGCCGCGCGTGACGTGGATCGTCGCGGAGGGAGCGAAGCGCGTGACGCTCACCTCACGCACACTTCGGTCGTCGGGGTCGAGCCAGTTCGCCGGCACCATGAAGATCTGTCGGCGCTTCTCGCCGACGTCGAAGCACAGCCAACGCCCAATCGCGAGTTGTTCGACGGTAGTCTGGGTGATGCCGTTTGGGTGGATGGCCTCCGCAACTTGCCACGGCGCGAAGGTGCCCGAGAGAATGGAGCGCATGCGGTAGTTGTGGATCGCTTGGCCAGATGCGTCCACCAAGCGTACTTGCGCGGTGGTCACCTGCATGCGCAGGTTGGCGATCGCGCCGGCGGCGAACGGGACCTGCTGCCCATCGTCGGTGGTGTATTGGATCGTGCCGCCAAGCCCCACGGTTCCCGTGGCGTTGAGAGCCACGTGGAAGCTGTAGTTGCCTTCCGGGCTGGTTCTGACACTCATCCTCTTCGGGTAGTCGCCCGTCTGGGTTGTTAGCACGACGGAGACGCCTGGGCATGTCGCGCCAAGCTTGTTGGTCACTTGACCGCGGACTTCTTGTTCTGGCACAAGGTGCAGGCTCGACGTGCGACGTGGCCCGAGTTCGCCGGCGAGTGTTTGTCGGTCACGCGCCGTGGTTGATGGCGTGAGAATGTTGTGCACGTAGAAGCACTGCCACGTGACGAGCAGGTCCGCGCCGGGCTGACCGGTTCTTACGACGGCTTCCTTGGTGATCGAACTTCTCCTGCTACTCGGAAGTGCGGTCAGGTCGAACTCGACCACGGCAAGCTTCGAAGACTTCGCGCTTGGCTCGACGACCGTGACCGAAGCCCGCGTCTGGTTGCACGCAAGCATGTGCTGGATCACGTCGGGGTCATACTCAAGCGTGAACTCGAGCGTGACCTCCGCGCCGCCCATGTCGATGTCGCCGAGATCCCATCGCGACCATGCTTCGCTTTTTGGGCGGCTGAACAGCTGCTTACGTTCTGCACCATTGGTGGCGATGGCGCGAAGTTCCAGGCTCGTGAGCGGTCCATCACAAGTGTGTTCGAACGATCCGTCCGCGTCGCGCACGGCAGAGCCGAGCATCTTGGTCGGGCTGGCCAGCCAGGCTCTGGGGCCGTCAAAGTTGAGGATGAGTCCGCGCACCACGACGCCGCTGCCGGCGACGCGATTGCGTGCGTCGTCGAGCGGGGTGGTGTTGACTCGCGGCGCCGACTGGTGAGGCGCTGTATGTTCGGGTGGCATCACACCCGGTGGCGCGTCGGTGGTGCTGCCCGGCGGGGGAGCCGGCGGAGTTTCGGTCCATTGCAGGCTGATCACGAGAACCGCCAGCAAGCATGCGGTGACTAGCACCGTGATTGTGCGCTTTGCGACCATGTAGGAGAGTTGCGGGTGTGCAGTCGACACAGCTACCTGCCGCGCAGCAACGAGTAACGGGGTTGTCGAAGCGGGCACGCGCCGCCGCTACGCTCGTTGTCGTGCGCGCACTCTACCCCTTCGTGTTTGGCCTTGCTGTAGCAGCGTGCAGCGGAACGCCGACGTCGTCGATTCCGTCGCGAACCATGCGGCTGCCGAACATCGTCATTCTCTATGCCGACGATCTCGGCTACGGCGACGTCGGTTGCTACAACCCGGATTCGAAGATCCCGACCCCGCACCTCGACCGGCTTGCGAGCCAAGGCATGCGCTTCACCGACGCGCACAGCTCGTCGGGCATCTGCACGCCGTCGCGCTACGCGTTGCTGACCGGAAGGCATCACTGGCGCAAGTTCCACGGCATCGTGCAGGCGTTCGGGCCGTCGGTGTTTGCCGACGATCGCTTGACGATGCCGGAGATGCTGCAGCAGCGCGGGTATCGCACCGCGTGCATTGGCAAATGGCATCTTGGTTGGGATTGGAGCGCGCTCAAGCAGAAGGGGGCGAAGCCGCAAAAGGGCAAGGGCTTCACGGCGGACCAGTTCGACTGGAGCAAGCCCGTTGCGGGCGGGCCGTTGGCGCACGGCTTCGAATACTACTTCGGCGACGACGTGCCGAACTTTCCGCCGTACACGTGGATTGAGAATGACCATGTGGTGACTGCGCCAACGGTTCCGTACGCCGCGAGCCCGACGCCCCCGGAAGGCAACCACGAAGGGCGGCCCGGTCCGATGGCCGAAGGCTGGCGGTTGGATGCGGTGATGCCAGAGTTGACCCAACGTGCTGTTGCGTACGTGCACTCCCAGAAAGATGCGGAGCAACCGTTCTTCCTCTACGTGCCGTTCACGTCACCGCACGCGCCAATCGTGCCGTCGGGTTCGCATGTTGGTAGTAGCGATGCCGGGCCATACGGCGACTTCGTGGCGCAGACCGATGCGACCGTTGGCGCGGTGCTGGCGGCGCTCGACGAGGCGGGGTTGGCCGGCGATACGTTGGTGGTGTTCACCTCGGACAATGGGCCGGAACACTACGCCTACGAACGGCTGCGCAAGTTCGAGCATGCCAGTTCTGGCAAGTTGCGCGGAGTCAAGCGAGATGTCTGGGAAGGCGGCCACCGCGTGCCGATGATCGTGCGCTGGCCGGATGTCGTCGACGCGCAGAAGACCAATCACGCACTGGTAGGGCAGGTCGATTTGATGGCGACGATGGCGCGCCTGGTGGGGTTTGAGTTGCCGGCGGATCAGGCGGAGGACAGCTTTGACTTGATGCCGTTGTGGCTGGAGGAAGTCGATCGGGTGCGCGACTTCTTGGTGCACAACACGTTCGCCAAGAAATGGGCGATCCGTCGCGGCAAGTGGTCGCTGATCGACCACAAAGACGGCACGCACAGCCGCGTGCCAAAGTGGCTGGCTTCGCGGTATCCGGCCAACAGCGCAGACGTGGTGCTGTGTGACATGGAGCGGGACCTTGGACAGCAGGTCAATCTCGCCGACCAGAATCAGCGCGTGGTCGCGGAGCTTCGTGCCTTGCTCAAAGATGTTCGCGACCGTGGCCACAGTGCGCCGCGGCTAGCGAAGGAGAAGAAACAATGATGATGCGATTGCTGTGCTTGTTGGTTGGCTCGTTGTGTTTGGGCAGCGCCGTGTCGCAAGACGACGCCGCGTCAAAGCCAAAGCAACCGAACATCCTGTTCTTCTTTGCCGACGATTTGCGGGCCGACACGGTTGGCGTGTTTGGCGGCAAGGATGTGCACACGCCGCATATCGATGCGCTCGCCGCGCGCGGCACCAAGCTGACCCAGATCTACTGCATGGGCTCGCGCCACGGCGCCGTCTGCGCTCCGTCGCGCGCGATGCTGATGTCGGGTCGTATGTTGACGCACGCGCCAGACAACCTGAAGGGCATCAAGACGCTGCCGCAGTATCTGCGCGGTGCTGGCTATGAAACGTTTGCGACCGGCAAGTGGCACAACGGCGACGAGGCGTTGACGCGTTCGTTCCCGAATGCGCGCGGTGTCTTCCGCGGCGGCATGTGTGACCACTTCCAGGTGCCGTTGTGCGATGTCGTTGACGGCGAGGTCGTCAACAAGCGCAAGCCTGCCGGCCATTCGAGCGAGCACTTCGCTGACGCGGTGATCGACTTCTTGAAGCGCCACAAGGCATCTGGCACCGACAAACCGTTCTTTGCCTATGTGCCGTTTACGTCGCCGCACGATCCGCGCGATCCGCCGCAGCAGTGGCTCGACAAGCTGAAGGATCTACCGCGCCCCGAGTTGCCTGCGAACTTCCGCGGCCAGCACGGTCTGAATCTGGGCAAGATGACGATGACCGTGCGCGACGAGAACCTGCTCGGCTGGCCGCGCGACGAAGAACTGCTGCGCGATCAATTGGTCGAATACCGCGCGCTGGTCGCCCACCTCGACGACCAAGTCGGGCGCGTGATCGAGACGCTTGTGCACGCCGGCTTGCAGGACGACACGTTGATCGTATTCACCGCCGATCACGGGCTTG
>CAXBFC010000292.1:0-10244 GCA_963974725.1 uncultured bacterium | reverse complement strand
GACATCTTCGAACACATGTCGCGTGCGCAAATCATTGAGCACGTCGGTTTGACGCCGAGGCATGTGGCACAGCGATTTCGCGTTGCCAAAGACGTAGCCGTCAATACGTGATGCATCACGCCCGCCCCGCCTGAGGGGGCACGGACAACCAAGAGGCGATGGCCAAGCCGGAGATTCAACGCGTGCTGCTGGTCGGTGACGCTCGCAAGGGTGGCACCGCCGAACTCGTTGCTCGTTACGCGGCATGGTTTCACGCCCGTGGAATCGCAACCGAGGAGGTCACCGATCGCGACATCCCGTTGCACGACCGCAACGCCGACGTCGTCGTCGTCTGGGGTGGCGATGGCTCGCTGCTCGCGGCCGCTCGACGCATGGCCGAGAACCAGCGACCGACGCTGGGCATCAATCGGGGCCGACTCGGGTTCTTGACGGCGTTCGAAGACGAGCAAACCGAAGTTGGTTTGAAGGCCTTGCTCGCCGGCGAACTGTGTGAAGAAAACCGGTTGATGTTCCGTTGCCTGGTCGAGGGCGGCGAGCAGGATGATGAGTCGACCGCAAGCAACCCCAACAATGTGCTCGGCCTCAACGACGTCGTGATCAGTCGCGCTGGTGCCGGCGGCATGATCATCGTGCGCGTGCGCCGCGGCGATGCCGAGATCGGCACCTATCGAGGCGATGGGGTCATCGCCGCAACTGCGACGGGCTCGACGGCCTACTCAATGGCTGCTGGCGGGCCGGTGTTGGCCCCCGACCTGGACGCCGTGGTCTTGACGCCGTTGGCATCGCACTCACTCAGTTCTCGTCCGGTGGTGTTGTCGATCGGCTCTGGTCTTGAGTTCGAGATCATTGAAACCGGCGACACGCCGCACGCCTATTGCGTGGTCGACGGGCAGGTGCAGATCAAGGTGACGGTTGGCACCCGGATTGCGATGCGTGCCGCGCCGATGCGTTTCCGTCACTTGGCGCAGAGTCCGAAGCAGTTCTTCGACGTGATGGTCGCGAAGTTTGGCTTTGCGGGCATGGCGAAAGCGCGGCCGTAGCGGCCGGTGTCGCCGAGCTCACTCGGCTCACATGGGCAAACTCAGAGCGATTGCGCGAGCGGCCGCGCGAAGATGCGATCCCACTCCGCGAGGGCGGGCTTTGGCACGAAGTTGCGGTCAGTCAAGCCGATGTCGATGAACAGCGGCAAGTTCACCGGCTGCGGCGCTGGGTACGCGCTGAGGTCGAGGTCGGCAAACACCAACTGCAGCCACATGGTTGCTGCGACGCTTTCGAGCAGCTCTTCGTGGCGCGCCAGGTAGCGCATCTGCAACTCGGGCGAGGATGTCACGGTCCCGACCGAAGTGCTGGTCCAGCCCCCCTCGATCACCATCAAGGGTAGCTGCGTCACGTCCGCAAGCCGCGTGTAGTAGTCATCCGGGATCGCTTCTGGTTCGTCGAACACGAAGTACGGATACGACGACAACGCCAACGCCGCGGAGAACGGGAAGTCCTGCAGGTCCTGATCGATGCCTAGGTACGGTGAGTTGCTGAACAGTCCCCAGGCGGTTTCGACCTGAACACTGTGGAACAGCACGGCATCGACTTGTGCGGTCAAGAGGTCCGCCGCCATGGCGTTGGCCGTGGTGACGATCGCGTTGTAGATCGAGGCCGGCGCTGCCGCGCGCACCAGGTTGGTCTCCGCCGACAGGCCGAGGAACTCCGGCTGCAGTAGCGCGGCGACCGCCAGCACGTAGTCGCGTGCGAGCTGTTGCACGGCGGGCTCGGTCAGGCTGCGGCCAAGGGCTCGCAGCTGCGGTGCTTCTTCGGCGCGGGACAAGCCATCGGTCAGGTCGGCCATGAACACCAAGCGAAGCCCGCGTTGGCGCATGTAATCGACCACCTGCACCTTGTCCCGAATCAGGATTTCCTGCGGCGTCATGCCCATAAGCAAGTCCGTCCACGGCAGCTGTTCGTGGATCACCGCAAGCTCAGAGCGTTGGCTCCATAGGTCGATGCCTTGCAAGACAGCCGAGACACTAGGCTCCGGGGGAGTGGCTGCAAAACCCATTTGCCAGCTACGTTCGGCCGTTGGCAGCTGATTCGGTGGTTCTTGGGGCGAGGACTTGTTGCAGCTGGTGGCGAGCAGAAGCGAGAACGACAGCAGCGCGAGCAGGGCCTTCGGGAACCAGGTCTTGGTCATACAGCAACCAGCGGGCACGCCATTGGTGGCGTTGCCAACCAGCAGATTCGGTTGTCGGTGCAGGATGGTCACGGCGGTCAGTTGGCGAGCAACGAGTGCTCGCATTACTGGAGTTTACGGCGTGCACCATGGCCTGCGGATCGCCGGTAGCCTTGGTTGGGCTGCTGGCCGAGTGAAGGCCCCATGGTAGGGGGCCTTGGTGGGGAGACTGGGTGGGGAGACTTGGTGAGGGCGCTTGGCGGAGTCGGCTTGCTTACCCGAGCTCGAACTGGCGCTTCGCATCGACGACATCGCGGTTGATGGCGACGATCGCTTCTTCGAGGCGGTGAGTCAGCGACTCCCCCTTGCCAGTTTGCAACGCGACCTGGCGCATCATCTGGATTGCCATGCGCAGGTTGCGAACGACATCGCCGGCATCGCCGCGCGTCAGTTGTTCGAGGTCTTCGACCGAGCCGCCCTTGCTCCAGCAGTCGACGGCCGCTGCGATGCCCCAGTCCGGTTCTTTGACCGGATGCAGTACACCTTGCGCCGTCTCGATCTCGCGGAAGCGGCGCACCGCGTTGTTTGCCTTCTTCATCAACGGGCCGTCGTCACGTTGCTGGCCATCAGAGCGGCGACGCTCTTCGTAGATCAGCGCCGTAAACGTGGCGGCGAGTTGGTGCATGTCCATCTCCTCTAGCACGCCACTGAACATCAGTTCGGCGACTTGGATTTCGTAGCCGTTGATGCGTTGCGCGATCTTGCCGCGCGGCATCAAGCCATCCGGGTCGATGTAGCCAGCCGCGCGCAGCACGTTGACCCGACTTGCCAGCGCCGCGTGTGCCGCGGCGCGCTTCTTCTTGCGAGCCGATGCCGAGCCGCTCATCGCTTGGAAGGCGGCGAAGCTCTTGTCGTATGCCGACTGCAGCCCCTTGGTGCCAAGGCGGTCGTACAGGTTGAGAATCGTCGAATAGGACAGGTTGAAGCGCGAGGTGATCGGCTCGACCTTGCCGCTGTGATAACGCGACAGAGGCGCGTCCAGCAGGTCTTCGTCCTCGAGGATCGAAATCACCAAGCCGCTCGCGTCGAGCCCTTGGCGACCGGCGCGTCCCGCCATCTGCAGGTAGTCGCGCGCCTTCATATAGTTCATCTGCACGCCGTCGTATTTGCGCAGCAGATCGAAGATCGCCGTGCGTGCTGGCATGTTGATGCCCAACGCAAACGTCTCGGTCGTGAACAGCAGCTTCAGCAGGCCCGACGTGAACAGGCGCTCGACGACTTCCTTGTGGATCGGCAACACCCCGGCGTGGTGGAAACCGACGCCTGACATCGCGCGGTCGTGGATCGCGGCCAACGCCGGATCTTCCTTCGGGTCGAGTTCGAACCGTTCGCAGATTTCGTAGAACAGGTCGTCGATCTTGAGTCGCTCTTCGCGGCTGAGCAAGCGACGTTGCATGCTGCGCTCGGCTTTGATCTCGCACTCCTTGCGCGAGAAGCAAAAGTAGAGCGCTGGCAGCAATTCGCGATTCTGGATCTCGTCGAGCAGCATCACATACGGACGCGGCCCGGTGGGGAAGCGGCGGCCCCGCTTGTTGTCCTTGCGGTCGCGCTTGCCGAAGCGCGCGTTGCGGTCGGGGCGGCCGTGCTTGTTGCCAGAGGCCCGCTCTTGTTCTGCGGCGCGTTCGTGCAGCGCGATGGCGCGCGAACGTTGCGCCAGTTGGAACACTCCGGCGTCTTTGTGGAACAGTCGGTGGGACAGCGGCACGGGACGTTCCTTGTGCTCGATCACCGTCAACGCTTGCGGCCGCACTTCGCGCACCCATTCGCCGAACTCATGCAGGTTGGCGATCGTTGCGGACAGGCCGACAAAGCGAACGTGATCGGGGGCGAAGATCAGGCTCTCTTCCCACACCGTGCCGCGATCGACGTCGTCGACAAAGTGCACTTCATCGAAGATCGCGAAGTCGGTGTCGGCGAAGCGTTCTGGATCTTCGAACACGGCATTGCGGAAGATCTCAGTCGTCATGATGACGAGCGGCGCATCTGGATCGAGGGTCAGATCGCCCGTCATCAAGCCAACCCGCAGGCCGTCGGCTTTGAAGTCGCGGAACTTCTGGTTGCTCAACGCCTTGATCGGGCTGGTGTAGATCGCGCGTCGGCCGGACTTGACCGCTTGCTCGATCGCATACTCGGCGACCAGCGTCTTGCCGGCGCCGGTTGGGGCCGCGAGCAGCACGTTGTCACCGGAATCGATTGCCTCAGCGGCTTCGACCTGGAACGAGTTGAGCGTGTAGCCCTTGAATTGAATCTGTTTTGCCGGATCTTGATCCGGTCCTTTCTGGCGTTTGGGCACAAGTTGCAGCATCGCACAGCGTCTCGGTGAACGCGAGAAGTGCTACTGGCCAGGCCAACTTGCGATCGCTCGACAGGGGGCGCGGCCCCGGCAGGTACTCACACCGATTGTGGAGAGTTACCCACGCTGGATACGAGTCATCCCGAAATCACTCACTGGTTTGATTCCGTTGCATTGCTATGCTTCGGCGATGTTCCGTTAGTCAGACGGAGCATTTCGCACGCGGCTGCGGACACCGTGCAAGGGCACATCGTCCATACGCAGCCGTTCCGGTCTACAAGCGGTGGGGGTCACCACCGCGCCTCCCTAACCAGTCAGCCCATACCGGGCATTGCTCTGGAGCCTACAATGGAAAGCAAGTCCGAAGTCAACGTCGGCAAGTTCGTCGGTCGCCACCTCTCCCAACTCAAGATCATGACGCGCCTGCTCGATCACGAGCTCGAGGCCGCCAAGGGCGCGCGTGAAGTCACGCTCGACCGCGATCTGATCGAGAACGTTCTCGACACGCTCGAGATCTTTACCGACGACTGCGAGATGGTCAGCGGCGGCTCTCGTGAGCGCGCCAAGGTCGAGAACAAGCCGGTCGTGGCTCGCCTTAACTGATCGTCTTCACTACAGCCGGACCACTACCGCGCGCGCTCATCGTGAGTTGTCGCGCGGTGCATCTCTAGAGCGCACGTTTGATCGCGTGCCTCACCCGAGTGTCACCGCTAGATGAAGTCGAACCAGTCCCTATGGGCGGTTCGGGTGTTCGTGCTAGTCGCGTTCGCCGTCACCGTCTGGTTCTGCGGGCCAAATGCCGCAGCCGTGCTCGCCGCCCGATTTGGCGGTGAAGCGCAGCCTGGCCCCATGGTCGCTCTCGACCGTGTCGGGTTCATCGATCGTCCCGATTGGCTTGACGGCGAAATGCTGCTTGCCGTCGCCGAGTCGGTTTCGCCGTGGCTGTCCGATGAGATCGGCATGCTCGACGAGGAAACGTCGCGTCGTATGCGCGATGGCCTGTTGGCAACGCCTTGGGTGCGCCATGTGCGAGTCGAGCGGGTCTTCCCGGACCGCTTTCGTCTGCATTTGAGTTTGCGCAGGCCGGTGATCTCGGTCTTGACCGCGGATTCCGAGGCCCTCTGCCTGGTCGACGAGGCTGGCATCATGCTGCCTTGGGTCGATTGTGACTTGCCGCAGCTTCGCCTCTATCGCGAAGGTGGCAGTCCGACCATGGAGGTCGTGCCCGGTCAAGCGAGCGACGAACCGCGAGTTCGCGTCGCGGTCGGGATCGCCAAGGAATGGAATGATCAAGTGGCGCCGCTGGTCGAGCAGTGCCCGCGGCTGATGGAAATCGACGCGACCAACTTGGGCGAACGCTGGATCCGTGGTCCCGAATACCCCGAGGTTCGCGTGCATCTGAAGCGTGACGATGATCAGCCGGTGGTGTTTGGCTACGGACACCCGGTCGACAGTCCGTTGGATCGTGTGCCCGTGACTCGCAAAGCCGAGGTGCTTCGCAAGATCCTCAAGGAGCACGCTGGGCTCGAAGAGCTGGTGGCCGGCGACCTACGGTTCTCGCGTCGATGGGCTGACTACCTACAGCCACGCAAGCCTGGTGTCCCGGACCCTAACGGTCCGTGGAAGGAACTGCTGCCACCCGAAGGTCGATAAGGCAGAAGGCAGACAGAGCAGCAGGCTCTGCACGCGTTCTGTCTAGTGACTCGCGGCAGCGTGCACTTCACGCAGGAAGCCGTGCAGGTCAAACCCGCCGCTCTTGGTGCAGCCCAGGCGCACGATGACCAGTTCGGCAGTTGGCGAGATCACGCAATACTGGCCTTCGTGACCGTCCATGCTGAACAGGTCGGCGGGCAGATCCGGCCACTTGCGGGTCGAGTCCCCGTTGCGGGTTGGCTTGCCGAAACGATCTGGCTCGCCGTGATTCACGGGATCCGCGTTTAGCCAGATCTGGTGGCCGTAGCGGCCATGGCTGGCGGCGACCGGCGTGGTCGATTGCTTGACCCAGCCTTCTGGTAGCAGACGTTTGCCAAAGAAGATGCCGTCTTGCTGGAACAGCAATCCGAGTCGCGCCCAGTCGCGCGCCGAGGCGTAGCAGTACGAGCTGCCGACGAATGTGCCACTCGGATCCGTTTCCAGAACCGCGGTGCGCATACCCAAGTCGTCGAACAGGCGGCTGGGTTGCTGCCAGTAGGACGTGTCGTTGTCGAAGGACTCCCGCAACAGCTTGCACAGCAGATTGGTTGCGCCGCTGGCGTATTGGAACTGGTCGCCGGCGCTCCGGACTTGCGGTTGCTTCTTGTAGACAGCGGCGTGATCGGCGGAGCCAAACAGCATGCGCAAGGCATGGCTGTTGGGGTCGGAGTAGTCTTCGTTCCACGCAATGCCGGCAGTCATCGTCATCAGGTTGCGCACGGTTGCTGGCCGTATCGCATCGTCAAGCGAAGCCTGGACCGGTGCCTTGGCGTCGAGGGCAAACTTGCCGTCGCGAACGCGCATGCCGACGAGTGCGTTGGTCAACGTCTTGGTCATCGACCAGCCCGGCAGTGGCATCGATTGCTCAAAGCCCTCGGCGTAGCGCTCGGCAACCAGTTGGCCTTTGTGGACCACGACGATGGCGCGCGTGTTGATCGGTTGCTTCGGGTTGGGTTCTGCGAAGGCGCGCTCGATGGCCGCGTCGAGTTGCTCGTGGTCGATTCCGGTCGCTGGCTTCGCCATGACGGTCTCGTTGTCCGGCCAGTGGGCGCCGTCGGCGACCACGCGGACTGGCGTGCCCGGGGTGCGCAGTTGGCGCCGAGCCTTGTTGGGCGCGGTGTCCGACACGATCAGTACGCAACCCAGCGATGGCAATCGTTCCGCGACGGCCCGTGCCTGGCCCAATCGCACCGTGACGCGGTGGTTGTCGTGGTCGATGTCGAAGCGCAGCAGCGGCTTGATCAGTGCTTCGAGCGGGCGGGTTGGGGCAAGTTCCTGGTCGAGAACGGACTCCAGTGTCCGGCCACTGACGAAGATCGCAGAGGCCGTGATCTTGGCCGCGTAGGCCGCTGCCGCCTGCGCCATCTCCTTGCTTGGCAGTTGCGCTGCGAGCGACGTCGGTAGGAGGCTGATGGCGAGTGGGATCGCGATCGAGATGGGGGCTCTGCGCATGGGTGCATGGTAGCCAATGCACCGCGAAAGCTTACGCTTGCGAGCGATGCGCATTCAGACCTTGTCAATGGCTTTGCTTCTCGGTGCTTGCAGTACCCCGGCAGCGTTGCCCGTGCCCGTTGCCGTCGTCGGGGATGGTGAGCACGGTGTCTTGTTGGCGCATCAAGTGCTCGCGAACCACGACGACCTCGCGGTTTGTGGGCGGGCGACCGATCTTGAGCAATGGGGCCAGCTGTGCCGGTCGTTTGCCAAAACGCTGGCTAAGCGGGCCCAGCACGAACCGGACTTCGACGACGAGCAGGTCGTGATGGTGCCATTGCCGCCCTTTGCAGCGCTGACCGGGATCGTCGTCAGTAGTGAGGAAGGTGTCGACGTGCTGACACTCGACGTTGCGCTGCAGGATGTTCCGAGGACCGCGTGCTTGCTGCGAATGAGTCGTCGCGCATGCCAGATGGCAGTGATCTTGCGGGACCAGCAAAGCGGCTTGGAGAGCACGGTCGCGGTCTTTTCCGGCCTGTAGCCGTAGCGCGTTGAGTCGGCCCGGCTGTTTGGCCGATGGTATGGGGTGCGCCCCGCCGAACGTGCCGTCCTCGTTTCTATCGTCCTCGTCGTTGCCCTGGCAGCGCGTGCGGCGTTTGTTGTCGGCGCCGAGATGCCGGCGCCGTTGCGGGTTGATGCAGGCGAATACGCCCAGTATGCGTACAACCTGGTCGAGCACGGCGTCTACTCGATGTCGAAGCAGCCAGAGCCGCTGCCGGATTCCTTCCGTTCGCCCGGCTTCCCGCTGTTCCTCGCGCTCTGTCGCTTGCTCGGTGGCGACAGTTGGTACGACCTGTCTCGTTGGTTGCAGGTCGTGCTCTCCACGCTGACGGTCTTGCTGAGCTACCGGCTGGCACGACAGTTCGTGTCGTTTGCACCGGCCGTGTTTGCAGCCGTCTTGGTCGCGCTGAGCCCGCACGTTGTGGTGACGACCGGCTTCGTTCTGACCGAGTGCCTGGCGGCGTTCGTCGTGACGAGCGGTATGTGGCTGCTTGTTGGCTCGCGCAGCACAAAGCGTGACGTCGTAGGCGCGTTGGTGCTCGGCTTTGCACCGCTGTGCAACGAGACGATGGTGTTCTTGCCGCTGGTCGCTGGCTACGCGTTGTGGCGGCTAGATCGACGTCGAGCCATCACCGTGTTCGTCGTCGCGTTGTTGCCGTTCGTTTTGTGGAACGTGCGCAACCAGACCACTGAGCTTGCCCGCCGCGGCAGTGAGCGGGCGACGGCATCGATCAGCCACGGTAGCTATCCGGGCATGATCTACGAAGACGAAGGCTCCTTCGGATTTCCATACCGTGCAGATCCGGCGCAGCCCGAATTCGGTTCGTCGTGGTCGAATCTTGGCCAAGTGCTCTGGTCGCGCGTGCGGGCCGAACCGCTGCGCTACTTGAAGTGGTATGCCCTCGACAAGCCGGTGTGGTTGTGGAGTTGGCCGTTGGTGCAGGGGCGCGACGTCTACGTGTATCCGGTCGCCAACTCGCCGTACGAACGTCAGGCCGTGATGAAGGCTTCGCACACCGTGATGCATTGGCTCCATGTGCCGGTCATGCTGCTGGCGTTGCTCGGGGCTGCCTATGGCATTCTGCGCGGCCGACGCGAAGAGTCCTGGGCGCCGCAAGCCCTCGGCTGGATCGCGGTGTTGGGCACGCTTGCATACTTGCCAGTGATTCCGGACCCGCGCTACCTGCAGCCGATTCGGCCGCTGTTGTTTGTGCTGGCTTCTGCCGCGGTGCCGATGGTGTTCGCGTCGCTGCGGCGGCGTTCGGACACCGAGCCGGCACCGGTTGCGGCGATATGAGCTAGCGGCACATCGAGACAAACTGCGCGAACGGGTCCGTCTTGCCGTTGGGCCACTCGAGTGTTCCGAGACCTGCGCCAAGACCTGAGCCGGTGGCATCGTGCGAGCTTGGCGCCGCAATCACGGCCACCACGGCGCGCAGGATTGCTGGCTTGCCGGCTGCCGGTTCGAGCATGGTGTCGACGACGCCGGTCACCACGTGCTGGCAGTCGCCGCAAGCCAACATGCGCAACGATTCACGCACACTCTCGCCGGCAAGCGCCGGGTCGCGTTCGCTCGGCACCGCATCGTCTCGGACCGACATGCTGATGGTCGGGCCGCGCAATTTGTAGCGCAGGGCCACCTCGCCGAGGCTCGTGCTCGTCAGCGAATAGGGGAAGATGCCAGCGTGCACGCATTCGTCGCCGAGGGATGACGCGAAGCTGACGTCGGTCGCCAGCGCGCCAAGGTCCGTTTCGACGCAGATCGCGGCGTCTTGGCGTTGCTCGGCCGTCAGCACGTTCTCCAGGTCCGCGGCTTCGCACGCGAGCACCAGTGCGCGCGCCAACAGGTCGATGCGGCGGAACGTCGGGTCCTCTTTGTCGAACACCGCGCGCATCGTTCGTGCCGTGCCGGGAGCGACCATGTCGAGCCCGCTCCAGGTTGCGGTAATGCCGCGGGTGCCGGCGATGCCGACCTCGTCGACGATGCCACAGCCGAGAATCGTTGCGCCCTTCATACGGAGAACACCGCGGCGCCTTGTACTCCGC
>CAXBFC010000291.1:0-10246 GCA_963974725.1 uncultured bacterium | reverse complement strand
TTGAAGCGCTGCCGCCAAGCGGAAAATAGCCGGATGGAAGAGCTGGGCAGCGCCGTCTCTGCATTGTTGCGCACGTTCGTGGGCGGCTGCCCATGCCCGGTTTGATGACCTTGAGCGCTACGCGGCGAACGATCGGCTTGAGTTATTCAGCGGCATGAACTTCTCTCATGCCGCCTTCGCCGATCGCGGAGAGCCGCTTGTCAATGCTCCCTGATGGTCGCGGTGTGTACTCGCCAAAGAAGCCGTGGCGCTACGATGTCGGCCGCGACTAGCGGATCATGACAGCGGTGGGATTGCTCAGCGGCAAGCCGCCGGCGGGCGGCAGTTCGACGGCCTGCCAGAACAAGGTGGTTCCGGCGATGGCGGCCTGACTCGGAATCGGCCACTGCAGTTGCAGCGGGTTGGCTGTCGCGACGCCAAACGTCTGCACGATCGTGGTCCCCGGACTGAGCCACAGGGGGTCCGGCTCGCCGAACCACGGCAGCGGGGTTCCGGGGTAACTGGCGGCGATGGCGTACAGGACTCCGTCGGTGCCGTGGAAACTGATCGCGACGGGGCTGCCGAGCGCACCGCCGGTGCAGGTGAGGTTCGCGAGTTCGGGGCGCGTCACGGTCAACGTGGCGTTGCTCGTCAGCGGCGGGTCGACGATCACCGCGGGGTCGATGCGTGCCGAGCCCGTGCCGGTGATGGCAAACCCGACCACCGGACCGTTGCCCTGGCCGAGCCAGTGGGTGGCATCGCCTGAAACCCGCACCTCGCTGTCGCCGTCGAGCCGGATCCCGGGTGCACCCGCATAGGGAGTCTGCAGCCATAGGGTGCCGTAGTAGCCGCCCCATCCGCCGGAGACGATGCACGAGGCGAGGTGCACGCGGCAGGTCGTGCCGTCGAGGCCGACGTCCAACGCTGGCGAAGGCGGAATCAGGTTGCCAAACAGGTTCTCACCCCATTTGCCCATCAACGTGCACGACTCGAACACGACGTGGGAGCCGCCGTCGATGCGCGCGGTGGTGGGCGCGGTATTGCCGAACAAGGGGAACGAGAACGTGCTGTCGCGGACCAGGACCTGCGCCGATGTCGATACACGCAAGGTCGTCATGCCATCAATCCCCTCGAGCATCACGAGGCCAGCCGCGTTGAGGACTTCCATGCTGCCAAAGTTCGTCGTCAGGCCGTGGATCATCACACGCTGTGCGACTCCGGTATTGCGTACGGTCAATTGCGGTAGCGTGACCGGCATTTCGGCGAGGATCGTCAGCGCCTTGCCGTTGATGTCGACCGCTGCGTAGTTGCCGGTACGCACGTGCAAGATGCTGCCGCTCGGCACGGCGCTAACCGCTGCGGCGATCTGCGTGAAGTTCGTGCCCGGACCGTTGGCGAGGTCGACGATGAACGTGCCTTGGGCCAGTGCCGGCATCATCGGCGCAAGAGCCAACAGGAGGGGAATCCGGATCATCTCTGGGTCTGTGTGGGGTTTGGTGCGGGACTTCGCGCGGCAGGGTAGCCCGATCATAAGGCATGCCGCGTCGCTTGGGGGGGGCGATTCTGGTGCCGCCGTCGGCGACCCGGCTGGTATCGCCCTTGCTGGTCAATGGACCCGCGCGCTGGCGATCTTGATCCTCGAGGACTTCGGTGCCGGAAGGTTTTCTCGCCGATCGTTCTGTTCGCTCGCCAAGCCTCATGATCGACAGCCAGTCCGAAGACCATTTCGAAGCCGTTCTCGCGGCCGCTCGTGCGGGCGACAATGCGGCGTTGGATCGTCTACTGACCCGGCTTGAGGTTCGCGTTCGCTAGGATACGGGCCGGACTTGCTGGATGGGGCTGGCCGAAGGGGTCGGAGAGTCGGTTGGTCGGTTGGTTGGGTTCGGGTCGTCCGGACTGCAGCTTGTTCCGCCTACGTCCGGAGCGGACCGCGAACGATTGCCGATCGGCACGATCGATTCACGACGCCGCGATCTCGGTCTCACAACAGGAAGAACTCGGCCTAGCGACGGAACGCCTGCGAGACATGAGCACCAAACTGCAGCGCCTTTCAGCTGGCGAAATCACGCTAGAAGCGATCTACGCATCGCGTCGGTTCGTCCAGCAGGTCGACGCTGCCAAGCAACAGGGCGTTGTAGAGCTACGCGCTCCTCGACCCGAGCGCGTTCCGTTGCGAGTCGCCGCGCACGTAGCTGCCGACACGGTGTTGTCGCTCTCCATCTTCGCCGCGGCCGACGACCGGGGTCGCATGCACTTGCAACTGCACTGTGTGGATGGCACCTGGCAGCCCGCCGGGATACCGATCTATCCCGGCAAGTATCTGGTTCGCTGCAGTGGCTACGCATCGGGCGACGACCATGAGATCACGTGGATCGTGACCGAAGGCGATACCAAGCCGCGATGGCGGATGCGATAGGCGCGTCAGCGCTCGGATTGGCTTCGAGCGGCAAGGTCACGGACTGCCATGCATCGTGTTACCGCCTTCGCCGACGGGAATCGGACACACGCGATCTGATTCGGGACGAATCGCCTGGGCAAGGCGCACTCTTGGTGGACGGTCCAACACTTGCAGCATGGACCGCCTATCATCGTCGCCAGTATCGTCTTCGTCACAAGGAAGCTGCCCATGCGCCCGACCAATCCATTGTTCCGTTTGCTGCTCGCCGCTGCCTTGATCGCGCCCGGCGGCGGGGTGTTGCTGGCGCAGGAATCGAAAGCCGTGCTGCACGCACCCATGGCCGTTCTACCGGTTGACTCGGCACCGTTCCAAAAGCTCGCGGACTTCGATGGCGACGGCGACCTCGATGCCGTTGGCACACGCATCTATGGCAATGGCAATGGCAACCAGATCTACGTCTGGCGAAACGATGGCGGCACGTTCACGGCAACGCAGATCTTCGCCGCGTCGGAAGGCACCGGCCCCGGGGTCGGCGCGAACGTGTTTCCCATCGACGTCGCGGACTTCAATGGCGACGGCTTGATGGATTTTGTGGTTGTCGGCGAAAGCCGCGCGATTCGATACTTCGCCCAGCCGGGGTTCCAGTTTGTCGCGCAACCGCCGCTATGGCTCGTCAATGCAAACCTGGGCCGTCGCGCCGTGGCCACAGGTGACTTCGACCATGACGGTCAGGTCGACATTGCAGTTGCTGCAAACGGGTTCGCATCCGACCACCTCTTTGTATTTGCAGGAAACGGTGCGTGGACGTCGATACAGATCTCGGTCGATTCGCAGCCGCGCTTGCACGCGTTGGAACTAGACGGCGTGCCCGGCGACGACCTGTTGGTTTCTGGCTTGGGCCAACTGCACGCAGAAGTGTTCACACTGACCAACAACCAGATTCAGCACGTGCAAACCCTGAGCAGTTCGCTGAACTACGCCGGCCCGACGCCATGGCTGTGGATGGGCGGCGACCTCGATAACGACAACGACATCGATGTCATTGTGTTCAAACCCGAGCCAGCACCCGGCGCGGCGAAGTACCAGATCTTCCGACGCACGGCTGCCGGAACCCTGGTCCCCGAATCGATCGCGTTCGGTGGCCCAGCCGAATACCTGTACGACATTGACGGCGATGGCGACCTCGACGGTGCCTGCTGCGGCGGAGGTGGACCGGGATTCGCATGGCACACGCTCGATTTCAAGTCGACGTTCGAGTTGGCGACCAACCGTGGTGGCGGGGACTTCGCACCATCGTTCTCCTTCCCTGGTGCGGGCTCTAAGAGTCTCGCTGGGGTGGCCGACCTCGATGCCGACGGCGACGTCGAGCTCGTCGCCGGTCGCTGCGTGTTCTACGGCAATGGTCCGTGGGATGAGCAACCAATGCCGCTGGCCGGCGGCGCTCAGGTGTCGGGCTCGGCGCGAGCCGCAGACGTGCACGACATCGATCGCGATGGCGACCTTGACTACTACGGCGTCGTCAACCGCGGGGATGGCTGGTTCCAAACTGCGCCGCCGCTGCCCGCTCCGCCCGCCGGCTTCAGCTACATGACAGAAGGCCTGGGTTGTGATGTGGATGGCGATGGAGTGCGCGATCGACTCATGAGTTTGCAGCAAAACGCGTCCGGCACGTTTGCCGGCATGGCCTGGCTGCGCAACAACGGCGGTGGGCACATGCTCTACGAAGGTGCCGTGGCGCCCGCCGGCGTGCCGTTTGGGAACGTCTGGGGGATCAACCCGCACGACCACGTTGTCGCTGACTTCGACGGCGACGGCTACGATGACGTCTACGCGAACAACAACGCGACGGTGTACTTCAACCAGAACGGAACCTTTGGTGGCTCGTCCTACGCACTGCCGGTCTACGGCATCGTGTTGTGTGTCACGGACTTCAACGGCGACGGCATCAACGATGTCGTCCTGCGAACTGGCACTTGGGTTCATGTGCTGCGCGGAACCAACACCCCGGGCGCCTGGTTTGTGCCGGAGTGGACCGCTGCGAGCTTCTTCTTGCCCACGGCACCGGCGGGCACAGCCTTCGGTGACGTCAACGATGACGGGCGCATCGATTTCGTTACGCCATGGTGGAACCTGCAACCGCGCGTGTTCATCAACCAAACGTTGCCAGGTCAGCCGATGTCGTTCACTGGGCATGATCCAGGCGGGCCCGAGCTTTCGGTCGTGGCCGCAGCAACCGAACCGTCGATGTCGCTGGCCGACTTCAACGGCGATGGCGCGACGGATATCTTCATTGGTCACATCCGGGGCGAGCCGAACGTCAGCGCGGTGATGCTACGCCAGTCTACTTCGCCAACCAATCTCACCTACGAGACGGTCTACTTCGCGATCCCCGATGGATTCGCTGCCGACGTCGATCTCGATGGCGACCCGGATGTCGTCGGCGAATACACGGCACGCAATCGCCTACTGGATCGCCATGTCGGAGGCAGCCGCGTGCAAGTGCATGATGGTGTGCAAGGCGAAGTCGGCGCAACTCCGGTGCTTGGTGGATCGGGGCCATACACAACAGGTGGGTCGCACACGCTACGCCTGACGAACGTGCCGGGCCCGACCGTCGCAATCGTTGGCGTGTCGTTGTTCGAGGCCGCACTACCGAATTCGCCGCTACCGGGAATGACCATGCGCCTCGATCCAGGCGCGATGATCGTCGGCACGCTGCCGATCACCGACGACGGGCAAGGGCGCGCCGCCGCAATGGCGACGCTGTCGCTACCGATCTTCCCCGGTATGGAAGGCTGGCATTACTACGTGCAAGCATTCGTGCAAGACGGTGCGGCAGCGCAGGGGTTTTCGCAGAGCAACTTGCTGTCCCTGCGCGTCGGCCTGTAGCGGCTTGTCCACCAGGCCACGACATCGCGACTAGAACAGTCCGATGTCGAGCTTGAGCTGCGCGCCACGAGGAACGAGGTTGTCACGCTTTGCGAGGGCATCGAGAGGCACCGCATCACGTGGCAGTTGGCACCGGCGCGTGCTCCGCCTGGTCGCGAGCATGAGTGGTTTGGGGCGCGATGGGGTGAGGCTGCGACGGTCTGGGAGGTCGTGGAGGGGGAGCGGTGTGGCTGGTGCTCGGGATGCCGAGAGGAATCGCTGGGCTGTCGGGGCCGGGCCTGCTGGTTGACGGCTGGCTGAAGGGGGAGAGCCGGTTGGTTGGGTTCGGGTGGTCCGGGCGGCAGCTTGTTTGGCCTACACCCTGTTGCTGGCTTGTTGTGCCATCACCAGATCGTCGGCATCGGGTTTGACTGCATCACGACTGATGTGCGACCTGCGGGAGTCTTCTTCGGCATGTGGCGATTTGCGTCGAAGCGCGTGCGGCCGCCGTTGGCGACACGTTTGGTGCTCGACCTGATCGGATTTGCCCCAACCAAGATCCAATGCGAGGAAGTGCGGCGCGCCTTGTGCCTGCTGTGTGGCCCCGGCGTTGATCTGTTCTTCTTGAATGCCGCCGTGCTGCTTTCGCGCTATCGATTCACCGACAGCAAGCAGCGTCAAGTGCAAACGAATCTTCGCGCGGCGCAGCACGGAAAGATCGGCGAGACCCGGGTCGGAAGGCTAGCAACGCTGCCCGAAGGCAGCGTGATCGAACCAAGCAACTAGAAGATCTCAAGGTCTTCGCTGGTCACGAAGCCGAGCGAGTTCGACTAGCTGCTTGTTTCCATTCGCAAAAAGCCCTGCGGCAACTGCTCTCAGTTGAACAGCGTGACCAGGCCGTAGTTGGCGTAGACCGAGCCGGTTGTGGCCGTCGTGCTACCGGTGCCGAACAGGATCGACGCCGCGGGATTGATGCCGAATTGCACCTGGTCCGCGTTGGAGACGACGAGCTTCCCTGGCGAGAAGTAGTCGAATGCGACGGCTTGACTGGTCATGTAGTAGTCGTTGAACACCAGCATGTTGGGGACTGGGATGGACCACGAGTAGGCGCCACCGCTGTTGGTATTTCCACCCAACGCCACGTAGCTGCCCAAGGGCACCTGACCCTGGCAGCTGGGATCGACGCCGAGCGCGCCCAAGCTATAGGGCGCCGCGAGCTGCTGGGCGGGGGCCAAGAACAGTGCCATCGGCGAGTTGGACGGCGCGGCTGACAGGTAGAGGTTCCAGTTGCTGCCGACCCTTGTAGGGCTGCTAGCGAGCGTCGGAGTCTGGCCTCCCGAGTGCATGCAACCCGGTACGCCGGCAGTGACCTGCGAGATATACGTAGCCCGGTCCAGTCGGTACGAGAAGGCTTGGTTACCGTTGCTATTCAGGAAGATCTTGAACTCCACCAGCAGGTTGCCACCGCCGTACACGTAGTGGGGCGCCGGCAGGTCGATCCAGACGATCGAGCTGGGGGTAGCCGAACTCAGCGCGGGCAGCGTGAACAGCCCCTGCGGATAGACGACCGTTGGCGTGCCGACGTAGTTGCCGGCGAAGCTGGTGGCCATCGTACTCGCGGTCGCTGACGTGGAAGCCATGCTGACCTCCATGATGACCTGCTCCGACGCGGAGTTCGTGGCGCCGTCCTGCCGGAAGCCAATGCGCGAAATCGGCGTGCCCATTGGCAACCCGAGGTCCCAGTCTTCGTAGACGATCTGGGCCCGGAATGGTGCCGCGCTCGAGAACGGAATCCACGACAGGCTGGACGACCCGTTGCCGATATTGGTGTGGTCACTCGGGAAGACGATGCTCTGAGCCGCTGCAGATGCGGCAAGCAGACAGATAGCGGAAACAGAACGAAGAGACGAGATACGCATCACATTGCTCCTTGGAGTCGTGGTTGGAATCGTGTGGTCAGGTAAGGACGAGACGCGTCACCGCGATCTGCAGCGCCGCCCCGCGGCAGGCAGTCGGGCCGTTGCTCGATTGCCCTACTCTGTAATAGTTGCTACCTGTCGTCGCGGTAGAGGGCGGCAGGTCGAAGACTTCGATGTCATGTGGCGCATAGAGGGTGTGCCAATCGTGCTAGGCCGTTTCCGGAGTGCGGCTACGTCGCGCCTCCCGACACCTTTGGCGTACACGCGGTCTCTGCCAACGCATCTTTCGATGCACGCATCCATCGCCATGCGCATTCCGTCGTGCCTTGAGTTCGATGTGAGACAACGACTTGCATCGATCGCAGCAAGACTGCAAACCGAACTGTTTTGCAACGGCGTGCTAGTCACTTTGCTGATGGTCGTTCGGCCTACGAATTCATCACTCGCAACTGTGGCTCAGCAGACCATTCGCAGCAGGGATGGACTGTTCGATACTGATTGCTTCGCGTCAACAACCACAACCGAGCCCTTTGGGTTCAAGGAGAACACGTCATGTCTGCATTGAAGAGTTGGTTCCCGTTCCGCTTCCCTCGAAACAACAAGAGACAGACGAACAACAACAACGTGGATGCGGTGCCGGTCAAGGCCAATAGCGGCAACAGTGGTGCCAACAACAATGGCGCCAACCATGGCGGCCTGACGATCGCCGGTATGCGCGACGAGATGGACCGAATGTTCGAACGCATGTGGTCCAATCCGCTCGCGCAATTCGAGCAATCGGAGCGCTGGTTCGGCGACTTCAGTAGCGCTGAGTTCTTGCCGAAGCTCGATGTCAGCGACGACGCCGAGTGCCTGAGACTGACACTGGAAGCGCCGGGCGTAGAGGAGAAAGATCTCGATATCGAAGTTCAGGACGGGCTGCTGATCATCAGCGGCGAGAAGAAGCAGGAGCAAGCGAGCGAAGACGAGGGCTGCTATCGCACCGAACGCTCCTATGGCTTCTTCCGGCGCGCGATTCCGTTGCCTGATGAGGTCGATCCGAACCAGGCTGAGGCACAGCTCGACAAGGGCGTTGTCACGATCAAGTTGCCCAAGACCGAGTCTGCCAGGAAGCAGACGGTTCGCATTCCCGTCAAGTCTTGAGCAGTGCCATGGATGATTCACGACCGGAATCGCTGCGCAAGGCACTCGACGACTGGCGCGTCCGGTTGGATGATCCGTGGCTCGTGGCCGTGTGGCCTGGCATGGGCTCGGTCGCACGGCTTGTCGGTGCGTACCTGTCGCAACAGCTTGCAGTGCAGCACATCGCCGATCTCGCGGACGAAACCTACACGCCTCCGGCAGTCCAGGTCCAGAACGGTCTGATCCAGCCGGTCCCGTCGCCGCGCCAATCGTTGTCGGGATGGCGGCACCCGACCGGCGGGCGCGACTTGGTGATCTTCGAAAGCGAAGCACAGCCGCAGCAGCCGGGTGCGCGTGTTGGTCTGCGACTGATCGAAGCGGCGCGCACCTTGGGGGTCACGCGGATCTGTACGTTCGCCGCGATGGCGACACTGATTGACCCCGGGACCGCGCCGCGAGTGTTTGCGGCCGCGACCGATGCGGTGCTGCTCGACGAAGTGCTGCGTCTCGATGCTGTGCCGTTGGTGGACGGCAGCATCGGCGGCCTCAATGGGTCGCTTGCAGGGATGGCGGCCGAGCACGGGATCGGCGCTCTGTGTCTGCTTGGCGAGATGCCCTACTACGCGACGGGATTCGCTAATCCCAAGGCTGCAGCCGCTGCTCTGCGTGTGTTCGCCAAGCAGGCGGACATCACTCTCGACATGTCGGCACTCGACGCGCAGGCTGCGACTGTCGAACGCCACCTGCTAGAATTGCGCAAGCGCGCAGACCGTGGCGCGATCATGCTCGATGCCGCCGCCACGGAAGAACCTCAGTCGACGGAGCCGGAAGCGACCTCGCAAGACCCCGCCGAGCAACGCACCAAGCGCCGCATCGAGCGCTTGTTCGATGTCGTGCGTCGCGATCGCAGCCGGGCCCCGCTACTCAAGGCCGAACTGGACCGACATGGTTGGTTCGCGCGCTACGAAGATCGTTTCCTCGATCTGTTCAAGCGTGCCGACTAACGCCTGCTTGTCGGGTGCCATCGATCGTGTCGGGGGGCTGCGGGTCCGTGCTGCAGGCCATCCGGCAAACCGCCAAGTTTGCAGCGTGTGCACGTAGTTTGCCCGCTCGTAGGCGGTTGGATCCGGCGAACGCGCGACGTTCATGCTGCCCCGCATCTGCGCCAGCGACTCGTCGTCGTGCTCCGTCATCCACGTATCGACGGTGTCGCGCAACTGGGCCAGCTTGCCCGATGCCGCCCTTCGCGAGCAGTGCGACGAGCTGCACGACGTGGGCGCCGCACATGATCGCCTTGATTGTGTCGAGCGTCGTATAGACGCCGCGGTTTGCGGCCAGATCGACGTCGAGCTTCTGGGATAGCACGGCGAGCCGGCGCAGTCACAGCAGGAGTTCGTGCGACGTCGATGCGTGCATGTGGGGGGGGCTTCGAGGGGTTCCACGTTGACGTTCGACTCGAAGAATCGATTGAACAGTACGAGTCGGGCGGCGCCGGCCGTGTGCAGTCGCTTGGCCAGGTGCGGCAATGCCGTGCAGAGTGGCGAGAGCTTGACTGCGACCTGGATCTACCTGGCGTACGCAACCGACGCGACGACGCCGTCCATCTCGTCTTCGATATCGGCGCTGGTCGGCTCTGGGGCGGTGACCACGACGTACAGTTGCAGCTCGAGCGCGTTGGCTCCGGCCGACTCGATGCGCCGCGCGTAGTCGAGCCTGCCGCCGGCACTGTGGCTGTACAACGAAGTCGACACCGGGACGCGACTTTCACGGCTAGGAGGTGCGTGAGGTGCTGGTCCGGTCCGAACACGACGCCCGCTGGCTCGCGGAAATACGACTGTGCTTCGCCGTGAGACGCCGTATGACTGGCGGTCGCCGATTCAGGCGCGAGCAACTCGTGGTCGATCTGCTCTTCGAACAGCGAACGCAGCACGACCATTGCGGCGCCGGCGCGCTCAAGTTC
>CAXBFC010000290.1:0-10265 GCA_963974725.1 uncultured bacterium | reverse complement strand
AGGCCAGTCGCCACCACCGACAGCGGCGCATCGTCGTCGACATTGTCGAGCTGAACCCGGAACTGCCCGCCCGCATCGGTGCGAGCGCCGGTCCTGCCGATCGCGACCAACGCGTTGGCAATCGGCTGCTCGTTGCGGTCGACAACGGTGCCATCGACGAGCAGACGCTGTTGTTCGTCGATGGGCCACAACAGCACATCAAAGTTGCTGCTGTCTTGCGCCGGCACCGGCAATACTGCGGTTGCGTAGCCTTTGGCCCGGACACGTAGCAACACGCCCTGACTGGTTGGAACCTGACGCAGGGCGAAGCTACCGGTGGCCTTGGCAGACCGCATCTCGGGAAAGCTCACCGCGGTGCATTCGTCACCTGAGCCCTGCAGCACGCGAGAGACATCTATGCTGATAAAGGCACTGCCGATGCCGTTGCCGCTCGGGTCAACAACCCTGCCACGGACTTGCACCGCGCGCTCTCCGATGAAGGCACCTGCGTCGGTCTTTGGTCGCGCAATCAGAGCCCAACCGGACTCGACGAGTTCGACTTCCTTGATGGCGACCGGTTCGCGTTCTGCAAACTGGAACAAGCCATTGGCATCCGTCACCACCTCCTGGTCCGGCAATGCCGTACCAAGGATCGTCGCGCGCCATTGTTCCGGCTGGTGGCGCTGGGCGAAGAACTGACCAGCCTTCTCGCTGTCCTCCTGCAATCGCAGCACGTTGCTCGGAGTCAGCCGAAGGCTTTCGCGTGGACCAGAGATCCAGCCGCCATCGCCTCCCTGCCATCGAACGCTCTGGGGGCCGAGCAAACGCATGCGAACTTGTGCAATCGGACGCTGCATGGCATCGAGCAATCGGTGGCCCACGATTGCCGGAGCTGTCTCCGGCGGGCTCGCCGCGACCTGGATGCGATTCGCTGGCGGTGCTACTTGACGAGCGACCGGATCGCTTGCGGATTGCTCAGACCCGGCATCGCCGAACGATGCAGATGCGGCGAGCACCGAGGAATCCGTTGGCGACGTTGTCTGAGTTTCGGGTGCCGAAACGAGCCGCCACGCAACGAGGCAGATGGTGGCAGCGAGGGCTACAGTTACGAACTTCTTCATGAGGATTCCTGATGCAGTTGTCAGGACCACGCGTCCCGCCGTGCTGCCAACCTGGCGACGAGCAAGCGGCAGTACGGCAGCCACCCAAGCGGCTTGCTGGCCGAAGCGCTGTTCGAGGCGTTCGCGCAGTTGCGCCAGGCCACGAGTCAGTCGGCTGCGGGCCGTGTTCTTCGGCACCCCCATGCGCTCGGCTACCGCTTCGATCGAAAGGTCTTCGAAGTAGCGCAACGTAATCGTCGTTCGATACGGCTCTGCCAGCCGCAACACCTCGTTGGCCAGGTCACGATGGGTCTCGACGTTCGCCACGGTCTCCGAGACCGGTGGCGTAATTGGCTCCGGCGCCGACAGCGCTTCGCGGCGAGTGCGTCGCACGTGCGTGCGCCGATCTCGCGAAGCACTCCGTCGCAGCACTCGACTGAGCCAGCCACGGGCGTGATCAGCATGTTGCGGCGGCGAAGCGATGGCTGCCGTGAGCGCTTCTTGCGCTGCATCCGATGCGGCTTGCTCGTCCTTGATCAACGATCTGGCGAGCCGCGTGACAAAGTCAATGTGCTCGACCATCCAGTCGTTCGGCAGGGGGTTGGGTAACGGGTCCTTGGTCACAGCCTGCTAATGCCCGTGCGTGTGTACTCGGACGCAACGAGCTTCAAGAAAACCAATCGCTTGGCTGCCAGTTTCGCAGCAGCCCAATGCAACCTTAGCCGCAAGCGAGATCTGCGTCGTGCTTGCAGTGGCCAAGCACTCCGGAAACCGAATTCTAGCCCCGCCGGACCTGCTTCTTGCCGAGCTCTACGTGACGAGTGCTGGGGTAAGTCCCAATGCCTTGTCCAGCGTGAAGCTCACACACGTGCCCCCCAACTCGGATGCGGCGATTCGCATTTCGCCGCCACCGCGCTTGACGATCTTTTGGCAGATCGCCAGTCCCATTCCGGAACCCGGAATGTCCGCCTCTCGGTGCAAACGGAACAACAGCTTGAACGCCTCGCCGCGGTGCTTCTCGGGAATGCCTATGCCGTTGTCATCGACGCAGAACTCCCAGCGGTCTTCATGCTCTTGCGCGTGAACCGAGATCACTGGGTCACTCGCCGACCGGTATTTGAGCGAGTTGCCGATGAGGTTGTGGAAGACGAGCGTCAGCATCTCCGGAAAGAACTGTAGCGAAGGGAACGACCCCGTCACCTCAACGCGAGCTGCTTGTGCCTGTATCTCATCCTTCAGATCGTCTTCGGCACGCTCGAGGCACTTCCGGACATCGCATGCCACTGCAGCCTCCGCGCGACCGACACTGAAGAAGGATCGCAAATCTGTCAGAAGCCTGTCGGCGTGGACGGCGGAGTCTGCCATGAATTGCAGGCACTCTGCAGTGTCGGCGGTGGGATCCTCCTGCAGAAGATCGCAGAAGCTCTTGATGCGCCGAATGGGCCCCGCCAGGTCGTGCGACAGCGAATGCACGAACGCATCGAGCACCGTGTTGCGATTCTCAAGTTGCTTGGCGCTTTCCTTCAACGCTTGCCCAATGGCGGTAAGTTCCATCTCGTCCACGACGACCGCGGCCAGCGTCCTTAGCAGGGTTTCTTCGCTCGCCGTGAGTGTTCGCGGCTGCCTGTCGATGGCACACAGTGTTCCGACTCGGTGACCACTCGACGTCACCAAAGGAGAGCCAGCATAGAAACGGATGTCGGGATCGCTTGCCACCAACGGATTGTCGGAGAAGCGCTCGTCCATCAGCGCGTTTTCGATGACCAAGGTCTCATCCGAGTGGATCGCATGCGCGCAGAACGCCAGTTCCCGCGGGGTCTCTTTGGCGTCGAGTCCAACAGCCGCTTTGAACCACTGCCGGTGCGCGTCAACCAGGGAAACCAGGGCAATGGGCACGCCGAGTTGCTCCGACACCAATCGGACCAGGCGATCAAAGCGTTCTTCCGGCGGGGTATCGAGGATGCCATAGCCTCGAAGGATCGAGAGACGGTCGGCCTCGTTTTCGGGGAGTTCTGCAGGAATCATGTTGGATGACGCGCCAGGGGTTGCGTTTCGATCGCCGACTGCAGTCGATCGACCTCGGCTATGCCCAAGGGCTTCACCAAGCAGTCGAACGACCACCGCGTGCGTGATTCCCAATGTCCACGACGCGATGGCTGTTTGCTCAATGGGGTAGGAGCTACGTTGAGCCTTCGACGCAACAACGGGTCAAACTTGAGAGTTTGGGGACCTGCAGGCGGGCCTTCAGCTGGCAAGCTGCAGACCCTGACCACGCCAGCCATCTGACGGCTGTGCCGCTGTTCGCTTGTCTTCCGCGCGCCTCGCGGCAAGCTGATGCCGTGCATTCCGCCAGGCACCTGAACTCACGCGCGCAAGACGTCGCGCAATCCCTGCGTCGACGCGGCCGCGAAGTGTGGCCGCTGATCCGACGCAACGCCGATCTTGGCCAAGTGGTCACGGTGCACCGCGACCTGCCAGACGTGCGCACCGAAACCGCGAACTGGCGGGCCGGCGAACCGATCTTCTTGCCAGCGGTGCTCGGCGACGCAACGACCCGGTTTGCCGCCGAGATCGACGCGTCCCTGCGCATGTTCGATCGGCTGCGGGATGGCGGCGAGTTCTTGCCCGAGATCGACGCGCGCCTCGCAGAACTTTCGCTACGCCGGCAGCACCGTCGACCAAGAAGACCCGCGCGAAGTCGAGCGGCTGTTTGTCGACGCTGAGATCGAAGGCGTTGTGCAGGCCGAAGACCTGTGGGCCAAGCTGGCGTGGATCACGGCCGAAGACCCGACCGACGAGTCGCTGCGCATCCGCTTCTCCAACGGCCTCGACCAGCTCGAAGAATGGATGCTGACCAGCGACCTGACGGCCAGCTGGGTCGACCAATTCGCCCTGCGTGCGTTCCCCGAGTGCGAAGCCGTGCTGAGGTGCAAACCCCTGCGAGAGCGCTTGGATCGGCTGATTGCGCGCCCTCACCGCCTGTCGGAGCGCATCATCTACAACAACGCCCCGAACGGCGGCGCGATCTTCCACCACGACGCAGAGCCATCGCAGCTCGGGGTGGTGTTCACCCAACTCGAAGGTCGCACGGCGTGGTTCACGCTCGGCAAGCGCCGACTCGCGAAGCTGCTGGTGCGCTTCGGCATGCGCAGCGAGCACCGCGCGATGACCGCACTCAACGCCGCTGACGACCGGGGCCTGCTCGAGATTCTCAACCGCGACGCCGACTTCGCCGCGCTGCTCGCAGCACATGGCGCGCTGTTCTTGTTGCGGGCGGGCGACAGCATCCTGTTGCCGACGGCCGGCTTTGACGACACCGCCTGGCACAGCGTGCTCGCGGTCGGCGACCAGCCGAGCCTCGCGCATTCGTATGGAATTTTTGGCCGCCAGGACGACTACCAACTCGGCGGCGACCCGTGGCTGGCGCGGCAGCCTGACGAGTAGACCAAGAACCACATGTGGCGTGGCCTCGCCGAGGCCACGGGAGTACAAGGTCGTGAATGGCTGAGTCCGGCGATGCAATGCGACACCTCGAACGGCACCTTGAGCAATGGTTGCTGGCGTACGGTTCGGACCTCGCGATCCCCGCGGGAACCGCATTACCCCGGGCTACGCCAGATCCTGCCCTGGCGCCGGAGGCTACGGCTGAGACCCCGGCGGCACACGCTGATCGTGCAGACACCCCGGTGACGGCCACGTCGCACCCCGCGGCACCGGGTCGCCCCCGAACCACTCAACCAGCAGGCGATTCGGCAGAAGCCAAGCAATCACCAACAGTTACCGCGCTGCGCGCGCTCCGTGCCGAGGTCCTGGCCTGCACCAAGTGCAAGCTGCACAGCGGCCGCCAACACGCGGTCTTTGGCGAGGGCAGCGCCGAGGCGCGGGTCATGTTCATTGGCGAAGCCCCCGGCGCCCGCGAGGACGAATCCGGCCGCCCATTCGTCGGACCAGCCGGCCAGCTGCTCGAACGCATCCTCGAAGCTGCCATGGGGTTACAGCGCTCCGAAGTGTTCATCGCGAACCTCAACAAGTGCCGTCCGCCGGGCAATCGCGCGCCGGAAGCCGACGAAGTGGCCGCCTGTCTACCGTATCTCAAGCAGCAGGTTGAACTTGTGAAGCCCGAAGTGCTGGTTTGCCTCGGCCGCACGGCCGCCCAGAACCTGCTCGGATCGACCGAATCGCTGTCGTCAATGCGACGCAAGCAGCACTCCTACAACGGGGTTCCCGTGGTCGTAACCTGGCACCCTGCCTACCTGCTGCGCGAGCCATCTAAGAAGCGCGAGACCTGGGATGACATCAAACGGGTCAATCAGCTACTCGGTCGACCAGAAGTCCCCCCGCCAAAGGGCTAGTCGTCGGGCACATCTCTTTCCGCAAAGTCGTCGGGAAGGGATTGTTGCAACCTTGACCACTCTCTCGATCATCGATAGGGTCCCGCGTCCCTCAAGCCTCTTTGCGTCCCCGAGGAGGTCAGGGCTCACCCGGAGTAACGGTCGTTGTTTCTCTCTCTCCCCCGCCCTGTGGCATGCAGGAACGGATGCGAGAAGCAGCGCACGCCAATCTGAGTGAGAGCTCTTTGTGCCGTTGGTTTGGATCGTTTGCCGCACGTGATGGTGAACGCTCCATGTCCCTCCAGCGGCGCCCAGCCCCCTCTCCCATCGTTCGCCACCTTTGCAGGCATTCAGCATGATTAAGGTTCAGACCCTGCGCTTGCGCGGCTTCTGTGCGTCCTCTTTGCTCGCCGCGTCGTCCCTGCTGGCTCTCGCCAGTTGCTCGGGCACGCCAACGGACTTCGTAGACGTACAAACCGGTTCCCCCGACGGCACCCCGTTGACTAACTCGAATATCGAGAATGGCAACACCACTTCTTCTGTTCAGGGTCAAGACCCGCAGGGACGTGCCGCCGTCGTCAAGCAAGCTTTGGAAAACGCGCGCCGTTCGCTCGGCCTGCGTCTCTTCGAAGACGCCCGGAACGAAGCTGCCTACGCTCTCGAGCTCGACACCAACAACACCGAAGCACGCGACATCCTGCGTCGCTGCCGTCAGATCCTCGGCGAAGAAACGATGCCTGCCGGCAACACGTTTGAAGGCCTGTTGATCACGACGCGTGTTGCCCAAGAACGCGAGCGCGCGCTGATCAACAACGACCTCGCCCTCGGTCGCGCCGAGATGGATCTCGGCGAATACGGCCGCGCCATCGATCGCTTCGAGCGCGCCTTGACCGCCCTGAACTTCTCGACGTTCGTGCAGCCCAACGATCCGCTGCGCAACGAAACGAAGCTCCTGCTGCAGCAAGCTCAAGATGCGAAGCGCAACGCCACGCGCACCGAGCTGCAAAACGCCAAGAACGCTTCCGAAGCCGAACTGGCGCGCATCGCTCGCGATCGCGACATCGCCCGTGAGCTGAGCGTCGAGCGTCTGCTCGAAGCCGCGAACGTCAAGTTCCAGAACGGTGAGTACGCCGACTCGGTCGACCTGGTCGACCAAGCCCTGCGCCTCGACCCGATCAACCCGACGGCCACGGGCCTGCGTGATCTCGCCGATCGCGCCCGCCACAACGCCACCATGGACATCAACCGGGAGCGCTGGCGCACCGAGTGGAACAAGACGTTCATGGAACTGCAGCACAGCACCGTGCCGCAGACCGAGACGGTTGTGTTTGATCCGTCCCGCTGGGCGATGGTCAGCAAGCGTAAGCCGGCCAGCTACACCCAAGCGACCGAGCTTGAGTCGCCGGCCAACCAGGCGATCATGAAGCTGCTCGAAGACACCGTGCTCGAGCACAACTTCGCCAGCGCGACGGTCCAAGACTGGGCCAACTACTACGCTCAGGTGACCGGCGTGACGTTCTTCGTCGCGCAGGACGTCAAGGATCTCGATGCCGAGACCACGACGCTCGACGAGTTCCGCCTGTCGCGCCGTTCGGTCGCCAATGCACTCAAGGCCATCCAGTCGCAGACTGGTGTCGCCTACAAGATCCAAGACGGTCTGGTGCAACTGGTCACGCCGGAAAACGCCATCGGCAAGCTGGTCCTGCAACCGTTCAACGTCACCGAGTTGGTGACGGGCGTGCAAGGCAAGCCGGGTCCCGACCTGCGCCTCAAGGTGCCGGGCGATGACAACCCGCTGTTCCCCGAGATCGACGAAGATCCGACGCCGTCGGTTGTCGATGACAGCCGCCTGATCGAGCTGATCCAAGCATCGATCGCCACCGACAAGTGGGAAGGCGCGCCGTTCACGATGACCTACCAGCAGGGCGTGCTCTACGTCCGCGCCGACGGTGACACGATCCAAGCAGTCGGCGACCTGATCAACGAACTGCGCCGCCACGTCGGTATCCAGATCGACATCGAAGCGCGCTTCCTGAGCGTCGAAGACAGCTTCCTCGAAGACGTCGGCATCGACCTTCGCGGCCTGGGCAACCAGAGCGCGCAAGGCCTCGCCGGTCGCGGCCTCGAGAAGAAGGGCGATCGCGCCAACGCTGGCTTCGATGACTTCGGCCCCCGCCAGCAGCAGAACGCCGCGGTTCCGGGCAACGTCGGCACCGGCACCGAGCCGGGCATCTTCTTCAACGATGGCGAAGATGGTGACGCGATGGCTCGCGTCGAGAACCTGTTCAACTCGACGCTGGGCGGCCGCAACAACGGCCTGACCAACGCCGGTGGCTTCTCGTTGCAATACGCCTTCCTCGACGACACCGAAGTCGAAGTCGTGCTGCGCGCCGTCAGCAAGCAAGAGCGTTCGGAGCAGATCGAAGCCCCGCGTTTGTTGGTCTACAACAACACCCGCGCCTCGATGCACTTCCTGCGCAACATCAGCTACATCCGCGACTTCGAAGTCGAAATCGCGCAGGCAGCGGCGGTGGCCAACCCGGTCATCGGCACGGTGCACGACGGCGTCGCCCTCGACGTTCGCCCGGTTGTCGATAGCGACCTGCGATTCATCACGATGGAGCTCCGCCCCACCGTCATGACGCTGCAGTTGCCAATCCCGACCTTCACGACGACGCTCGGTGTCGGCCAGCCCATCTCGATCCAGCTGCCGGAAGTCACCCTGCAACGTGTCCGCACGACGGTCACGATGCCGGATGGCGGCACCATGATGCTCGGCGGCATGCGCCTCGTAGAGCGTCAGAACCTGCGTTCGACGGTCCCGCTTCTCGGCAGCCTGCCGGGCCTGAGCTGGCTCTTCAGCCGCAACGGCACCTCAGTCCAGAACCGCAAGATGCTGATCCTCATCCGCAGCAAGATCGTGCTGATGGAAGAGCTTGAGCCGGATCCCAAGTCGCTGCCGATCGACGACATGATCTCGATGCGCTAGTCGCAGCCAGATCAGATCCAGTTTGATCAAGCGAAGGCTGATCAAACGAAGGCGGCCGGCTATTAGCCGGCCGCTTTCGGTTTTGCGCGGCGGTTCCGACCCCGGTTTCGCCCGGCAATCCCCGCCCCCACCCGCTCCAGCATCGCCTTCGACTACCGGCGACGAGCGCGCGCCGGTCGACGCAAACAGCCTGCAACAGCGGCCCTGCGTAAGGATCCGGACGGCGACAGGGCGTGCCCGGAGCCGCCGTTCCCGCCAAACCATTCGCGGCGCAACGAACGCGCACCTTGGATCACATGAACCCGTCGCTATACTCCCCCGTTCGACCCCCTGAGCGGAGCGCGGTTCAGTCCCCTACCCCCGCACTCCGATCGCGACTTCGGCACCGTCTCCCCTCGTCGGTACCGCTGTCCAACATCCAATTTCGGTTCTGCATTTTCTGCGGTCCATATATCGGAGTCTGTCTGTGATCAGCCTTCCCGTGCGCCTCAACGGCGTCAAGAGCGCAGCTATCGCGCTTGCCCTAGTCTCGATATCCCCAGCCCTGTTCGCTCAGGACCTGGTTCGCGAGATCAACTTCGTTCGCGCCCTCGCCAAAGAGATGAGGTTCATCGAGTTGGCGAAGTCCGAAGCGGACCGACTCGCGACGACCTTCCGCGGCGCTGGCGACCAAGATCGCATCGCGCAACTGTCGGTCGAGGTCGCCTACTACGGTGCCCGTTCGCGCAGCGATCGAACCTTGCAGCGCACGCTGTTCAAGGAGACCGTCGAGAAGTCACAAGAGTTGATCGATCGTTCAACGGACTCGGAGGTCAAGCTGCAGGCCCAGCAGACGCTCGCCAACGCATCGCAAGACTTCGGCCAGTTCTTGATCGAAGAGCTCGAAATCGCGCGCGACAAGAACCCGGAGACGGTTCCCGATCTGCAGAAGGAAACCATCGACGTGCTGAAGGCGGGCCAAGAAGCCTGTGCCGCGGTCATGTCGGCGCTGTCTTCGCAGCGCGAAGATGAGCAGAAGAACATCGAGCACGGCCTGATGTGGATGAAGGGCGCCGTGCTGAAGCGCGAGCAAGCCCGGGCCGACAAGGAGAATCGCAGTGTGCTCGTCGAGCGCGCCATCGAAGATCTCGAAGAGATGGTCCTCGACTATGGCGAAGAGTCGGCACTCGGCCTGCGTGGTCTGTTCGAGATCGCCCAGTGCTACGAAGTGATGAACGAGATGGACGAAGCCATCACGTGGTACACCGACACGATCGACTCAATCACGATTTCGCTGAACGCGGCCCTCGAGGGCAAGCTGGAGCTCAGCGGCGAGATGCAGCAGTTCCTGTTCGGCATGATGCAGGAAGTCTACGTGCGCGCTGGTGAGACCATGGCGCGCGAAGGTGCCGAAGGCACCGACAAGCTGTTCGCCGACTTCCGCGCCAACATCACCAAGTTTGGCGAAGAGGGACTCAGTGTCTTTGAAATCGTCAGCGACACCTACGGCCACCTGATGCTGCTCGCCGAAGCCCGCCACAAGGCCGAGTCCGGCGACGCGACCAAGGTGCAAGAGGCGCTCGCGATGACACAGCGCATCAACGACAAGCACCCGGCCGACTACGTCGGCGTGCGCGCCAAGGCCGTGCTCAGCGACATCCTCTCGGTGCAGAAGGGCTTGGTGTCCGGCACCCTGCTGTTCGAAGTCGGCAAGGGTGACCTGCAAAAGGCGAAGTACGAATCCGCCATCCAAGGTCTGCGTTCGGCGATCGCCACCATGACCCCCGCCGAAAGCGCGGAGCTCGGCCTCGACGCCCACCGCATGCTCGGGGACGCCTACCGTCGCACCGACCGCAGCCTCGAGGCGATCATCGCACTCAGCAACGG
>CAXBFC010000289.1:0-10324 GCA_963974725.1 uncultured bacterium | reverse complement strand
GGCAATCTTGCGCTTCGGCGCGTTCGGGGATGCGGGGTAGGCAGTCGCCGGAACCTGGTGACTTGTTGTTCTCGCGGCCGCGTGCGTAGCGCGTTGATTCGGTTCCTACCGACGCTCTTGCCCGGCCGCCCCTTCATTCCGCGGCACGCCACCGCAACACCATCACGACTCCCCGGTGATCGGACGCCGTGGTTTCCGGCACCCATGATTCGACGAATTGCCAAGGGGGCGTAAACAAGACCCAATCGATGCGCTTTTTCGGCGCGTCCGCTGGATACGTCCACGCGCCTTCGTGCGCGGCGAGCGGGTCGTGAAAGGCCGTTGTTAGCTGCGAGTGTACCGCACTACCGGGCAAGTCGTTGAAGTCGCCACACAGGATCACGGGCACGTCGCTCGCCGCTTGACGGGCGAGGATCTCGGTCGCGTTGCTGCGGCGTTCGCTGTCGTCGGGGCGATAGTCGATGTGGGTGTTCCAGATCTCGAGTTCGCAACCGTGCCAGGCGACGCGTACTTGCTGCAGCCCACGCTGCTCGCCGGCGCGCAGCATGCGGTAGTGGTGGTTGTGGCCACGAAGGATCGGCAATCGCGTTAGCACCGCGTTGCCGTAGTCGCCTCCTTGGAAGTCAATGTTCTTGCCGAACGCGACCTGCATGCCCGTTTGTTCGGCGAGCGCAGCCGGGATGTCGATGCCACTGGTGCGGCGCACGCCGCGATCGACTTCCTGCAGTGCGACAAGGTCCGGGGATGCGGTGCGAATCTCGGCAGCGATGCGTGCCACGTCGACCGTTCCGTCAAGGCCGCGGGCATGATGGATATTCCAAGTCATCACGCGCAGCGACGCACCCGTTGGCGGCGCGCCAGCGCACGCGGACAGTATCAGCATCAGCAGCACCGCCATGCCACACAGCAGGCCGGGCAACTGCAGGAAACGACACCAGTGAGTGGGAGTAATCATCCCCCCAGTTTCGGTCCACACGCAGCACGACGCAACGCGATAGGTACGGTGCCAGGCACAGAAGTAACACGTTCGATGGCGCCAGCTGGCGCCATCGAACGTGTTACTCCTGTGCCTGATGCCGTGCCTTCGCCGCTACTTCTTCGCGGGGGCGGCGGTGACGGTGACCGTTACGGCGCTGCCGTCCGTGTCATCCTTCACCTCAAAGGTGCCTGGCTTGCTGTCCGCCGGGATGGTCCAGGTTGCCTTGCCGTCGACCACTTCGAGGTGACCCAGTTGCGTGCGGGCATCGGTGACGTTGTAGACGAGAAGCGTCTTGCAGTCCGAACTAACCTTGAAGGCGATTGCGTCCCCGGGGACGCCGGTGGGCTTGCCAACGGCAACCAAAGCTGTTTCGGCGTGGTGTGCCGGGACGTAGTCCGGAAGCCACTTGTTCAGCAGGTTGGTGCGGTAGAGCACGTAGCCGGTGCCGGCGAGCAAGAGCAGCACCAAGATCACGCGCGGCCAGATGCTCTTCTTCGGCGCGTAGGGATCCTTCAGCGTGCGGTTCGCGTCCGCCGGGATCTTTGGCATTGCCGTCATCGACTTGCCGAGCGGGATGTTGACGCGCGTCAGAGCGTTGACTGCCCAGCCGTTCGCATCGAGGATCGGGCCAAGGTTGCGGGTGCGCAACTTCAGGAACGCGATGAACATCGACGGTCCGGAGATCGCCAGCAAGATGCCGATGATGCCGATCGGGATCCAAGGGCCCAAGCCTAGGAACGCCACGAGCAAGCTGGTGAACACACCCAAGGCACCCGTTACGACGATGCCGATGGCGGCAACCGAACCGATGTCCACCTTTGGCTTGGCTGGTGTGGCACCCTTCGCCGCAGCGGCGCCCGCGCTGCTCGTTCCGGCCGCGAGGTTCTTCGCCGCGGCGGCATCGGCATCGGCGGCGCGCTTGCTGATCATGTCTTGGATCATGCGCAGCACCTTCTTGTAGGGAGCCCAAAAGGCCTGGCGGATGCTGATTGGGTTGCTGACGATCTTGCTGATCGTCGCGTCCCAGTCGAGACCCGCGCGGTCGTAGAAGATGCCGTTGCGGCCGACAAACAAGTTGTCGTCGTCACCATCAGTAAACGCACACGCGACTTCCATGGTCTCGCCGCTCTTGCGCGTGCACTTCATGTAGGCAAGCAGCGCGTTGGACATCGGCGCCATCTTGGCGTGCTTGGCGGCGTCATTGACGTTGAAGCACATCTCACAGGTGCGGCCGTCGAGGTAGAGCGTGCCGGCCTGGAAGATGGCGCCCTTGCGAGCGTAGAAGTCGGCGAAGCTGACGTAGTTGGTCAGCAGGGTGCCAAAGCTCTTGTGCAGTCGGGTGAGCTTCTCGACCTTGACGAGCGATTCAAACTCGGTTGCGACCACGAGGTCGTCGTCGATTGCCTTTTGCAGGCCATCCTTGCCCTTGCCAGCCAGGATCTTCTTGACCCGGTCGATGCCGAGCGACGCAACGGCGTCGCCGGCTTGCGTGCCGAGCCAGCTGGCGTAGCCAGCGAAGCGCGCGCAGATGTCCGCCCACTCCTTTTCGTTCAGGCTGTCCTTCTTCTTGGTGCACGTGCTGCGGAATGCATCGATGCGGACGGCCCACGCCGGATTGAGCGCTTCGATCAGGTTGAGCGGCTTGCCGGCCTCGACCATCGAAAGCGGGAAGTGCGCCATCTCATCGGCGGTGATCGTCAGATCACTGGCGGCGGCGGCGATGTAGGCCTCTTGTTCGCGGTTGACAGCGGCCAGGGCGCGCGCGTCATAGGCGGCGAGTCGGCAGCGTCCGAAGTAGTCGTCGATCTTGGTGCGAACGGCGGTGAACGCAGCGTATGCCGCGCCGGTGTCCTTGCCGAACGGAAGCACGTTCTTGGCATCGTCGTCGGCGGCCTTGTGCCAGGCGGCGAAGTCGGTGCACGCCGTGAAGAAGTCGTCGAGCTGCTTCTTGTCGTATCCGGTCTCACCCGAGCGATCCGTCGTGCCACCCATGCAGGTGATGACTTCGGTTGCGACTGCGCGAACGGCTTCGTCTTCAATCGTCTCGGCAGGGACGATGCCGTCGCCGTTGAGCTTGGCTTTGGCGAAGATCTTGGTGACCTCGATGATGTCGTCGACGGTGATTACGACGCTTTCCGTCTTCAGGCTCTTGAGGGCGTGCTTGGCGGATGCGAACACTGCCTTGCCTTCGTCCGTGTCCTTGCGAATGTTGGCAAGGGCGACGCCATCGATGCCGTTGGCGATGCCGTCGGCGTTTTGCAGCACCTCTCGGAGCCACGCCACGGTCGCCAGGATCTCCGGCGGGCGCACATGTCCGTCACTATCCGAGTCGATCAATTCGAGCATGCGCTCATCGATCTCGAGGCCCTTCGTTGGGCAACTCAGGGCGATCCACAGCTTCTTGTCGAGCTGGTCGAGGTTGAAGATATCGGCGCCCTTTTCGAGGCGAACTTGGTCAACGCCGCCGGCGCGGTAGAAGGACCAACGGTGCGTGCTTGCAGTCTTAGACATGGCGAGGAGTAGGCTCGGGGGGATCCCCGTTTGCGGGGCGACCACTGTCTGGCTGGCGCGCATGTCGTCAAGCGTGCGGTCACGGTAGATCCCGTAGCCTTGTTCGGAGAAAACCCCGGTGCCGCCGTATGCTCGAGGGATGGAGCAGTGCACGGTCGTCGTCACTGGATTCGGTGGGAAGTGTGCAAGCCGCTGTGAATCAAACCGTTCGGTCGCCCGCGCACGTGCCAGTGGGGCCCGGTTGCGGATCATGTTGCTGACGCGCATCGACGCATTCGGTTGGGTGAACTTCTGGCTTTAAGGGCCGATACCACCGCGCCGAGGACATGCCGCGGCAAGTTCGGTCAGGGGCTTGTTCGCACGGCCGGTAGGCCTTGTCGCGAGGCAGTAACCGCCGCCAATGGATAGCCTGCAGCTGATCGTTCGCGATCCAATGAACAGGAACGCCGATCGCCCGGCTACCTGACGCCCGCCCCGTGCATCGCTGCCCGCGCTGCTTGCTCACACGCTCATGCAATCCAATCGCACCCTCGGACTCCTGGTCTTCGTCGTAGTCGCCATCGCCGCCATCGTCGGCTGGCAGTTGCTCCGCAGCGACGAACTTCCTCCGGTGCCAGGCCAGAACGGCACGGTCCAGGCCGAAGCGGACCGGAAAAGCAGCGATGCTGACTCGGCAAAGCACGTTGGCTCGAGCGGTGACGCAGAATCGGCCCTGGAGGCGGCCTCCAACCGCGAAGCCGTTGTCGTGTCGGACCGTGCCACGTCAAGCCTACCTTCGATCATCGGTCAGGTTGTTGGACCAACTGGTCGCGGTGTTCCAGATGTCGAGATCGTTTGCTCGCCTGGATTCGACGCTCGCGATGGCTTCGCCGACGTCGATCTCAGCGGCGTCAACCCATTCGATTCGGCGGGCATGATCGAGCGTTTGGCGGGCAAGGCGAGCGATCGCGTCGTGGCCCTAACCGATGCCGAGGGGGCTTTCCGCTTGCGTGCTACCGGAACCTCCAAGAACGTGCGTCTTCGTGTCAAGGCGCGTGGCCACGTGTTGATGGAACGCAGCGTTGCGCGGCCGACGAACACCGATACGGATGTCGGTGTGCTAACGCTCGAAGTCGGCGTCATCCTCACCGGTCGCGTCGTTGATGTTTCGGGCAATGCGGTCGTTGGCGCCCGCGTCACGCGCATTGACGCGGACGACAGTGCCGATGCCGCAGGCTTCAACTTTCCTGGCATGGAACTCTGGGGTGCCATGCGCGGCAACGACGTCGATGTGACCGACGAAGCGGGCCGGTTCGAGCTAGCCCACGTTGCCGCTGGCACGTTCTCGCTGCGCGCGCGCCACCAGGACTTCCCAACTGCAACGCGATCCGGGCTGTCGGCCAACAAGGGCCACTCGCTCGCCGACATCCTGATCACCATGCCGCGCAGCGCGACCATTCGCGGCACGGTCAGCGACCTTCCCAAGGACCGCACTGGCTTGCGCGTCATGGCGATGCAGAAGCCAGCGGCGAGCAGCGATCCAGCCGGCGGCCTGATGGGCATGCTGGGCGGTGCGTCGGAGCTGCTGGGCGACATGGGCCTCGCGTTTGGTGAGAAGCAATGTGAGATCGGCAGCGATGGCAAGTTCGTGCTGCAAGGCTTGAATGCAGATAGCACCTACCGCGTATGGGTCGCCCAGCAAGGTCGAGGCATCGCCGGTAGTGGCGTTTGCAGCAACCGCGTCGAAGCGAGCACGGACAGTAGCGGAGTCTCGCTGCGTTACGCGCAAGGCGTCAACGTGACGTTCACCGTTGTCGACGATAAGACCGGTGCTGCGATCGAGAGTCTCTGGGTGCGCGATCAACTCCGTGGCGGTGGTGGCTTGAGCGACATGCTCGCGTTTGCTCCCAGCACCGCGCGGCAAACATCATATCCCGATGGCTTGGTCAACGTGGCCAACCTGCGTGCCAAGGAGGAGCAGAAGCTGCAGTTGACGATCGATGCAATCGGGTACCGCCGTCATGAGCAGAAGGACATCGAGTTGCCCGAGGCCGGCAGCCTGGATCTCGGCACGCTGCGCTTGACGCCGCAACCGGTGATGCACGTGACCGTCTTGAATGCCTACCACGGCAAGCCGATCGAAGCTGCGCAAGTCAACTTGGTCGCCGAGAATGGTCGTGGCGGATTCGCCGGCATGGCAGGGATGGGCACGCGCGGCAACACGCCGCGCTCCAGCCGAACCGACGCCGATGGCGTCTGCATGATCAACGCGCTCGAAGCCCAGGTCGGCGACCTCAAGGTGACCCGCAAGGGCTTCGCTCCGGCGACGGTCACGGTGTCCGCTGCCGGTGGTGGCGAAAACAAGCACGTCATTCGCTTGATCGAAGGCGGCACCGTCACCGTGACGGTCCTTGATCCCGATCAAAAGCCGGTCGAGGGCGTGACGGTCGAGCATCGCAATCCCGAGAACCGAACGGACCGCCGTCAAACCGATGCCAAAGGCGTGGCTAGCTTTCCGAATCTGAGCGAGGAGCTGCATGGGTTCCGCATTGCGGCGACTCGCGCCGCTGGCGGTTTCGCCGCCGGATTCGCCGCCGGACTCGGCAACCGCGACGGCAGCGACGCAGGGGAACCGTGGGAAAGCGTCGACGTGCTCGACCAAGAGGCGGCTGAGCTGGTGCTCCGCAAGAGCCCCTCGTCGACGTTGACGGGCATTGTTCGCGAGAACGGTGTGCCACTCGAAGATGCGACCGTGACCTTCCAGAAGGGGCAAGCAGCCGCCGGCGCCAACGGGCTCAACGACGAAGCGATGAGCGCCGTGATGGCAATGATGAACCGTGGCGGCGGCAACGACAACAAGTCTGACGAGGAGGGGCTGTACCGCCTCGTGGACTTGCCGGCGGGCAACCACCGCGTGCGCATCACCCACAAGGGGCGTGCCATGCCGAGCACGATGATGGTCACGCTGCAGGACGGGGAAAACCGTTTTGATATCGACCTGAGCATGACCACGTTGCGTGGTGTGGTGCGCGACAGCAACGGTGATGCCGTGGTTGGCGCCGAAGTCACCATCGCCCAGAAGCGAGCCAGCGGCGGTGCGCAGGACCGGCAAGCGAGTCGCATGATGCGAGGCATGCTGGGTGGCATGGGGCTCGGCGGCCCGAAGCAGACGACCAACGCACAAGGTGAGTTCGAACTGCGCGGCGTCGCGGCCGATGTCGAACTCACGGTGCGGGTGACCGCCAAGTCCCTGATTCCTACGAGCACGACGGCGACGGTGGCCCTTGGCCAGACCGAGGGCCCAGTGCAGTTGACGATGCAGCCCGCCGGCCGCATCGAAATCACGTTAGCGAAGGCCGAGATGTTCGCGGCAATTCAGGCCACGTTCGTCGGCGACGGTAGCGACGAGGTCGAACCGGTCATGCAGGTCTTGCGTGGCAAGAGCGGGTCGCTCGAAGGTCTGCGCCCCGGCACCTGGGAGCTCTCCTACTTGTCGATGCAGAACCGCGATCCAGCTTCGGCGCCGAAGACCACCGTCACCGTCATCGCCGGCCAAACGACAACGGCGAACTTCTAGCCCGCATATCCCACCAGCAACTTGGCAAGCACGCCCGAATGCCCCGCAGCCGCCGTCAGACGGCAGGCATTCGCGAGCCGCCCGCTTTGCCGGCTCCCTCGGTCTGCTGACGGGTAGACGGAGGTCCGCGCAAGCTGGGTTGTCGACGTCCTCACGGCGCAGCGAGGTCTAGCCGACTCGCGAAACCTCGGGCGGATTGTCCAGCAAGCCGAACTGGTTCGCATGATGCGCCGTGTGGGAGCGCACCAAAGCGATCACATCTTCTTTGCGCATTTCGCCATACAGCGGGTGGCGGTGCTTCGCCGGCAGTGCCTCCAGCTCGTCGAACGTGGCACTCAGCTGCTCGCGCTCGACAGCCAGTGACACGCCAGCGTCCGTGATCCGCAACGGCCTCAAGGTCTTGAGGTTCTTGGGGGCCAACGTTGGCGACTTCGCCAGCAAGCGCCGCAAGAAGATCGGGCCAAGGATGCGGGCGAGGATGCGTATTGGTAACGCAACCGGCACGCGACCCAGGCATAGGTCCACGAATACGCGGCAGTGCCGGATCATCTGAGCCGCCTGCATGCTCCCCCAACGTGGCGTGGTCTGCTCGCTCAATCGTGAGAACGAACTGCGCAGTTGCTTGAGCGTGGGGGTGTCCGCTGTTGGTTCTGGAAGGTTCTTCACTGCAATCGAACGCAGCATATCGGCCGGGTTTTCACAGCTTGGCAGCCGCATTGGTCTGCAAAACCGAATCATCACCGAGTGTTTCCAGCTGGATATGGCGGTGAACACATTCGCAGTGGCGACCTTGGCGTGCTCACATGGCGATCTTCTCGCGCGGAGCCAACCCCTTCCCGCACCAAGGCGTTTTGCAGGGCAACTCCAACTTTCGCTTCCTGAAGCAATTCAACGATCCCGAGAATACTTGGGTCGTGGACAAGCGCAGGCGGCTGCAACCGCGAGACGAGCGCGCCTTTCCTGGTGCTGGTGCCGTTGATCGGTTTGCGCGCGCGTTATGCAAGCACCGAGCGACCTGCTTTCGCGAGTTGGTCGAAGCGTTTGAGTTCTTCGCGCTGGCTCGCAAGCATGCGCGCGCCAAAGTTGTTGCCGATCTCTGTGGTGGCCACGGTCTGGTCGCCGTGCTGTTTGCGGTGTTCGAACGCGAGGTCGAGCGCGTCATTGTGCTTGACCGCTCGAGGCCGGCTAGCTTCGACCACATCGTCGCAGCAGCCGAAGAGGCGGCGCCGTGGACTGCAGGACGCATTGAATACATCCAGGCCAAGCTGAACAGCGCGGGCAACAACATCCCGAAAGGCGCGGGCTTGGTCGCTGTGCACGCGTGCGGCGCCAAGACCGATCGCGTTTTGGAGCTTGCAGTCGCCAACCGCACGCCGGTTGCCGTCATGCCATGCTGCCACCCCGTCGCCACCTCGAAGGCGCCAGCAGCCTTGAAGAAGGCGCTCGCGCATCTGGCCGTCGATGTCGATCGGACCTATCAGTTGGAGGCGGCCAACTTCCATGTGCATTGGACCAGCGTGTCCGATCGCATCACGCGCATGAACCGGGTCATCCTTGCCCGGCCCCGGTCGGCTGCATTGGTGAGTTGACGGATCGGCTCGCGCGATGTTGTTTTGGTGGGGTCAGCGTACCCCATCAAGTCACGCATCCGGCGCATCTGCTATTTGGATTGCTGCCGGCAGCACGTGCTCGGCGCGTTGCTGCGGCCGTTAAAGACATGCACGGGTGAGGGTAATTGCATGATGTGTCGGCGGATGACGCCATTCCGCGATCCCTGTATGTTCAAGCGATGCGCCGGCATGGAGATCGCTGTCGATGACAGCTCAACGAACGCACCGGGCTGACGTGGTTGTGCTCGGCGCTGGCTTGGCTGGCACGGTCACGGCGTTGTGTTTGGTCCGGCAGGGTTTGTCGGTGATGGTTATCGACCAAGGTACGCATCCGCGGTTTGCTCTTGGCGAGTCGACAACCACGCCGTCGTCCTTGTGGCTGCGCCTGTTGGCAGCGCGGTTCGACGTGCCCGAGTTGTTGCACATCGCTTCGCACGAAGCGTTGCGAGCGCATGTCAGCTGCACATCGGGCGTGAAGAACAACTTCGGGTTCCTCTACCATCGTGACGGCGCCGAGCAACCGACGCGTTCCTGGCAGGCGGTGATTGCGACCGCGTCGCTCGCTGAGTCCGAAGGAATCAGCCATCCACGCGGCGGCGAGATGCATTACTTCCGGCAGGACGTCGACGCATACCTTTGGCAGCGCGCGCTGCAGGCTGGTGTCGTCGGGCACGCGGCAACGGTTGTTGATCACGTGGAATTCGCGGCCGACGAAGTGCGCGTCGACACCCGGACCGGCGACAGCTTCCACGCCGCGTTCTTGGTCGATGCCAGTGGCTACCGGTCGCCTGTTGCGAAGCACCTCGGGCTGCGAGACGCCGAGCCGCGCTGGCGCACCAACTCACGCACGATGTTTACGCATATGGTGGACGTGAAGCCGTACGACGAGTGTTGGCGGGGTGCGGCGAGTATTTCGCCGTGGCACCAGGGAACGCTGCACCACTTCTTCGATGGCGGCTGGGTGTGGGTGATACCGTTCGGTAACCATCCCGAAAGTCAGAACCGTCTCTGCAGCGTCGGGCTGAGCTTGGACAACCACCGCGGTTTGCGCACGGCCGCGACAGCGGAGCAGGAATGGCGTGATGTACTCGCGCGGTTCCCCGCGATTGCCGCGCAGCTGGGGGGCGCGAAGCCAGTGCGCCCGTGGATCGCGACCGACCGCGTGCAGTACTCGAGCTCGCGCTGTGTCGGTGACCGGTTCTGGATGGCGCCGCACGCCGCTGGCGCGGTCGATGCCCTGTACTCGATGGGCAACATCAACACGTTTCAGTGCATTGCCGCGGCGGTGCCAGCAATCTTGGCATCGTTTCGACACCGCGAGTTCAACGCAGTGCGTTTTGAGGGTGTGCAGCGGTTGACCGACAACCTGCTGCGGTTCCAGGATTGCATCGCCTATGGCAACTACGCCGCCCTGCAGGCGCCCGAACTGCTTGAACCTGACCGACACGGCCCGCATTCGCGAGCTACTGATCCCGCTCGTTCGCTTTGCGCGCACCGGAGACCGCGATGGACTTGGCTTTTACGAACGTGATCCCTCACAGGTCTTCACCGGAATTGGTCACTGTACCGGTGTCGAGTCCACCGAGGCGTTGTTGGATCGCCTTGACGGTTGGTGCGACGTCATGCAAGAACTGCAGCGTGGCACTGCGACGGTCGCGGCGACCTTGG
>CAXBFC010000288.1:0-10350 GCA_963974725.1 uncultured bacterium | reverse complement strand
GTGATCGTTGGGTTTGGTGGCTTCGACCCGAGTCTTGGCGTGATCGGTGGCCCTACCTCGCGCACCTATGAGTTTGATGGCGCAGACTGGAGCGAGGTGCTGCCGCTGCAGTTCCCGCCGCAGCGGGCTCAGTCGCAGATGTATTTCAACGAAGCTCGCGGGCGTATCCAGATCCACAGCGGGCTCGCGGCTTCGGGCATTCCTCGGAACGATGTCTGGGAGTGGGATGGAGTCACGTGGACGGATCTGACTCCACTGATCATTCCGGAAAAGCGGGTCCGACCTGGTCTTGCCTACGACAAGTCACTGCAACGCATGGTTCGCATCGGTGGCGCATGGTCGCTTCTGACCGAGCACGACGATCAGTGGTTCTGGGATGGACAGTGGCAGGATGGCACTGGCACCACCCGTCCACCCGCGCGTGAAGCGTGTGTGATGGTGTTCGATGATGCGCGCAACCAACTCGTGATGTTTAGCGGGGCTCACGGCATTGGCGCCGATACCTGGGTTAGCGAATCGGGCTTGCTTGCGTCGAAGACGCAATACGGCAGTTCGTGTGCCGTCACGTCGATCCTGACGAGTGGTCGCCCGATTGTTGGCACGACGGTGAATGTGCAGCTGGTCTTGCCGTCATCGCCGTTCGCGTTCTTGGCACTCGGTTGGAACAGCTCGACGTTCATGGGGCAGCCGTTGCCGATCGACTTGACACCCTTGGGCATGACCGGCTGTGAGTTACTGACGTCCTCGAACGTCCTCGGACTATCGATGAGTGTTGCCGGCAACTTTGGCACCTACCAAGCGGTGTTGCCAAACACACCGACTCTGAGTGGCAGTTCGGTATATTGGCAAGCCTTCGCCTTGGCGCCCGGCGCCAATCCACTCGAGGTCATGGCCAGCAACGGCCTGGCGTGGACGCTCGGCGACATCTGATGTGCGTACCGTGCCAGGACAAAAAAGCACATCCTCGGCGGCGACCGGCGCATCGAGGATGGCCCCTACGCACGCAATCAATATTCGTTTGAACGGACATGCAACCAAGTGCTGGAGCCAAGCTAGGAGAACCCGCCCGCGATGCCGTCTCGGGATGCTCGTGAAGCGGCCGCCACATCTGGTCCTTGGACACGCAATGCTCCGATCAAAAGCCCTTGCCGTCTGGCTACTGCTTGTGCCACTAGCTGCCCAGACCATTACCTGGCATCAGCTAACCCCGAGTGCCAGTCCGCCTGCGCGCGGTAACGCTGCGATGGCCTACCATGGTGCGATCCAACGATGTGTGTTGTTCGGCGGCGGGCCGCGCGGCACCGGCGCGACGTTCGGCGACACCTGGGTTTGGAACGGAACGACTTGGGCGGACGTCACCCCGATAGTCAGTCCGCCGCCCCGTGCCTTAGCGGGAATGGCAGAAGATCCCGTCCGCTTGCGGGTCATCCTGTTCGGTGGGCGATTGGCGAACGGCAATGCAGTCAACGACACTTGGGCCTGGGACGGCACGGTTTGGACCCAACTCAGTCCCGCCAATCCGCCGCCGGCGCGGTTTGGAATGCCGCTCGCCTATGACCCGGTGCGGCAAGTGATCGTTGGGTTTGGTGGCTTCGACCAGAGTCTTGGCGTGGTCGGTGGCCCGACCGCGCGAACCTACGAGTTTGATGGCACAGACTGGAGCGAGGTGCTGCCGTTGCAGTTCCCGCCCCAGCGGTCTCAGTCGCAGATGTATTTCAACGAAGCTCGCGGGCGTATCCAGATCCACAGTGGCCTCGCGGCTTCGGGCATTCCGCGGAACGATGTCTGGGAGTGGGATGGAGTCACGTGGACGGATTTGACTCCGCTGGTCGTCCCTGAAGAGCGGATTCGACCTGGTCTAGCTTACGACAAGTCGCTGCAACGCATGGTTCGCATCGGTGGCGCGTGGCCGCTGATAACCGAGCACGCCGATCAGTGGTTCTGGGATGGACAATGGCAGAATTGCACTGGCACCATCCGGCCATCGGAGCGTGAAGGGTGTGCGATGGTGTTCGATGACGCGCGCCAGCAACTCGTGATGTTTAGCGGGGCTCGCGGCATCGGCGCCGACACCTGGGTTAGCGAATCGGGCCTGCTTGCCTCGAGGGCGCAATATGGCAGTTCGTGTGCCGTCACGTCGGTCTTGACGAGTGGGCGACCGATCGTTGGAACGACGGTCAATGTGCAACTGGTCTTGCCGCCGTCGCCGTTTGCGTTCTTGGCACTCGGTTGGAACAGCTCGACGTTCATGGGGCAGCCGCTGCCGATGGACTTGACTTCGGTTGGAATGACCGGTTGTGAGTTGCTGACGTCCTCGGACGTCGTGGGACTACCGATAAGTGTTGCCGGAAACTTCGGCAGCTACCTCGCGGTGTTGCCGAACACGCCGACCTTGATCGGGAGCTCGGTGTATTGGCAAGCCTTTGCCTTGGCGCCCGGCGCCAATCCACTCGAAATCATGGCCAGCAATGGTCTGTCGTGGATGATCGGCGACCTGTAGAGGCCCGGCCGAAACGCCGCGCGCAACGCCTGTGGCGACCCGCCGTGAGAGCGTCGCCGCCGACTCACGGATAAGACCCCAGCTGTGTGCATCAAATGACTTTGGCGGTGTGCACTTGGGGAGCGGCTACTTGCCAGAATGCGGCGCGCGCAAGTTCTTTGGCACGGAGAAGTCGGTGAACGTTTTGCCGTCGTAGCGGCATGCTCCCGCATCGACATGGCCGAACCATATGTTGCCGTCCCTGTCTTCCAGCATGCCGTAGACGTTGGTGCTGTTGAGGCCGTCCTTCTCGGTGAAGAACTGGAAGGTCTTGCCGTCGTATCGGGTTACGCCGCCAACTGGACCAGCCGGGAAACCGCCTGGGTGTCCCATCCAGACGTTGCCTTTGTGATCGATGAGCAGCGAGCCGACGAAGTCCGCCAGCAATCCGTTCTTGGCAGTGAACGTCGTCAGGGTCTTGCCGTCGAAACGATAGGCCCCGGCCTGGCCTCCGAACCAAAGGTTGCCGGAGCGGTCCACAGCCATCGAGCGAATGTTGGCGAACGATTGGCCAACTTGGTCTGCGAAGTTTGCGAACGCTTTGCCGTCGTACGAGCAGATGCCACCCTGCGTGCCAAACCAGATCTTGCCGGAGGCATCTTGCGCGATCGTGTAGATCGAGTTGTGGACAAGTCCATCTTCGGTTGTGAAGTTGGTCATCGACTTGCCGTCGTATCGGCTCACCCCGCGTTCGGTGCCAAGCCAGATGTTGTTGGCGCGGTCTTCGAAGATCCAATTCACGTCGTTGCTGGCTAGACCATTCTTGACCGTGAACTTCGTGAACGATTTGCCGTCGTAGCGCGAAGCGCCAGCGGTCATCGAGCCGAACCACAGCGCGCCGGATCGAGCTTCCAGCAGCGAGAAGATGCGCCGCTTCGCCAGGCCTACCTCTTCTCCGAAGTTCGTGAACTGGTTCCCGTCGTATCGAATCGGGCCGCCAAATGTGGCGAACCAGACGTGTCCCTCGCGATCTTGCCGCATGTTGCGGATGATCACCCGCGGCATGTGTGAGGTCGACTTCGCTCCGACCGGCTGGTAGTAGGGGTCGCGCTTCAGCACGGCCTGTTCTTGCGCGATCACGACAGTGCTGAGGGCGGTCATCAACGGCAAGGTCCACACGAGGGCATGCTGGGGCTTCATGGCTGCACTCTCGCGCAATCGTATCGTCAGCGATGTCAGCGGCGTGTCAGTTCGCGGGGTCGGGAGGAATGGCTCGATGCGGCAGCCTGCTGTTACCGCGCCGTAACGATGCCCATACCGGGCGTCGCAGAGGGCAATGGGCAAGCACAGGCATCGAACAAACTGGGAACTGGTGTCTCGGCATGGACGTTGCGCTCGGGCTGATTCCGACACCCAAGCAAGCCTATGTGCCATCGTCCGCTCCTAGTTCTCGCACTGCTGCTGCCAGCGTGCTCCGTTGGTTCTGATCCACAAGATGACGAAGGGTTGCAGGAGGGACCAGTCGTTGAGGCAGGCCCGGATGTGGCGGCAGACTCGATCGCTACTGCAGACCAGGTCTTCGAAGAAGGCTCAGCGCGCCCGGTTCGCGCGCCCTTGCTGCTGGCTGAAGAGAAGCTGGCGGGCCGCCCGGTGCAATCGACAACGAAGGGTTCTTGGGTCATGCGCTATGCCGCGGCCGCCCGCCCGTCGACCGGTTCGGATGACTTCTACTTGGGTTCGAAGCGCGCGAAGTCTCGTCCATCAGGGCCGGGCACAGGTGGTCCAGCTAGCGGTGGTCCTGCGACCCGTGGGGTTGCGGCCTTTGGGCCAGCGACCGGTGGAGCAGCGACCGGTGGAGCAGCGACCGGTGGGCCAGCGACCGGTGGAGCGGCGACCGGTGGGCCAGTGACAGGTGGAGCAGGACGCGGTGGGGCTGCACCTACTGGACCAATGACCGGCGGACGAGCGAGTGCGGGGACAGCCAAGCCGGCGGAAGGTGTTGCCGATGTCGCTGGACTAGCAGGCTTGTCGACAACGGCGACATCGGCGGCAGCTACGTTGGCGCCGGAGGATAACGCCAAGTTGGCGAACGTGGTTCTGCGAGCGGGCTCGCGTGACGACAACGCGGTCTTCGAAGACTTCTTGAACTACCTCGATGCCTCACAGAAGGACGCAGCACTAGCGCGTCATTACATCAACATCGACGTTCGCGATCGGCGGTTTGTTCAGGTCGTCGATACGAAGGGAGCCCCGCAACCCGGTGTCGCGGTGACGATCGTTGACGAACGCAGCGATCAAGTCGTCTGGTATGGCACGACCTACGGTGACGGTCAGGTGCCGTTCTATCCGCGGGCGTTGGGGCTCGAGGACGATTCGACCGGACCCTACCTGATAGAAGCGCGGGTCGAAGAAGGTGTCGTGCGGGCACCATGGAATGGCGCCGACGACACCGTGCTAACCATGCCGAAACGCGCGGCGAAGTCCGGGCCGGTCGTTTTGGATGTTGCGTTCGTTGTGGATACGACCGGATCGATGAGGGACGAGATGCAGGCCATCAAGTCGACGTTGCTGCAGGTGACCGAACGCCTGAAGGGTCTCGAGCTTGAGTTTGATCTTCGCTACGCTGCCGTGCTCTACCGCGACGTTGGCGACGAATACGTGACCGCGACGCATGCCTTCACCGGAGACATCGAAAGCTTCGCGACTGCGCTGCGTGGCATGGGGGCCCTAGGAGGTGGCGATCATCCGGAATCGATGAACCAAGCCTTGGCCTTGGCGATCGATGGCCTCGAATGGCGGGAAGGAGCCGCGAAGGTGGCGTTCGTCATCGCCGATGCACCGCCGCACATTGACTACCAGCACGACGTGCCGTACGTGCAATCCCTTCGCGCAGCGGTCGCGAGCGGCGTGCGCATGCACACCGTCGCGGCGAGTGGGTTAGGTGCCGCTGGCACCATGGTGCTTCGGCAAATCGCTCAGTTCACGCGCGGCCAGTTCGTGTTCATTGAGTATGGCGGCAACCTCAAGGCTTCCGCCGCGGCACACGGAGTGAAGGATCCAGGCACGGGCAACAACCTGCACGAGATCCTGTTCGAGCGCATTCGCGATGAAGTTGCGAATTGGGGGCGCTAGCAACGCGTGCCACTTTGCTGCCAGCACGTAGCCGCGATTACTAACTGCCCGCGCGCGACTACGAGCAGGCGCCAACTCCTTGAGAGCTCTCGCGAGGCCAGTAGGGTCGAACCAACTGTGCTTGAGGCGTACGGTGCTAGTCTTGTCGATCACGATGACTGAGTTGGGTAGATCACCAAACGCCGCGCGGCTGGTGTCGCCAAGGTCATCGATCCAGACATCGACGTCGAGTTGGTCTTCGGCGATCATCTTGCGTGCGAGCGCGACGCGTTCTGTGAACGTGGTCGGTTGCGCGATGCTGTCGAACGCCAATTGTCGGGCGTGAGGTTCGCGCTGGTAGATGACGAGCATGTGCACGTCGTCCCGCCCCTTGTATTGCGCAATGAGATCCCGCAGACCTGCGGCATTGCGGCGAAAAGGCGGTCAAGTGTAGCTGGCGCCAATCAGCACGATCGTTCGTCCACGTTCGGCGTGCAGGCTGCGCATGCGGCCGGTCAGGTCGCGCAGGCGAAGGTCGGGAGCCTTGCGGTTGACGGCCGGTGCGGCCTTCGCAAACACGGCGTTGGCGTATTGATCGGCCGTGCGCTTTTCCATTTGGCCGCTTGCGGTTGCTGCCAGGCTGGCTGCAAGAGCGGTCGCCAAGCCGAGACTCGGCCTTCGTATCATCTGGTTCATGAAGGAGAGACTGCGCAGCGCGCCGGTGCTTACAGGGAATCGCTACTCTGCGACGTGTTCGCGCAACACGCGGAAGCCAACGTCATCGGCGCGTACCTCGGGACGTAGTCGCATGCGCATCGAATTGCGCACGAAGATGCCGTCGAGCACAAACGATCCGCCACGCAATGACCGATAGGCGCAGTGTTCGTCGCAAGTAGTCTGGGTGCCGCCGTAGGCGTCGCGTTGGTAGCAATCACCGGTCCATTCGAAGGCGTTGCCAGTCATGTCGAAGAGCCCGAAGCCGTTCGGTGAGTAGCAACCGGTTGCCACCAATCGACCGCTCTCTTGATTGGCTGCGGCGGTGCGAAACGTATCGCCGTATGCGTAGACGCGCGAGCCGGGGCCGCGCGCGGCCTTCTCCCATTCGGTCTCGCTGGGCAGCCGGTGGCGCGCGCCGTTGGTTTGGCTGAGCCAGCTGCAGTAGGCAAGCGCGCCGCGAAAACTCACCGTGACGATGGGAAGGTCTGGTACGTCGGTGGTGAACGCGTTGGCGGAATCTCGCCATGCAACACGGCACTTGCGACCGCCTAGATCTAGCCATGTGTGGTCGATGGCGTCGCGGCCGATCGCGTTGAGGAAGGTCACGAACTGCGCGTTGGTTGTTTCGCGCTCGGCAAGCCAGAAGCCGTTGCTCATCGGTGTCGACATGGGCCGTTCATCTTCCTGCCCGATGCCGAGATCGTCGCCACGCAGCGCGTAGCCCGACGGTATCCAGCACCAGCCTGGCAAGGGTTTGGGCCACGGCCAGACAGTTACCGACGTCTTGGTCGGTGGCTCGAAGCCCAACTCCGCGATCGGCACCGGCAACGGAATGTGCGGTCCGTTGGTTCCAATGCGCAAGGCGTAGCGGCCGGGCGCGAGCCGCGCTGCGATACTCGATGCGTCGCCAAGCGATGTGGTCGCGCCCCAGCCGTCTCGCACGGCTTGGCGCAAGAACAGCGCGCAGCCGGATCGGTTGTCGATCTGTAGGGCTCGGGTGTTGTTCGTTTGCTCGGGTGCTGATGCACAGGCTGCAGGCAACACCATGGCAAATGTCAAGTAGTGCAGGCAATTCGGTCGGCTCATCGTTGGGCTACCGACCGCGAATCGATCCGGAACTTACATCGTTGTTCGGGATTTCTGTTCCGTCGCACCCCGAGCGTTGGCCAGTGGCTGCGGGGCAGTGCGGATAATTCTGGCACGTCTCCTCGTGACTAAGGCAGCCCTGAGTCGTCGTGTCTGTCAGACTCTCTGGTGGATCTGGAAAACCCGACCGGCCGCGGCGACGTCCTACGTTTGACTTCATGCCGCTCGAATCAAACGCCGCAATATCAGTTGCATGGAGCAGCAGGTGAACGAGATGAAGGCAAAGAATCAGAAGCTCGCCTAGCAAGTGTCGCGACGGTTGGGGCTCAGCCAGTCCGCAGTTGTTGCCGTTCTGGTGCTGGTTGCTGCGGGCCACGTTGTTGTCGGCCACGCGGTCGCGCAGGATGCCTCGGCGTTTCGTGCGGAGCTGCGCGCGATTACCGAGGAACCGGAGGTGGACTGGTCCCAGGCCAAGGACCGCCTGGCAGCTCTGCTGACGAATCATGAGGATGCGGACTACGTGCGTTACGCGCGCACCGAGATCGTCGACGTGCATCGACGGCTAACGTTTGAGGCGTCGTACACACCGCCGAAGCCAGCTGCCCTGATCAGTGGAGAGTTGCTTTCGTACAACGCAAAGACTGGCCGGATCAAGCTTGTCTATACGCCCAAGTCGATGGCCGACTTTGCCGATCCGAACAAGCCGAAGCCATCCGAGCCCGTCAATCGGGGCAAGCCCCGAATCGGGGACCTGCCGTTTTTTGAGATGCCGAAGATGCCCACGTTTGAGCCGGAGTACCGGCCGCGAATCCACCCGGCGCAATTCAAGTCCTGCAAGATCGAGGTCAAGGGCAAGAGCTACGCCGATACGGAGATCCTCAGCGGCATCAACAACGCGGGCATGTTCCGGACCGTTGTGGGGGTGCCGCTGGCGACGCCTCAATATGGTGCGGGAGCCTATGTTCCGACGGTGGTGACCCGCCACCGCGGCGAAGCAAGCACCGAGTTGTTCCGCGAGACGTGGCTGCCGAAGAAGTCTAAGAACAAGAACAAGAACAAGAAGAAGAAGTCACTCTGGCCGATGCAGAGAGGCAGGCCATACACGGTCGTTGTGGAGGTTGCGCCGCAGAGCTTGCGGCTACGCATCAACGGCAAGTCTGTCACCAAAGAGACGTGGAGTGATCCGGTTGTCGGCAGCATTGGCATCACCGACGGCAGGTTCGATGAGTTGGCGATCACTGGCAAGGTCGAGCCGGCGTGGATCGATGGCTTGCTTGACAACCACCGCCAAGTTGCACGCACGAAGTTCGCGAAGAGCTATCGCCCGAAGGCACAACTGCCGGCCTGGCTGTTTACGGCGCCTAAGGCTGCGGTGGGTGGGGCGGTCGCGGAGCGGCGCTACTACCCGGGCAAAGATCGTCCCAAGAATCTGAAGCTTGTGCAGGGCGTTCTGGACGACTTGAGCAAAGGCCGCAGTACGCGAGTGTTGTTCCGGATGGCGCTGTGGAAGCCAGACCAGGTGCCTGCAGTCGTCAAGCAGTACCTGCAAAGTTACGCGTACATGGTCGACGGCGCCTTTCGGAAATCGATTGCACTCGGCGAGCAAGTCGTCGCCGCGGACCCGGAGTTTTGCAATGGCCGTGTCGTGCTTGGTGCGAGCTACCTGGCTCTGCGGCAAAGCGAAGCCGCCGAGCAGCAATTCCGCGCAGTGATCGAACGGCAGCCGAATTCCGTGCGTGCCTACTGTGACCTTGCTTTGGCGCTAGTTCGGCAATCGAAGCCCCAGGATGCGCGGCAAGTCTTGGACGATGCATCGTCCCGCGGGCTCAGCGATGATCGATTGCATGCGATGCGGCGGCGCACCGATCGGATCATTGATGGGCCGGCGTTTCGCAAGCGGTTCACCGTTGAGACCAAGCACTACGTCATTACGTCCGACATTGACGAAACCGTCTGCAAGTCAGCCGGCAAGGTGCTCGAGGGAGCTCTTGCCTACTACTGCAAGATGCTCGGCAATGTGCGCAACGAATTTGCGGATGGTCAGCGCTTCCAGGTCTACTTGTTCTCGGGCGAGCAGGGCTACAAGCGCTATCTCGAAGGATTGGAGTTGCGGATCCCCATTCACACTGCTGGCGTCTACAGCCCTGAGCTGCAGCAGCTACTGATTTGGAATCTGTCCGTGCGCGGCGACATGTTGCGCACAATTCGCCACGAGGGCTTTCATCAGTACTTCGACATGTTGTCGGCCGACTCGCCGGTTTGGTTGAACGAAGGCCTGGCGGAGTACTTTGAGGTGTCGCGTTTCAACAGGGGGAAGCCATCGGCAGGCATCGTGCAGCCGAAACATCTGCGCGCGTTGGCGCTGATGCGACCCAGCGCACGCGGATCGCTCGAGCAGTTCATGAAGATCACACCGCGCCAGTTCTATGGACCGAAGGCGTCGTGGAACTACTCGCAGTCTTGGGCGCTGGTGCGCTACTTGCGAGGTGGCAGCCCCAAGGTCCGAGCCGTGTTTGACCGACTCGTGTCTGCTCTTGCGCAAGGCAAGAGCCGTGACGAAGCCCTCGCCGAAGCCCTCGAGGACGTAGACATGGACCGTCTGACCAAGGGCTATTGGGATTCGATCGACAAGTTGCTCGCCAAGAAGTAACCGCGCGGGGCTCGCCTGGTCGCAGGAACCCCCGCGAGGAGCGCCTCCATCACGTCGCTACCAGTTGGCTTCGGATGTGGCAGTCAGTCGCGTCAGCATGTCGTTGCATGCTTCGCGGATGGAAGCGGGCACCTCTGGTGCTGCGCTTCGTGCGACGCTGCGCGAGTGGATGCCTTCGATCATGGCAGGGTAGAACCGAAGCTGGGCAAAATCGGCTGCCTTGCGGATCCACTCGGCCGGCTGCTCGACGAGTTGTTCGTAGCACAGTGTGCGCGCGCAGTTCGGGTGCTCGGCCGCTCCGTGCTCG
>CAXBFC010000287.1:0-10352 GCA_963974725.1 uncultured bacterium | reverse complement strand
ATTGGTAGATTCGGCGAGGCTCTCGTGGGCCGCCAAGTGCGGCGAGGCCGCCGCACGCGTTGTGCGCGGCTGTTCGGCCGGGCCTCCAGAGGCGTGGCCGGACAGCAGCGTGCATCGCGTGCGGATGGAATCGCTGTGCGTGGTGGTGCGCGAGAACGCAGGCGAATCGGTGGATTCGGCGAGGCTCTCGCGGGCCGCCAAGTGCGGCGAGGCCGCCGCAGGCGTTGTGCGCGGCTTTTCGGCCGGGACTCGAGGCAAGCTCGTCCGTTATGCTGCCGGCATGCGCACTGCCTTGCTGGTATCTCTGCTGATGACGTTCGCCGCAGCCACCGAGCTGCCTGCGCAAAACAAGCGAAGCAAGAAGGGCTCGACGCAGAAGGAGCAGAAGGCCCCGAAGGACGACAGCAAGACCGCGAAGGACAAGGTCATCCGCGCGCTCGACAAATTCCGCAAACGCAAGGCCAAGACCAAGGGCAACAACTGGCGCACGCGCCTGCCACAGCCGCCGGTGCAGAAGTTCGACGCCAAGCTGCAGTATCGCTGGCACGTTGACACATCGGTCGGACCACTCGTGATCACGTTGCTACCTGAGGCCGCCCCCAACCACGTCACCAGCGTGATCTTCCTGGCGCGCTGCGGCTTCTACGACGGGCTGCAGTTTCCGCGCGTGCTCAAGGGCTTCATGGCGCAAGGCGGCAGCCCGACGAACACGCAATCGGGCGACCCTGGTTACACGATGGACGGCGAGTTTCTGACCAAGCAAAAGCACGACAAGCCGGGCGCCCTCAGCGCCGCCAACTCCGGCCCCGGAACCGATGGCTCGCAGTTCTTCCTGACGTTCGTGCCGACGCCTCACCTCGACGGTCTGCACACGGTGCACGGCTTCGTAACCGAAGGGCAGAAGACCTTGAAGGCGATCGAATCACTCGGTGTCAAAGAGGACGGTCAGCCGCTCAAGGAGAAGGTCACGATCCTGCGGACCTGGATTCGGGTCGTCGATGCACCCCAAGCAAGTGACGCCGACGACAAGAAGGACAAGAAGGCCGACCGCGAGCCCAGCGACGCAGGCAAGTGCGTCAGAATGGTCCGCAGCCAAGGAAGACGACCGAGGTCCGCGCAGGCGGGTCTGTAGACCCATCGCGCAGCGCAGCCACATCCTGCAGACCGACGGAGCCCGCAACGCGGGCGGCAGGCAGCACCTGCCGTCTGACGACGGCCGCGAGCCATTCGAGCGTGCTTGCCAAGTTGCTGGTGAGATATGCTGGCTAGCGGTTCCGCCACTCCGCCAGACGCTGATCGGCGACTTCCGCGCCCTTGCTGGAAAGCCATCCCAACCAGTCGACTAGCGACTCCGCCCACTGCCAGTCGAGCAAACAGCCGACCATCAGCAGCCCAGCAACCGGGACCGCGACCTTCGCAATCATCACAGTTACGCGCAACGCAATGTGCAGGGCGTAGAGGGCGACCCAGGTTACGAGGAACGTGCCGCCAGCGGCGATCGAGGTCGTCAGAACGTCGGGATCGCGGCCGTAGGATAGGAAGCCGACGAAGGTTGCGCCCAAAGCTGACATGCCAACAAAACTCACCGACCCCTTGTCGGTGACCCCACCACGCGCGGGTGGCGCCACAGCTGCCGGTTGCGCTACAGCTGCCGGTTGGGCTACAGGCGCCGGTTGGGCCACAGGCGCCGGTTGGGCCACGGGTGCCGGTTGGGCCACGGGTGCCGGCGCCATGCGACACCGCACCAACCGACAGCGCTCCAGAATACCTTTCGCCCTCGGTGGTGGCGGCGCCATTGGGGGAGGTGGTGGTGGTGGTGGTGGTGGTGCTATGGATGCCGTGCCGTCATTCATCATGAGATCGCCTCGCACTCACGAAAGCCGCGATCACGGCCAAGTGGGACGGGCCACTGACGTCGCCGAGCTGGCAGTATTCGCAGTTTTTGGAAGGATCGCGTACCGACTACTCTCTACCTGGTGGCGACGTGCTTCTCCACCAACGCCGCGCGCTCGGCAGGCCAGCCTCGAATGGCCCGCGCAAATGCCTTGTCAAGGCGACGCAGCTGCTTGTCGCTGCCGGGCTTGGTCGAACTGGCCAGCTTGGCCTCGAGCGTCAGCGCCTGCCGCAACGAGGAGGTCTTCTTGGCTCGCTCACTGGCCTTCTTCCTGACCGCTCGAAGCTCGGCACTCGACAGATCCAGCAGCAGGTTGCCCGCCGCCTCGCCGGCTTCGCAATTGCCGAACGCCTCGCGCATGGTCCACGCCAGTGCCGGGCGATCCGCGGGCGGCGCTTGCTGGATGCGCTTGGCGAACTCGATGGCTTCCTGATCCCGCGCCCGCAACAACTCCTCGCGCTTCTTCGCGACGGCCGGAAGCAGGGCGCTGGTCTTCTGTGATCGCAGGTCACGGAACCTCCGGGCAACGAGCGCCGGCTCACCGAGCGCCCGAACCAATTCGGTTGCACGTTGCAAGCACCGCAACGGCCGCAACCCATCGCGAATGCACACGTTCTCCGAACGCAGCGTCCGTCCCGCGCGAACCAACGTATCCGCAGGCACGACGGCGAAGCGCCACGGGATGCTCGGACCAAGCCGGTGCGCCTTGCGCACGTCGATGTGCAGGTGCGTCGCTTCCGAGTTGCCGGTACTGCCCGCGCGCCCGATGGGGTCTCCCGGCAAGACCTCGTCGCCAACTTCGACATCGACGCCACCCTTGATCAAGTGCAGGTAGACGACGACGTCCTTGCCGTTCGGCATCCGGATCGCGACCTCGTTGTTGTCGCGCCACTCGCCGGTCGGCCCCACCGTGTCTTCCTTGACAAACACGACCTTCCCGGCAGTTGCCGAACGAATCACATGCCCTTCGGTGAGCGGCGAGAAGTCGACGGCGTAGCGGTTGAAGCGATCGCTATGGGACTTCTCGCCGGGGCCGCGCCACACCGTATGGCGCTCCCCTTCGGCAAACGGAATGCGAAGCACGACGTCCGCTGGCTTGTCCTTCCCACCGCCGGACTGGGCACAGACGCCCGACACACAAATGAGAACTACACATGGCGCAAGGGTGGAGAGCATGTTGGCCCGAGCATACCCAACCCGCGCGGGCTGGGCTTGTATCTGGCTCGGGCACGCGAGCAATCACGCGCCACTCCGTTCGTGGTAACGTAGCAGCACCTCGTCTCTCGGCCCTGCGCCTCGCACCGTGCTTTGCTTCGCTGCACCGGTCTGTTGCGTTGGCTGATGGCGCCAACCATGCCAACCACCTGCCATGTACTTGCTGCGATGACCGCGGCGCTGTCGTGCGCTACGGCCCAGGCTCCATTCACGGAGATCCTCGGCCCACAGGCGTTGCCGACGGTGGCGTGGTCGACAGCCTTCTATGGCAGTGGCATGGCAACCGCCGACTTCGACGGCGACACCGACATCGACATCATCGTTGCACCTGGGTTCGGCGGCACGTTCCAGATGTTGCGCAACGATGGCGCCATGACCTTCACCGACGTCTCGGCGACAGCTGGTCTCGGTAGCCATGCGTCTCCACATGCGATCGAAGCTGCCGATGTCGACAACGACGGCGACAAAGATCTCTACGTTGGTGGGTCGCTGACGCCGGCACGCCTCTACATCAATAACGGTGCGGGAGTCTTCACCGAAGAAGCTGCAACCCGTGGCCTGCTGCATTCGGATGACAACTTCTCTGCTTCGTTCGGCGACTTCGACCGAGATGGTTGGATCGATCTCTACTTGGGCAACCGACACGCAGCCAACGGCATCGCAGCCGGTGCTAACCGACTGTATCGCAATACCGGCAACGGCCACTTCGTCGACGTCACGGCAACCGCGAACTGCGCCGGCAACAGCCTGACGTTGGTTGCCACCTTCATGGACTTCGATGAGGACGGCTGGCCCGATCTGTTCGAAGTATCCGAGAAGCCAACCCTGATGCCGAACGAGCTCTACCGCAACAACGGCGACGACACGTTCACACCGGTCGCAGCGCTTTACGGCGCCAACATGGCGATCCGCGGCATGGGCGTCGACTTCGCGGATGCGTTCAACGATGGCGGCATCGATTTCTACTGCACGGATCGTCAACCCAGCCACCTGTTTCAAGTGTGGGACCCGCAAACTCAGTTCTACAACCAACACGCCGCGACGTTCGGACTGCAGGGTGGGCAGGTCGGTTGGGGATGTGGCTTCTTTGACTACAACAACGATGGCTGGCAAGACCTCTACGTTGTCGAAGAGAGCACGCCGAACAACCTGTTCCGCAATCCCGGCACCAACTTCGCGGCAAGCAGCACGTGGCCCGACATGGCGCCGGCCCTCGACGTCAACCAGATCTACTCGCAATACACGTTCTGCTTGGCCGACTTCGATGACGACGGCAACGTCGACATCCTGCAACGCTGGCACGCTGGTGGCTTACTCGCTCCGAACGGCATCGGGCTCTACCAGAACAACAGCAATGGCGGCAACTGGATCAAGTTCCGCACGATCGGGCGCGTCAGCAATCGCGACGGAATCGGCGCTCGCATCGAAGTAGAAAACGGCCCGCGACGGCAGCGACAATACGTGCGCAGCGGTGTTGGCTACCTCGGCGGTTCGGACCAACGCGTGCACTTCGGATTGGGTTCGTTCCCACAAGCCGATCACGTCACGATCACATGGCCCAGCGGCCAACGACAACACCTGACCAACGTCGCCGCAAACCAGGTAGTCGACGTAGTGGAACCAACCCTGACCGCAGCTGGACCAGCCCCACTCGGCGGGTCGGCGACCGCCACGTTGTCAGTACCGGGCGACGAAGGATTGCCGTATCTGATGGTGCTGTCCTTCTCCGCGACGAACGGCATCCCGCTAGGCAACGGCGACGTGCTGCCGATCGACTTCGATGCGCTGACGCAGATCACGCTCAACCCGTTCAACCCGATCTTCGTCGGTTCGATCGGCACACTCGACGGAGCTGGCCTGGCGACGGCAACCCTGAACGTTCCGCCGGTGCCGCTACTTGCTGGGTTGACCGTGTTCGTCGGCGCGGTGACCACCGATGTGCCGACGTTTCCGATCGCGCGCACGACGCTCGTGAACGCCGTGGCGATCTCGATCCAGTAGTTCGCCAGAGTAGTTCGCCAGAGTAGTTCGGCCAGAGTAGTTCGGCCAGAGTAGCGCGACGGGAGTAGATCGGCCAGAGTAGATCGGCCGGAGCACCGGCCGGTAGAGTGCGGCCGAAGCAACTCAGCGCAGCAATCCACGTGCGAGCAGATCTGCCCAACCAGCGCCCTGACTTGCCCGCCATGTGGCCTCAACTCTGGTAGCGAATCACGCGGAGCCCTGCTCCACACCGCACAACTTCGCCGGCCGAACGCGGATATCGACGCCGCGCATTCCCCTGCTCGGTTTTCTCCGGCTTTTGCGCCGCAGATGTCGCCACCGCAGACGAGGGATTCCATGGCCCGTGGGCTCCCGCACACCCCTCTCCGAATCTGCCTCACTACTTAGATGCGTATCTTACTACTATCGACCCTCGCGCTCACTACGAGCGTTCTCGCCCAAACCAACGTCTACTCCAACGCCGCGCCGCGCGCGACGTCGACCGTCATCGCCGGCAGTGATACCGGTGCCCCGAGCCTTCGCTACTGGGGCGCCTCCGCGACCGACGGCACCAGCTTGTTCAACTTTGGCGGCCGCGGTGTCAGCGCGGCAGGCACGGCCAACACGACCTACTACAACGGTCTCGACGCCTATAACCCGACGACCGGCGCGTGGACCAACCTGTCGGCCGACGGCAACCCTGCCGCTCCGGGCAACCGCTTCCGCCAAGCGATGGCGTTCGACGCGAACGGCAACCGCCTGGTCATCTTCGGTGGCTCGTCGGCTCCAGGCCTGACGTCGAGCGACGGCTGGGCCTTCGACCTCGGCACCAACACGTGGAGTTCGATCCCGAACCCGAACCCCGGCACGACTGGCCCGTCGGATCGCTACGACGCCAAGATGGCGTTCGACCCGGCGTCCGGCCTGGTAGTTCTGTTCGGCGGCGATGGCCCGACGTCCGGTGCCGGCGACCGACTGAACGACACCTGGCTGCTGGCTGGCAACACGTGGATCCCTACAACGCCAGCCAACGCCCCGTCGGCGCGCTCGCTGTTCACGATGACGAGCCGCTCGGCTCCCTACAACGACGTCATCCTGGTCGGCGGCCAAGACTCGGCCGGCGTGCGTCAAAACGACACGTGGCGCTGGGACGGCACCGCCAGCGACTGGGTGCAGATCACGCCGATCAATGCGACCGTCCCGGTCACCTTCGGTGGCGGCAACGACTCGGTCTACGACTCGGTGCGCCAAGTCGTCGTCATCATCAACGGCACGGGCACCGGCATCGCACCGTCGAACTTGGCCGGCGCCGGCGGCTGGACCAGTGAGTACGACTGCGTCACCAACGAATGGCGCGCCTACGGTGCCGACCTGACCGACCAAGGTGCGGATGATCCGATCATCGGCAACCATCAGCGCTTCGCGGTCGCGTTCCTCAACGACAAGACCTACTTCTGGGGCGGCCAGAACGCCCCGTCGGTCGGCGACATCAACCTGCCGTTCGTCAAGGAATACCAAGCCAGCCCGCTTGCTTCGGCAGTGAGTTACGGCATCGGCTGCAACGGTTCGGCCGGCAGTGCCCTGACTCTGACCGCCGACAACGAGCCGTGGACGGGTCGCACCTGGAGCGGCACGTGCAGCAACTTGGGCACCACCACCTTGGCGCTGCAGATCTTCGGCCTGAGCACCGCTTCGGCCCCGCTCGCGACGATCCTGCCGGGCTTCGGCCAGCCAGGCTGCTTGCTGCTCAACAGCGCCGAATCGGTCACCGGTCCGCTTCTCCCGGCTTCCGGCACGGCTCCGATCTCGATCGCGCTGCCGAACACCCCGGCGCTCGCTGGTCAGTCGCTGCACGCTCAGGTTGCTGAAATCAACTTGACGCTGACGGGCCTGTGGACGTCGAACGGCCTGACGCTGACGATCGGCGCGCTCTAGGCCGCCGGGTCGCACGCGTCCCGCGCGGAACCAACCAACGCGGGCAGAGCTTTGCCCGCCACGGTGGCCTTGCAGTTATCGCGAACTGCGGCCAATCTCAGTGCATGAGCAACGCCAACGATCCGTCCCCGCTCGGCCTCGCTGATCTCGTTTTCGTGGCCTTCAACTCACGAGCGGCGGCACTGAACCGAGAGACCGGCGACATCGTCTGGGATTGGAAGGCCGGCAAGGGCTCCGGGTTCGTCGCCTTGCTACTCGACGGCGACCGCTTGATGGCCTCGGTCAGTGGCTACACGTATTGCCTCGACGCCCTCACCGGTGGCGAACTGTGGATGAATCCCATGACCGGCTTTGGCATCGGTGTGCCATGCCTGAGTTCGGTTCGCGGCACATCGCTTGGATCGGCGGTGCTCGGCCAAGCCGCGGCCGACCAAAGCAGCAGCACCCCCTATACGGGCGGCGCCACGTAGGGCGGCTAACCTGGCTCGGGGCTTGCCAGAGAGGTGGCGGCATGACCGAGTTGGCCTTGTGCACCACCACGCTCGCACTGCGTCATTAGAAGTGGGTGGCATACGCAACGGCCGCCAGGCCGCGCATGCGCTGCTCCTGCTCGCGACGACGGCGGTGACGCTGGTGGCGCCGACGCCGCCGCGTGCGCGATTGCTGCAACTCGTCTTCGGTCGGCTTTCGCTTGCGAATCGCCGCCAGCTCGCCATCCTCCAGGAAGACCCCCGTGCATTCGGGGCAGCTGTCGATGGCAACGGTGACCTGCAAATCGTACTCGAGCACGTCCAGCTCGACGTCACATTGCGGACAGCTCCATGGCCGTTCCCCGATCGACACATCTGACGTCCCAGCTGGCAACACAAGTGGCGAGAACTCTGCTACTCCGTCTGCAGGCGCGAGCGCACGACGCAACGATGGTCCTCCGCCCTTTCGCTCGCTATCGAGACGCGACAGTTCGCCGCCGTCAAACCAGATGCCACGACAACCCTCGGCGCAGACATCGACAAACACGTTGCCGAAGTTCTCGGGAACCATCGCCACGTGGCAAGCCGGGCACAAACAAGAGGATGCAGTCATTCGCTCGCGATCGTAGCCAAGCGACGCTCAGTCCTCGCGCAGTTCCTCGATCGCTTCGGTCAGCTCTTCGTCGGACATCCTGCGCCACATGATAGGCGGCAACAGGCCGTCACCGGAACTTGCCTCGCCACAAACCGATCATTGACGAAGCACCTCACCAACGAGTGCAATCACGCGCATGACAATCCGGTCGATCCTCGTCGCTGCCCTACTGCTACTGCCGGCGTGCCAAACCGCCCCGACCGAGGCTCGCGCGCCCAACATCGTGATGATCATTGCCGACGATCAAGCGTGGGGTGACTTCGGCTTCATGGGGCATCCGGTCATTCAGACTCCGCACCTCGACCAACTCGCGGCACGCAGTGCCGTGTTCGAGCGCGGCTACGTGCCGTCGAGCCTGTGTCGCCCGAGCCTTGCCACGATGATCACCGGTCTCTACCCGCATCAACACATGATCACGGGCAACGATCCACCGCGCGGCGTGCAACGCGATCGCATGCTCAAGCACATCGCGGCGGCACCCGCCTTGCCGAGGTTGCTGGCGCCGCATGGATATCGCAGCCTGCAAACTGGCAAGTGGTGGGAAGGCAATTGCCAGTGTGGCGGCTTCACCGAAGGCATGACGCACGGCGAACCAAAGCGTGGTGGCCGTCACGGCGACCGCGGTCTTGAGATCGGTCGCAAGACCATGCAGCCGATCTTCGACTTTGTGGCGGATTGCGGCGACGACCCGTTCTTGCTTTGGTATGCGCCGCTGCTGCCGCACACGCCGCACAACCCGCCAGAACGGTTGCTCCAACGCTACCGAACGCCCGGCCGCAGTTTGCATGTCGCGCGCTACTACGCGATGTGTGAGTGGTTTGATGAAACGTGTGGCCAACTGCTCGAGCACCTCGAACAACGCGGCCTGCGCGACAATACGATCGTGCTGTTTGCATCCGACAATGGCTGGATCCAACGCACGGATCGCCGCGGCTACGCAGAGCGCAGCAAGCGCTCGCCATACGAAGGTGGGGTGCGAACTCCAATCATGGTCGCGTGGCCGGGGCATGTGGCTCCCGGCAAGCACGAACAACTGGTGAGTACCATCGACTTCGCCCCCACGGTGCTACAAGCCTGCGGACTGCCGGCCTCGCAAGCGCTGCCCGGCCGCGATCTCGTGGCCTTGGCGCACAGCAACGCCTTGGATCGCCAGACGGTCTACGGCGAGATCTTTGCGCACGATGTAGCCGACGTCGACAACCCCAGTCGCAGCCTGCTGTATCGCTGGTTCATCCGCGAGCAATGGAAGCTGATCGTGCCGACGGCCAGCGGCGCTCCAACCCAACTCTACGACGTAGTCCAGGACCCGGCCGAAGCACGCGACCTTGCCGCGGATCAGCCGGCGCGCGTCGCGGCGATGCGTGCCGAACTCGACCGCTGGTGGTCTCCAAACTAGTGGGGTGACCCAGAAGTTCGGCGCAATTGTCGCCGGACCTGAACGCCGCTCGCGGCGTTGCGATTCTTCGACAGGATGTCTGCAACATGCCTTCGTCGCCGCGCCTTGCTAGCAACGCTCATGACTCGCCGACTTGTGCCACGAACTTTCGAAGCACCCCGCTAGCCCAAAAGATGCATCAAGGCTTGGCAGCGGCCGTCACTTCCACCAGCGCTGCCAGGCGGCCGATGCGCGAACTTGTTCGCCGACGGCAATCGCCACGAGGCGCGATCCCTTGGCATTGGGATGGATCGGATCGGGCATCAGGACCAGGTCCGGCCACGGCGCCGTCAAGACCCGCGCGATGCGCACGGTGGCGACATCCGAACCCGTCGGCTTGGTTGGCTGCTGCAGGTCCAGGAAGTGGAATCCGTTCAGAATGCCGGCATTCGACCTCATCTGCGGCCAACTTGGAGCCAGGCCCGGAGCTCCAAAGGCGAACTCCGGCCGGCAACCGACTGGCAAGCTGACCAGGCACGACCACGTGCCATCGCCAGCGACCAGGTCACCGCGTTGGCCGTCGTCCTGCATCGCGACGACTCGGTAATCGAGGCGGCGGGTCGCATCGGGCACCAACAGCATGTAGGCCGCCGGCCGGTCATCCGGCGACGGCGGAATGGGCACGCCGGGCAGTGGCACCTCAATGCGCACGCTGTGATCCAATTGCCATGACGCAGCCGAAGCGATCTTCTTCTGCTCGGCGAACAGCGAACGGCAGTCGACAAACGGAATCCCGCGCTGGCTGGCAACGTCCGCCATGATCTGCCG
>CAXBFC010000286.1:0-10371 GCA_963974725.1 uncultured bacterium | reverse complement strand
CGCACTTGTCACCGACAGCTTTGCCAGTGAGTTGCTTCTCAAGCCCGGGCACGATGTTCTGTGCGCCGTGCATGTAGACCAATGGTTCGCCGCCGAAGGACTCGTCGGCGATTGAGCCGTCATCAAGAGTCAGGCGGTAGTGAAGGGTCACGACGTGACCGTCGGCAATCTCAGCTTTCATCGCGGGCGAGCGTAGGGGCAGGGTCTTCTCAGTGACAGAAGTGGCACCGAAGATCTGCTCGATCCGCCCGGAAATTGGCGCACGTCGAGCGGTGAATGGGGGTTCGATCATGGCAACCTCGCGACCATGCGATCGCGAGCAAGTGGACGTTTTTCCGGTAAGGGCAGTGCTTAACGACCCTGGGCCTTCCCTCAGGCGGTGCCATGCCGCATAACTGGCAAGCCCCTCTCCCGCACCAAGCCCGCCGTTGAGCTCCGAGACCTTCCGGCGCCTCCTTTTGGAGGCCAATGTTCTGGATGACGCACGCTTCGCCAAGGCGGAAGCTGCGTCACAGAGTCGTGGTACGTCCCTAGAGCGCACGATTGTGGCGCTAAACCTGGCCGACGAGACGATCGTCTGGCGTGCGCTGGCAAAAGCGCACGGTATGAAGTTCGTTGATCCGGCCAAGTTCAACCCGCAGCCAGAGGCGCTCAAGAAGGTCTCCGCCGACCAGATCGAGCAGAATGAAGCCCTGCCGGTGTTGCTCAAGGACGGGGAGCTGTGGGTGGCCATCGACGATCCGTTCAAGACGTTCGTCGCGGACAACCTGTCCTTCATGGCTGGCTGTCCGGTCCAGTGCGCGCTGATGCCGCCGAAGGCGCTCAAGGAGGCAATTCGCAAGCAGACGGGCAAGAGTGGCGCCAAACCGACTGGCGGCACGTCCGGCCGCGGCGCCTCGGGCACCGACAGTGATGACGATGCGCCGATCATCCGTTTGGTCGCCAAGACGGTCGAGCAAGCGCTGCAGCAGCGCGCCAGCGATATCCACATCGAGCCGTTCCAGAAGCGCGTGCGCATTCGCTACCGCATCGACGGAGTCTTGAAAGAAGTCGCGTCGCTGGAAATGGCGCTGATGGCGCCGTTGACGTCGCGCTTCAAGATCATGGCTGGGCTCGACATCGCCGAGAAGCGCAAGCCTCAGGATGGCCGCATCAGCTTCCGCGCCAACGATCCCGATGGCGGCACTCGGGATATCGATATTCGCACGTCGGTGCTACCGGCCAGCCACGGCGAGACGATCGTGATGCGTCTGCTCGACAAGGAGCGCGGCCTGATGAGCCTTGAGAAGCTTGGCTTCGAAGGCCGCGATCGGGAGCGTTTCAGTGACATCATCGCACGCCCCAATGGCATCGTGCTGGTCACCGGGCCGACCGGTTCTGGCAAGACGACGACGCTCTACGCCGCGCTCAAGGAACTCAACCGTTCGGACGTCAAGATCATCACGGCGGAGGATCCGGTCGAGTTCAACATCGCCGGCATCAACCAGTGCCAGGTGCGTTCGCGCATCGGATTGGACTTCGCCCGCATCCTGCGCGCGATGCTGCGTCAGGCGCCGAACGTGATCCTGGTCGGCGAAATCCGCGATAAGGAAACGGCGGAGATCGCCGTGCAGGCAGCGTTGACCGGGCACTTGGTGTTCTCGACCCTGCACACCAACGATTCCACATCGGCGATCACGCGCTTGTGCGACATGGGCGTCAAGCCGTTCTTGGTGTCGGCGTCGGTCAACGCGGTGTTGGCGCAGCGTCTGTTGCGAGTGCTTTGCAAGGACTGCCGCCAGCCGTACGAGCCGAGCCACGCGCAGTTGCGCAGTGTCGGGATCGATCCGGACGGCGTCGCCGACACGACCTTCTACCAAGCCAACGGCTGCGAGCAATGCAGCAACTCTGGCTACCGCGGCCGACTCGGCATCTACGAGCTGCTGCAAATGGACAACACGCTGCGCGAGATGACGTTCCGCAGCGAACCGATGGTGCGGCTGCGTGAATACGCGTGGCAATCAGGCGGCATGTCGACGCTCTTGCAGGACGGTGTTCGCAAGGTGCTCGATGGCAGCACGACGATCCCCGAACTCTTGCGCGTGGTCGCCGCCGTCTAAGCAAGCAGTCTAAGCAATCCGGCGCCATGGCTGCAGTGACGTTGTTGCTGCGACCGATCGCGCCAAAACAAGCTACCCCACCCAACCTGGCAACCACGAATGGACTCCAAGGCCCTAATGGCCGCCGCCTTTGAAGGCGGCGCATCCGACTTGCACATCTCTGTTGGCCGCCGCCCTGTGTTGCGCGTCGGCGGTGGTCTGGTCGAGATTGGTGATGCTCCGCTGACTCCGCAAGACACCGAACGGTTGGCGCGCGAACTGGCTCCCGATCGCAATTGGGAAGAGTTGGTCGAGACTGGCTCGACCGACTTCGGCTTGGCCTTTGCGGACAAGTGTCGTTTCCGCGTCAGCATCCTGACGCAGAAGGGCTCCCGCGGCATCGTCATGCGTCAGATCCCGCAGAAGCTGCTGACGTTCGATCAGATTGGTTTGCCCGATTCGGTGCGAGACCTGCTCGACCTGCATCGTGGTTTGATTCTGGTGACTGGCCCGACCGGTTCCGGCAAAACGACGACGCTCGCGACGATGATTGACTGGATCAACCGCAATCGTGATGTGCACATCATCACGATCGAGGACCCGGTTGAGTACTACCACTCGCACAACAAGTCGATGGTGACGCAGCGCGAGGTCGGCACCGACGTGACCTCATTCGCCGAGGCGATGCGGCGGGCGTTACGTCAGGACCCGGATGTGATCCTGCTCGGGGAAATGCGCGACCTCGAGACCACCTCGGCCGCGATCACCGCGGCCGAAACCGGCCACCTGGTGTTCGGCACGTTGCACACGACCGGCGCGTCGCGCACCGTCGATCGCATCATCGACCAGTATCCGAAGGAGCAGCAGGAGCAGATCCGTTCGCAGCTGGCGCAGTCGCTGGTTGCGGTCGTATCGCAGATCCTGGTGCCGACGCCGGACGGTGGTCGCGCGGCCGCGTTCGAAATCATGTTGTCCAACGCGGCGATCGAAAACCACATCCGCAAGTGCGAGACGTTCAAAATCGGCTCGGTCATCCAGACCAGCCGCCGTCAGGGCATGATGCTGATGGACGATTCGCTGTTGGATCTCTACCGCGAAGGTCGCATCGACAAAGAAACGGCTCTGGAGCGCGCCTTCGACGAGAAGGCCTTGCTGCTCCGCATGGGCGGGGGAGCAGCGGAGTAAGTCATGGCGCCGCGTCGACTACTTGGCCAGATCCTCAAGGACCTCGGTCTCATCCACGAAGGCATGATCCAGGAAGCGCTGCAAATCCAGCGCGACCGGGGTGGCCGCATCGGCGAGGTGCTCGTCGACATGAAGTGCGTCGAGATCACCGATGTGGCCCGTGCGCTCGCCGAGCAGGCGGGGCTCGCCTACCACGATCTGGATGCGGAACCGCCGCAGCCGGACGCGCTCGCCAAGGTCGATCTCGCGACGGCTCGCGCCTTCGGCATCGTGCCGGTGCGGCTGGAAGGTAGCAACTTGACCGTTGCGTTGGCCGATCCCGCCAACGTGCCGATGTTGCAGGACCTCAGCTTCACGACCAGCTGTGAGATCTTGGGTGTCATCGCCGATGGTGCGCAGATCGCGGCCAGCCTTGACAAGCACTACCAAGAAGATGCCGGCGATAGCAAACAACGCATGCAGGAGCTGGTCAGTGAGCTCTCGCAAGTCGGTGGCAACATCGACCTCGAAGACAAGGCCGCGATGGCCTCGGCGGCGCCGGTCGTCAAGCTGCTCAACTACATCTTCTACCAGGCGATTCGCGACCGCGCGTCCGACATCCACCTGGAGCCGTTCGAGCACGACTTCAAGATCCGCTACCGCGTCGACGGCTCGCTGTTCGAACTCGAAGCGCCGCCACCGCATCTTGCCGAAGCGTTGATTGCGCGGATCAAGGTCATGTCCGATCTCGACATCGCCGAGACCCGCTTGCCGCAGGATGGCCGGATCGAACTGACCGTCGGAGGCCGTTCGGTCGACTTGCGCGTCTCGACCTTGCCGACGATGTTTGGCGAGTCGACCGTGATGCGGATCCTCGACCGCAGCAACGTCGCGCTCAGTCTCGACAACCTCGGGCTGGTGCACTCCGTGCGCGACAAGTTGCGCGAGTTCGCTGGCCTGCCGCACGGCATCGTGCTGGTCACCGGCCCGACAGGCTCCGGTAAGACTACGACCTTGTACGCGGTGCTCAACGAGGCCAACCGCGAAGATACCAAGGTCATCACCGTCGAAGACCCGGTCGAATACGATCTCGAAGGCATCATCCAAGTGCCGGTCAACGAAGACATCGGCGTCACCTATTCGAAGGTGCTGCGAACGATCTTGCGCCAAGACCCGGATGTCATCCTGGTCGGTGAGATTCGCGACAAGGAGACGGCGCAGACGGCGATAGAGGCCAGTCTGACCGGTCACCTGGTGTTCTCGACGCTGCACACCAATGATGCGGCTTCGGCGATCACGCGTTTGATTGATATCGGCATCGAACCGTTCCTGTTGACGGCGACGATCCAAGGCATCATGGCGCAGCGCCTCGTGCGCCGCATCTGTGACGAGTGCAAGTTGTTCTACGAGCCCGCGGATGACATTCTGCGCCGTTTGAGTCTGACGGTCGACGAGGTCGTTGGCAGCAAGTTCGCGTACGGCAAGGGCTGTGCGACGTGCAACTTCACTGGCTACCGCGGCCGCATGGCGATCACCGAGATCCTCGAAGTGGATGACCGCATCCGCGAACTGATTCTCGATGGCGCTAGCACCACCACGGTGCAAGAAGCGGCCGTCGAGATGGGCTTGAAGACGCTGCGCGAAAACGGTCTCCGCGCGGTGTTCGACGGCGTGACGACTGTGGAAGAACTGTTGCGCGAGACGATCGAATGAGTGACGCCCCAGATCCAGATGGCAACTTCCAAGACCAGGTAGCGCGCATGCTGCAAGAGCTTGATCCCGAGCCGCAGCGCGAGGGCTTGCGCGACACTCCGAAGCGCGTCGAAAAGGCCTTCCGCGCCTACACGGCAGGCTACGCCCAAGACCCCAAGGAAGTCATCGGCTCGGCGATGTTTGAAGCCGAGACCGATGAGATGGTGCTGGTCAAGAACATCGAGCTCTACTCGCTGTGCGAACACCACCTCGCGCCGTTCTTCGGCAAAGCCCACGTTGCTTACATCCCGTCCGGCAAGATCGTTGGCCTGAGCAAAGTTGCGCGCGTCGTCGAGATCTACGCGCGCCGCCTGCAAGTTCAAGAACGTCTGACGAGTCAGATTGCGCAGGCACTCGAAGACGTCTTGCAGCCGCGTGGAGTCGGTGTCGTCATCGAGGCTTCACACCTTTGCATGATGATGCGCGGCGTGGAAAAGCAGAACAGCAGTACCGTGACGTCGTGCTTGCGCGGGCTCTTTCGGAGCGACGAGCGCACCCGGTCTGAGTTCTTGACGCTGATCGATCGCTGAGCTGTTCGGCGCGAGAGGGTCGGGAGCACAATCTCGAGCGGCGCGGCTTGGAGGGGCCCTGTCTTGATAGACCCTGTCGGAACGACCCTGTCGGAAAGACGCTGTCTGAAAGGACGCTGGCTTAAAGGACGCTGTCTGGAACGAGCCTGTCGGGTGATTTGGGGCTCGCGGTCGGCAGTCGGCAGCCGTCCTTGCTCGCCGTGAATCCTGACGCATGTTGGTGCAACAGACATTGCTGGTGGCGCTGTCCGTCGGATCCCTTAGTTTCGCAGGTCCGCCTACCCTGCGAGATCGCGACGAATGAATAGCTCTCCCAAGACGTTCGGCACCGGCCCATTGCGAATCGCCATGCTTCTCAGTCTGCTGTGCGTGCTGCCTAGTTGCGGTGATGGCAACGATGCAGAGCAGCCAACCGTGCTGCGGTTTTCGGGGATCCCGGATCGCAACAAGGGCGAGGTCGCAGCCAACAGCAAGAAGCTGGCAGCCTGGCTGACGGAAAAGCTCGGCGTCGAAGTTCGCTACCAGGCCTCTAATTCGTACACGACGTCGGTCAACGGATTGGCCGCCAACAAGATCGATTTCGCCTGGCTCGGTGGCATGACGACGTGCGATGCGATTGATGCTGGCGCTGGCAAGGTGCATGTGCTCGCGACGCGCGATATCGACTTGCAGTTCAAATCCTACTTCATTGGCAATCATGCTTCGATCGCGGCCGGCAAGTTGGCGGCCGTCGACGACCTTGGCGCCTGGCGCGAGTCCGCCAGCAAGTTGAAGTTCACGTTTGGTGACGTCAGCTCGACGTCGGGTCACTTGATGCCGCGCTATTTCTTGACGGCTGCCGGGATCGATCCGGAAAAGGACTTCGCATCCGTTGGCTTTGCTGAAGGCGGCCACAGCGGCACACTGGCAGCCGTGGCGGCCGGGTCCTACGACTGTGGGGCACTCAACTACGAGGTCTATGACCACGCTTCGCCCGAACTCAAAGCCAAGGCCAAGCTGCTCTACACGACGCCGGAATACGTCGACTACTCGTGGGTCGTGCACGATCGCGTTGGCGCCGAGCGCATCGAGAAGTTGCGCGCCGCGCTGCTCAGCTTGAACGCCTCCGATCCGGACGAAGCGGCCATCCTGAAGGCGTGGTCGGCAGGCAAATTCGTGGCGGCCAAGGACTCGCAATGGGATGCGATTCGCGAGGTTCGCGATTCGATCCCCAAGGAATGGCTGAAGTAGGCTCGGCAGCCATGTCCGCCCGCGCCCCCGTAGCCGGTATCGAGTTCGCTGGCGTCAGCCACGAGATCGGAACCAAGCAGCTGCTCGACGATGTCACGTTGACGATTCCGCGTGGCCAGCACGTGGCATTGATCGGGCCATCGGGCGCCGGCAAGACGACGCTGCTGCGCATGATCAGTGGCATCGTGTGGCCGACATCGGGCACGGTGCGCGTGCTGGACCAGCGCGTCGATCAATTGCATGGCAAACGACTGCGCGTGTTTCGTCGCCGCATCGGCTATCTGCATCAGCAGCACAACCTGGTGCCACAGTTGCGCGTCGCCCACAACGTGCTGATGGGGCGCTTGGGCACGTGGTCCTTGTGGAAGGCGGCCTGGTCCCTGTTGCGGCCAGTGGACCTCGATAAGGCCCGCGCGGCTCTGGCTCGCTTGGAATTGGCGGATCGTTTGTGGGCACTTCCGGATGAATTGTCCGGCGGCGAACAGCAGCGTGTTGCGATCGCTAGGTTGCTGCTGCAAGAACCCGACATCGTGCTCGCCGACGAACCGGTTAGCGCGCTCGATGTGCGGCTCGGTCGTCAGGTTCTGGAAGAGCTGTTTGAGCTGGCTGGCGACGGTCGCACGCTGATCGTGAGCCTGCACTCGTTGAACTGGCTCGAACTCGGCTTCGATCGAGTTCTCGCGATGAAGAACGGCGCGGTCGTGCACGATGGCGAACCGAGCAGTCTGAGTCGGCCACTTCTCGAAAGCATCTACGGCGCGGAGTTGGCGGAGATCGACCTGGCCCAGGCGTGAGCAGCAATCCCTCGAGCTCCGGTGTGACACAGAAGCTCGCCACTGGCGAGGAGGCACCGAAGACGACGCAGCGTGCCATGTGGCTGTTGCTCGCGTTGGTCGCGCTCAGTGTCTGGGCACTGCCGTTGGATTTGACGTCGGTGACCTCATGGTCCGAGTTCCAAGCTGCGTGGACCCGCTTTGGGGACTTCGTGTCGGCGTTCGCGGCGCCGGACCTGTCGCAGTCGATGCTGACGCGATGCGCGTCACTCGCGGCCGAGACGGTGGCGGTCGCGCTGCTCGGGGTCGCGATTGGTCTGGTCCTCGCCTATCCGTTGGCGGTGGCCGCGTGTCGTGCCGTCGTGATCGCCGCGGGCCCGACACCGCTGGTGCGGCGCTGGCTCGCGCGCCTGTTGCTTGAGCTGGCGCGCTTCGTGCTCGACGTCATGCGCGGGGTGCCCGACTTTGTCTGGGCGGTGTTGCTGGCGAATATCACGGGCGTCAGTCCGGTCACCGGCTTGCTGGCCATTGCGATCAGCGTTGCCGGGATCTTTGGCAAAGTGCTCAGCGAGCAGTGGGACAACGTCGATGGCGCGCGCTACGTCGCCCTACGTTCGACCGGCGCATCTCGCCTGCAGGTGTTTCTGTATGGCTTGCAGCCGCTTGGCTCGCGCACAACGTTGTCGTTCGTGTTGATGCGAACGGAATGTGCGATCCGCAATGCGTCGGTGATCGGGGTCGTTGGCGGCGGTGGTTTGGGGACTGGGCTCTGGGACGAATACACCGATGCCAATTGGCGAGGGGTGGCGACGATCCTGTTGACGCTGTTGTTGGTGACGGCTTCGGCGGATGTGTTGGCCAACTTCGTGCGCCGCCGACTGCGCATTGATGCCAACCATCCGCGCGCACCTCTCGCGCTGCACAAGCACGCAGCGACGCGGCGGCGGCGGCAGGTTGGCGCCGGCATCGGGCTGGTCTTGCTCGCTTGTGTCTGGTGGCTGTGGGTGCCATTGCAGAACACGTGGCAAGAACTCAACCGCATCGATTGGTCGTACGTCGAGCAATACACATTCGGGTTGTTCCAACCCTCTTGGTCGGCGGAAATCTGGTGGGCGGTGGCGCGTGAAAGCGTGGTGCCGTTGGCGATCGGGGTGCTGGCGACGTTGGCTGGGGGCATCCTGGCCGTGGTCATGGTGTATCCGGCGTCGCTCGCGATGCAGTTGGACAGTCCGCGGTTCACTGGCGAGCGCGTGACGCCGGTTGCGCGGTCGCTGCGGATTGTATCGTTGCTGGTCGCGCGCGCGATCGCGTTGGTGATGCGCGGCATTCCCGAAGTCGCGTGGTTGGTGATGCTCGCGGTGTTCTTCCGGTCGGGGATCACGCCGTGCGTGGTGGCGGTCGCGTTGCACACGGCCGGCGTGTTGCATCGGGTGTTTACCGAAGCGGTGGACGATGTGCCGTACGGTCAGTTGGAACGGGTGCGAGGCAGCCGCCCGGCGGTGTTCTTGTACGGCGCGTTGCCACGGATCTGGGCGAATTGGCGGACGTATGGGTTCTTCCAGTTCGAAGTGAACATGCGCATTGGCATCGCACTCGGAATCGTCGGAGCTGGTGGGCTTGGGTTGTTCTTCAACAACAACTTGGAGTACCGCCAGCACGCCGATGCGGCGGCGTTCCTGTGGGGGATGATCGTGCTGACGGTGTTGGTGGACCGGGTGTCACGGTGGCTGCAGTTGACGCGGAACCGGTGTTGAGGGGGGGGTGGGGGCTGTCAATACGCCAACCGGAGGGGCGTTCGAATGCGGATTGCGCGCGCCGGGCGGCGGGTGGGGTGCGTCAATTGGCCGCGACGCGTGCGCAGAGAACGGGCGTTGTCGGCCTATTCGGACGCACGGGGTGGCGTCCGGGGACGCCTGGCGGGGCGTTCGGGGGAGGGGGCGGCGAGAGGTTGGCTGTTGGGCGTGCGGATCGCCAGTAGGCCGTGGCCGCCTGGTGAGCAAGCTCAGCGGCGAAGGGCCAGGAAGGCGATGATCGCCAGCGTTCCGTGGCCGCTCGGCGGGCTGTTAGGCCTGGCGAGGGGACTGGAAGGCGATGATCGCCAGCCTGCCGTGGCCGCTCGGTGAGCCTGACGGGCCCCGCAGGGGCCAGGAAGGCGATGGTAGCAGGAGCCGGACTTGAACCGGCGACCTAAGGCTTATGAAGCCTTCGCTCTAACCAACTGAGCTACCCTGCCAAACCCTTTCGGGCGAAGAGATAAAGCAGATAGTGGCCCCGGACTCAAGGGCGTTTTCGTGGCTTCTGCTTGCGGGCGGGGTTGGGGCGGCCGGAAAAAGGTAGGCAGAGGGGGTGTAACTTCCAGCCGGAATATGAGTAGATGTGGGTGCGGGTGGCATGGACCCGCAAACGAGACGAGGTGGGGCTCCCTGGCTGGATTCTTTCCTCCCGTTCTTTGACGCTTTTCTTCCTCCTGACAAAGTCATCAATCGAACAACCCCCAGCCAGGGAGCCCTTTTTTTTCCTTCTCGCCCGCAGCGCCTGCTGCCAGCGCCTTCTGCCAGCGCAGCGCCCCGTGAGTCGCCTAGCGTGAGTTGCCTTCTGGGCGCCCCAGCCGCCCCGAGTCCCAAATTGCGCCGAGTGTCACAATCGACCGAGTTTGTTCGGGTTGTGTTATTCGCTCAGCGGTAGATCCGGGATAACCAGAGCAACATGGCAGGGTTTGATCCCGACGCGGCCGCGGCCATTGGTAGCGGCATCTTTGGCTTGGATACAACGCGCGACGAAGCACGGGTCGTGCTCGTGCCCGTTCCGTTCGCGGCGACGGTTTCGTATGGCGGCGGCGCGGAG
>CAXBFC010000285.1:0-10388 GCA_963974725.1 uncultured bacterium | reverse complement strand
TGTCGCCAGTGGCCTTGTTCTCACTCAGCGGCACAACCGGCAACACTGGCTACAAGTCGTTTTCGGTCCCCATCCCCGACAATCTTGCCTTCAACAACTTCGTGATCTCCAGCCAGGCGTTCTGCTTCGACTTCTTCTCGCCCGGCGGATTGGTGGTCTCAAACGGCGATCAGGTCGAGATCGGCGCAGATCCCGCAATGTCCGTGCTATGGAATCAGGGCAATGCAACAGCGCCTACCGGCAATGTCTATCGCAACTACGGCGTAGTTACGCTCTTCACGCACAACTGATCTACTTGCCAGACTGCCGATGCTCCTCGATCATGCCAAGAACTCCGCAACGCCGCCGGCGTCTGCGAGTTGCTTCCTGGCCATGCCTGACGAGCACACTAGAGATCTACTGCAGCGCTGGCATTCCGGTGACCGCGACGCGATCGACTTCTTGATCGCGCGCGATCTACCGTGGATTTCGCGATACGTAGAGTCCCGACTGGGCCCCCTGCTGCGCGGCCGCGGCGAGACGCACGACTACGTCCACGACGCAATGCTGCGCGTGCTTGCATACGTGCCACGATTCGTCACCGGCAACCGCCAGGGCTTTCGCTCGCTGTTAGCTCGAATGATCGAGAACCACCTGCGGGATGCCCACGACCATCATGCGGCGCAACGCCGCACGCCGTTGCGCGAGCGGCCTGTCCCGAATGACTCGGTGCTAGATCTCGACCAACCACAACGTTCCGTTACGCAGCCAGGCAGTCGAGCCGAGCGCAACGAACAAGCTGCGTGGGTTCGGTTGGCGATCGAATTGCTCGACAAAGAGGACCGCCTGGTGCTCTTGCTTCGTGAATGGCAAGGCATGGAATTCGCGGCCATCGGCAAAGAACTTGGCACTACCGAAGCTGCCGCAAGAATGCGGTTCCAACGCGCGCTACCCAAGCTAGCAAGCCAGCTGGAACGCATTCGCTGTGAAGGCGGCTTGTTCGATGAGCACGCCAATCGAGGTGTCGAAACCAACCCGTGATGACGCCGGACGAACCCGCGCCCGCCGAACGCTTGACAGCCGCAATGGACGTCTGGCTACGTCATCGCCAAGCATCGGATTGCAGCGACGAAGAACTGCTGGCGCGACATCCATCCTTCCGCGACCTTCTCGAGCCTCTAGTCGCCGACGCGCGTGGCGACGACGCTGAGCAACAGCACACCAGCAGCGGGCGAGCCTTCGGCTCCTACCGGCTGCTAGACGAGATCGGTCGCGGCGGCGTCGGGGTTGTCTATGACGCAGTCCAGGATCCGCTCGGACGACACGTCGCCTTGAAACTCCTGTCGGACAGCTTGCAGCACCACCCGCAAGCAGTTGCTCGATTCCGCCGGGAGGGCGGGATGCTCGCCCGCCTGCGACACCCACACATCGTGCAGGTCTACGACGCAGGAGTCGAAGATGGGGTGCCGTTCCACGCGATGGAACGCATTGATGGAGTCAGCCTGCAGGAGTTGCTGGCGCAGCTGGCAGGGCACGATGCAACGTCATGCAGGGGCGACACACTCGCCGAAGCGATGATCGCCGCAATGGCCGCAAAGGCGTCTGAGGCCCCAGATCGAAACGACACAGCCCCAAACAACCCAACCCCAAACAACACAGCCCCAAACACCACAGATCGCAACAACACCAATCGAGAGGACGCCGACCGAGAAGACACCGATCGCGAGCACACCCGCCGCGAGCCAACGATCGGCGAGAAACTGCGCGCCCGCAGCCACGCCGAGGCCGCGGTGCGATTGTGCTACTCGATCGCCGACGCGCTCGCGACGGCACATCGAGAAGGCATCCTCCACCGTGACGTGAAGCCGGCCAATATCCTGCTGCGACGCGACGGCACCGCGATGCTGTCCGACTTCGGACTCGCCCGCGACATCCGAGAGCCCGGCCTCACGCAAGCCGGCGGTTTCGTCGGCACGCCGTTCTACGTATCACCCGAACAAGCAGCTGGGCACGCCGCCAGTGTCGATGTGCGCAGCGATCTGTTCTCGCTGGCCGTCGTGCTCTACGAGCTACTTGTCCTGGCACGACCATTCGAAGGCGAAACCACGGAAGTAGTTCTGGCCAAGGTGCGACAGGTAGACCCGCACGCCCTGCTAAAGACAGCAACGGCGCTACCAGCAGACCTGCTAGCCGTTCTCGAACGAGCGCTGCAGAGGCGTCCTGAAGATCGCTACGACAGCATGGCCACCTTCGCCGGGGAACTCGCGGCAATCCTGGAGCTTCGGCCGGTGCAAGCACGGCGGCAAGGCTGGGCGCAACGCGCGTGGCAGGTCGTGCGCCGCCATCCACGACAAAGCGCAACCTGGACCGCCCTGACCATCAGCATCGTTGTCGCGGCCTCCTTGTGGCTCCATCTGGCCAACCAACAATCGCGCATCGACGCCGGCTTCGCAAAAGAAGTGCTGCCACAGGTCGAACAGCACCTCGACCTGGCGATGCTAGAGGCGGAAGGACGTAGCTGGGACGCGGCGAAGATGCACGTTGCGGCCGCGGCAGAGCTGTTGCCCGAACTACCGTTGGTGCTCGCCGCGCAGGCTCATGTCCTGTGGCAAAGCAATGATCGCCAACGAGCGCGAGCATTCATGGTGCAGCTCAAGGGGGCCGCCCCCGAGGTCGGAGCGCAACTCGAACGCGATGCACCAGAACCAACCACGAGCCTCGGCTGGTTCGTACGCGGCTGGCGGCAAATGCAGAGCGCGCACACATCGGGCGACATGACCGAGTTCCAAAACGCTGCCAAGTCCTATCGCCGCGCCATCGACCGTTCTCCGGGGCCACGCCGTATTTTTCACTGCCAGTACCTGCATGCATTATCGCACTGCCACGACTGGGAAGCAGTGCGCGCCATGGTTGCAGATGTTGGCCACCTTTGGCCGGACTCACCGGTCGTCGCCTATTGGCGCGGGTTCGCCTCGATCGCCACGAATCCGACCTTCGCCAAGCAACAGCTTGAGCGCGCCTGCAAGGAGCTACCGGACCTGGCTGAGCCGCGCTTGCGCTTGGCCAAGCTGCTCGAAGGCGAAGGAGATCTTGAAGGTGCCGAGCAGCACATCCGACAAATCCTCGCCAACTTCCCTCACATTCACCTGCCGCGCCTGATTCTGGCGCGACTGCTGCGATCGCAGCAGCGCGCGCGGGATGCTTTGCCGATCCTGCAGAAACTCCAGGTCGATTGGCCAACCAACTTTCGTGTCCCCGCCGAGCGTGCCAACACGCTGGTCGCCCTGGGCCGCTACGACGAAGCGCTGGCGGCCGCCGAGGAGGCGGTCGCTACCGCACCCAATGCACCTCAAGTCTACGCCAACCGCGCGCAGGTCTTGTTGCAGCTGCGCCGCCGTCAAGAAGCTCTCGACGATGTCAACAAGGCGTGTGACATGGCGCCCAGCAACTTCGACTTCTTGGGCGTTCGCGCACGCGTGTTCATTCACATGGCGCGGTGGCAAGACGCGGCGGAGAACTTGCGCAGCGTGGTTGCGCTCAACCCGGGCGCGATCGGCAGCTGGTGCGACCTCGCCGCGATGTATCGCCGCATCAAAGACCTTGATGCCGCCGAGCATGCACTCCAGCAGGCTGAAGCACTTGACCCCAACCATTGGCTGCTCCACTTGCAACGTGCCCACGTCCTACAGGCGCGCAAGCTACCTGCCGAGGCCCGCAAGTCCTTCCAGCTCGCTGCCGATGCCAACCCAGATCACGCCGAAGCGGTGATCAACCTGGCGGGGTTCCACATGTCGGCACGCGAATACGACGCGGGCCTCGACTTGCTTGCCGAAGCGCGCCACCGACAACCGGAGCTGTGGCAGGGCTGGCGACCCGCCATCGCGATCCTGACGCATCTCAAACGGCACAAGCAATCAGAAGCTCTGCTTGCCGCATGGTGCAGCCAGCACGCCAAGGACAGCACTCGCTGGTTGCAGCTCGCGACCCTCCGGCGCAAGTCGCCGGAGCACTCGGCCGAGCTGGCCAAGGCAGCCCTCGATCATGCGGCCGCACTACTCGGCCAGGACAACCCGTTCGTGCTCTTGGAACGCGGCGAACTGCTGCTGCAAGCCGGCGACGAATCCGCGGCGCGCACTGTGTTCACCCGACTAGTGAACATGAAGCGCGTGCCAGCGAAGATTCGCAAGGCCTGCCAGGACCACCTAGCGCGATAGCAGGTTGACCAGCAAGCGAACGGCGCCGGGGTTGCCGAGCCGCAATTGGCGGTAGAGCGACAGCGAGCAGTAGATGAAGTCGCCTTGGCCGTAGTTGGTGTAGAGCAGGGAGCCCTCGTGCAACTTCTCTTCGCCAGTGTCCTTCATGCCGAGCATCGGCACCCATGCCGCATCCCAGGTCTTGGGGAAGTTGAGACCGCGCTCTTGCACCCAGTTGGCGAAGTCGGCGGTCTGGATCTGGTGCGGGTGCGTCATCAAACGGTGCTTGGGGTGGAGCAGCGTGATGACCGCGTCCTCTTCGGTGACGCGCTCGTTGCCGACGGTCAACGCGAACGGTGACAACAACGGGTGCCCGGCCTTGGCGTTCCACTCACCGGGTTTGTGATACATCGACACAACGCGGCCACCCGAACGACAGTACTGCTGCAGACGCTCGCGCACTTCGGCGAGTTCTGGTCGGTGGTGGTAGGCGCGGATATCGAGCAGGATCACCGAGAACTTGCCGAGCTGCGTCGAAACCAACGCGTCGCGATCGAGACTGGTGAACGGGATACCGAGGTCCGACAGCGTTTGCTCGGTCGAATCTTCGGGGCCGCGCACGAGGCCGACGTTGAGCCCGGGTGGCACGTTGACGTCGATCAGACGCAACGGCAGCCGCACCTTGCCTTCGCCGAAGCCGACGGCCAAACCAGCGTCCGGCGTCATCTCGTTGGCGTCGATCGTCGCACGCACGAGAATGCGCGCTTCACGTTGCTCCTTGGTCAGCTCCAGTCGACTCGGCGTCGCCACCGCTTGGATGCCTGGCCCCATCTGCAACTGCACCGGCGCCGTCACCGAGGTGTCGAGGTGACTCTCAACCGAGATGCTGAGCAGACGTTCGCTCTTCTGGCCGCGCGCCACCAAAACGACTTCACGCTCAAACTTCAAGTACACCGGGTCAACCGGCGTGTAGGGCAGAGAAGAGACGATTCGGAACGGTTGGCCGTCGACCTCAAACGTCGTCACAACCTCCACGAAACTCGGCTCGGGACCATCAGGTAGTTCGTCGCCACTGCCGTATCGGCACGCGAACGAAAACTCAAACCGACCGGGCAATGGCTCGGCCTTCTGCTGATTGGGCGTGGCAACTGCCGCCGGCTTGCCAGCGTTGGCAGTCGGCTTGGCTCCCGTGGGGTTGCCCGAACTTGGCGCCGCGCGCGGCGGACCGTTCGCAGAATTGCGACCGACGGGTCGGCGAACGGGCTCCGCTGCCTCACCACCGCAAGTCACCTTGAGGTTGCTGACGCGCTCGTGACCATGCACAACGACATAGCCCTTGCCGTCGCCGCCCCGGGGAACCGTTTGCCGTTCAAGCCACACTTCCGAACTGATGCCGGACGCGGCCAGATACAGCCTGGAGAGATCTTCGCGGTATTGCACCAAACGCTGCCCGTGCACCTCGCTGTAGGGACTGGTGACCGCCACGGCGGCCATCGCGGCCTGGATCGCGCGCTGCCGGTCTTTGGCCGACATCTGCATCAGACCCGCTGGCAACTCTGGCTTCTCGAGCTGCCACTGACTGGCGCGCCGCTTGCCCCATTGCGTCAGGTCCTTGGCATCCGCCTTGCTCACTCCCTCGGGGTAGACAACCGACCAGTAGTCCTTGCCAACACGCAGCGGGTTGTGCTTACCCCACGGGCCCTGGCTGACGTGCTGCACCCAAGCAGCCCACGCCAAACGCGCATACGTTTGCCCGCGCGCCACATCGACTTCACCGGTTTCGAAGGCGAGCTGCGCCTTGTCGAGACCACTGCGCGCATACAGGCGCGGCACGTATTGCTCGGCCGCGGTGCGCTCCTTGAGGATTTCGATCGCCGCCCAGATCGACGCACGATGGTGACCATGCCCGCGCGTCAGCGTGTGGTTGGTGATGATCACATCGGGATCCACTTCATCGATCACGCGACGCATGCGGCTCTTGAGAACGTCTTCGCCCCAGAACTTCAGCGTCTCTTCGAGGGTCTTGCTAAACCCGAAGTCGGTCATGCCAAGCCAGCGAACCTCAGCGCCGGACATCGATGACGCGCGCAAGGTCTCGCGAACCCTGATTCGAGCCAATGCTGGCCCAATCTCGCGGCTAATCGCATTTTGGCCACCATCGCCATAGGTCGAATAGACCGTGACGATGCGCATCCCGTGCTTGCGTCGCAGCACCGTGTTGGTGCGCGACGATTCGTCATCGGGGTGCGCTGCGACGTTGAGCACAACGATATCGTTGCGCGCATCCAACAACGCCTGATGGGTAGCAACAAAACCGGTCGCTGCTTCGGGCTTCTGCGCAATCGCGCTACCGAGCAACACCGACAACATAAGAATCGAGCGAATCATCATCGGGCAAGGCTCCTCAATCGTTCTGCCGCGTCCGTCAACACGGAACGTTCGACAGCAAATTGGAATCGCATACAGCGCACATCATCGGACTCGGCAAAGAACAGGTGGCCGGGTACGGCGTTGACGCCAATGCGTTCGATCATGGTCATGACCGCGTCGTAGGACGGAATGTCGCCGAACACGTCGGTGTAATCGGCGAGCACGTAGTAGGCACCTTGTGGCACGTCAAACTTGAAGCCGGCATCGCGCAAGGCAGCGCAGAACAAGTCGCGCTTCTCCTGGTACTCCTGCTGCAAGTCGGTGTAAAATGAATCCGGCAACTGCTCGAGCGCGCGCTGCACGCCGCGCTGCATCGGCCGCGCCGCGCACACTTCCATTTGGTCGAAGGCGACCCCGCACTTCTCGACGATCTCTTCGTGACCAGCAAGGAAACCAATGCGCCAGCCGGTGACCGAGAACGTCTTACTGAACGAGTTCATCGTCAGCGTGCGCTCAGCCAGCTCCGGCACGGTCGCGGGCGACACATGCTTGCGCCCGTCGAAACACATGTATTCGTAGACTTCGTCGGTAAGCACCGCGATGTCCGTGCCATCCAGAACCCGACCAAGCTCCGCCAGTTCTGCCACCGTCCACACCTTGCCCGACGGATTGCCCGGCGTGTTGACCATGACCGCGCGGGTGCGATCGGTCAGCACGGCGCGCAGCGCCTCGGCATCGAACGCCATCTCGGTGCCATGCAGCCGCACCGCTTTGGCAACCGCGCCAAACAACGGAATGGTCGTCCAGTGGTAGCTGTAGAACGGCTCGAACAGCACGATCTCATCACCGGGCTCGAACAGCGTCATGCCAGCGGCGAAGAACGCGCCGCTACTGCCGGTGCAAACCGCCACGTTCTTGGCCGTGTAGTCGAGCCCGTTGTGACGCCGCAGCTTGCTGGCGATCGCTTCGCGCAGCTCCGGCAACCCGGCATAGGGCGTATACAGCTGGCGATCTTCGCCACCAATCGACGCAATCGCACCCTTCACCAGCGGCTCGGGCGAATCAAGGTCACAGACGCCTTGGCCGAGATTGATCCCGCCCGGGACGCCATTGATGACGAGAGTCAGCGACCGCAACAAATTGCCTTGGTCGAGATGGCGACGCCGGGCCGCTGTGCGCGAAAAAGCGCTGTGGAGGACATTCATGGTCGAGGGGGCTCGGATGATACGAACAAGTGCACTCCGCGTCTTGAAGTCCGTGCCGTAACGGGGAGCATGGCATGTTCGTGAACGAAGCTTTGGCGTTGCGGGACTTGCACTTCGGATATGGCTCCAGAGCCGCAGTGCGTGGGGTATCTCTCCAGTTGCAGGCTGGTGACTGCTACGGATTTCTCGGGCACAACGGGGCGGGCAAGACAACTGTCATGCGTTTGTGTCTTGGCCTTTTGCAGCCGTCGCGAGGGTCCGTGCGAATCTTCGGCATCGACCCGAGTCGGGAGCGGCGCCGCGCCAACTCCTTGGTCGGCGCGCTGATCGAACGGCCGGGCTTCCACCTGCACGTTTCTGCCCGGCAGAACCTGGTCGCCCTGGCTCGCCTGCAGGGCATCGCCAAGCGGCTAGCCAATGCCGAAGTCGGCCGCGTCATCGAGTGCGTCGGACTCAACGACGCGATGAATCGCAAGGTCGGCACGTTTTCCATGGGCATGCGTCAGCGTCTCGGCATTGCCCAAGCCTTGCTCGGCAAACCGCGACTGCTGTTCCTCGACGAACCAAGCAACGGCCTCGACCCCGAGGGCATCGCCGACCTGCGCGCGCTGCTGCACCGCCTGTCGCGCGACGAAGGCACGGCAATCATGTTGTCGAGCCACCAACTCGCCGAACTCGATGGATTGTGCAACCGTGTCGGAGTGTTGCGAGAGGGCTCGATGGTCGTCGAAGGCGACCTCGATTCGCTGCGGCGCCGAGTCGGCGTGCGGCACGTGATCACTGGCGAACCGATTGCCGAGATGCAACGCGAACTCGAAGGCTTGGACCTCGCGCCGACTCGCGACGGGGATCGCTTGTTCGTCGACCTCGGCGATCGCGAGGCCTACGAGGTCACGCGTGCCTTGGCGAGCAAAGCCAAGCTCGCATCGTTCGCGCCGGAGCAGGCGACCCTCGAACGCATCTACCTGCACGCGGCCTCCGCAACCAACGACGATGCCGCAACTGCGCCGCCACCGGCAGTCGAACCAACGCCGATACAAACACCAACGCCAACACCGCAGCTTGGCACCACCAACAAGGCGCGCCGCCGCGCCTACCGGTTCGAAGCCACGACCTTGCTTCACAAACGCTCGACCTTGCCGCTGCTGTTGTTGCCGTGTGTCGCCGCAGCCTACGCGGTGTCCAACTACAGCACGCGCGTGAGCGAAGGCCTGGCCAAGGTCGAAGCAGGCGAACAATTCAGCGCCGATGCGGGCAGCGGCTTCCTCGCCGTGGCCCAAGGTCTACAAACCGCAACACCGGTGGTGTTACTTGCGATGATCTGGCTCGCGAGCCAGACCATCGCTTCAGACATCAGCAGCGACACGCTGCGCAACACGCTGATTCGCAGCCTGCGGCGCAGGGACGTGCTGTTCGGCAAGATGTTCGTCTTGCTCAGCACGATGATGATCAGCTGGATCGCCGTCGTGCTCACCAGTGTCACGATCAGTTGGGCCACCGTCGGCTTCGGCGATCTCGAAGAAGTCTCGCGCTTCGGCGACCGGGATCTGCTGGCGGCCGCAGCGGACGTTTGGCCAACCTTGCTGGTTGCACTGACCCAGATGACGTTGCCACTCGCGGCCATCGTTGCGCTGAGCGCAGCCGCGTCCGCTATCGCTCGACGCCCAGCACTGGCGTTGGCCACCGCTGGCCTGCTGGTCTTGCTACCCGAACTCTTTCGCGGCGCTGCCGGTGAACGCGCGGGTTGGTTGCTGACAAGCCATCTGCCGATCGCGTGGCGCGACGACTCCGCCCTCAACTTCCTGGCGTCCGTCTCCCGCGGCGCCGCAGACTCGATCTGGGTCTGGTCCGACCAAGCCGTCTACGCGCCCGTTCTGTGGCTGCTCGCCGGCTGCACCACCCTTGGTATCCTGGTCTCCCGCCTGCGCATCTCATGATCGTCCCGCTGCGAACAGCCTCATGCCTTGTCCTGCTCGCCGCGATGACGGCGTGCTCCTTCTCGCCGGATCTGCCGAAGCAATCGCCCGCGCTCGCCGACATGGAAGAGCCGCTCGATTTGCGCACCGAGCCCAATGACGAAGAAGAACGCCTGGCGCTGCCCGTCGGCACCTTCTCCGGCATCTATCTCGGCGATGCGCACGACACGCTGGAGGAAATGCTCGAGGACCCTGACTCGATCGCGATTGCGCGCGTCGTCGAGAACTCGCCAGCGGATCAGGCGGGCCTCAAGGCCGGTGACCTCGTGCTCGAGGTCGAAATCGATGGTGGCGAGCCCAAGCCGATGGGGCGCGAAAGCCAGTGGCGCCAAGTCGAACTCGAAGCCAAGCCAGGCACCAAGGTGGTGCTGTATGTCGATCGTGCCGGCCGGGAAGCGCGCACCGAACTGACTCTGGCGCCGCGCCTGCGAGCACCGGCACGCACGCTGACCGAACGCTTCCGCGAAGAGCAGTTCATCGGCTTCGTAGTGCGCACCGCGACCGAGGTCGAGGCGCGCAACGCCAAGCTTGGGCCGGGTGGTGGCGCGGTGATCGTCGGCCTGTCCAAACGCAGTCCATGGCGCGCCGCCGGACTGCGGTTTCAGGACCTGCTGGTCGCCATCGATGACAAGCCATTGGCCCACCCACAAGAGTTGCTGGCCGCC
>CAXBFC010000284.1:0-10406 GCA_963974725.1 uncultured bacterium | reverse complement strand
AATTGCTCGTCGCGCGGCGGCATCGCGCCCACGTTGTCGAGCACCATGCCAAGCTGGTTGCGCAGCAGCCAGTAGTCGAGATAGCGCGAGCCGATGCGATGCGCCGAGCGAATCGGCAGGCCATACATCAGTGCGTTGTTTTCATAGCCCGAAAACGTCGACGCGTACGCCTGCGCCAGCCGAACGAACAGCCCTGGATTGCGAAGTCCGCGGCGCACATCCGGGTCCGAACAAGAGTCGCAGTTTTGGCCAAAGGTCAGCTCCCTGCCTTCGCTCCAAACCCTGGACGGCACACCGCCGTAGTGACCCAACAAACGACCACCGGGCCCCTCGCAGACGATGCTGTATCGCCCCATTGGGTTCTGTTGGTATTTCCACGACCACCACTCCGAATTGAGCGCGGCGTTGGAACCATCGCCATAGTCGAAGGCACGACGCATCAACGCGCAGATGTCCTCGCGGTCTTCGTCGGTCGACAAACGGATGCAATAGCCTTGCGCGAGCATGTAGATCAGAAACCAGGAATCAGGACAAAGCGAAGATCGAGGGCACAGTTGCAAGTTCGCCCAGGCCTAGGGATCGGCCGACAAGCGTTCGCGCAACCCGACGTCAAGATCGAGGAACTCAGTGCGTGTCGGATTGACGGCGCATGGCCACAAGGCGGCGCGCGCAACCACCTGACCTTCATTCGTCGACAAGTCGACCCGCCAAACGTCATCGGGCTGCGCGAGCAACCGGACCCGATCTCCCGTTATCGTCGCCGACAACAACTGCAGGTCGAAGCTACCGAAGCTGGTTGCCCCGGGTCGCCCGCCGGCCTCGACGCTGACGCTCCCGATCAAGTCATCTAGCCACGAGACGTAGCGACAGCACTTGGCGTGGCCAGCGCCATCGACATCCGAAAGCGTCACCTTCCGGGTCTGCGACTTCGCATTGCTGCCAGGCAACAACGGTCCACTCGGAACCTCGAGAACTGGCTGCAAGGACTCACCAGTTGGCGCAAACCCCTGACGTAGGTCGTCCGGGATCTCCTTCGACTTGCCAGTCGCCATATCCATGTAGACCCAGTAAGTGCGGGCTCGCGCAATGCACTCACCGCCCGACGCAGAGTCGATGCGGTATTCACGCGTTGGACTAGTCTTGCCAACGCGCGAAACCCACGTCGTAACCTCGAGTGCATCGCCGTGCCGCAACGGCCGCTCGTAGCGGAACGTGATGCGGCGCAACATCCAGAAGGCGCCTTCGCGACGATAGTACGACATCGGAAACCCGCGGGCAGCCGAGCCATCGATCGCGGCTTCTTGCAACACGCCGAGCAAGACCGACGGCGTGAAGTAGCCGCCCGGACCGAGCTCGTCATGGCGCAATACATAGCTGTGCGTGTGTGCGCCCTCGCAGTCCTTGCCTTCGTGCGAATCCTGACTCATCAACTTCGGAGAGGGAACAGACACACTAACTCTTCGACGCAGCCCGTCGTTTGTTGCGTTGCAGAGTGACTCGATACAGATCGAGGTTGCCACTGGCGAAGCCTAGGAACGCGTAGTTCAAGTAGCGCTGGTAGCGCTCGTAGCCAGCCTCCCCCACCAGCGCGACGGCTTGTGAGCGCTTGCCGCGCAATCGATCCACCCACTCCTTACAGGTGCGCGCGTAACCGTGACGGTCGTTCTCCAACGACACGATCTCAAACGTTCCAACCGCTGCGTCCGCGATGTTCGCGAGCGTTGGCGGATCGGTTTCCTGAAAGATCTCGCTCGCCAGGAAACGCGTCGAAGGATCGTCGATCGCCTGTTTGCGCGGTCGCCCCGAGCCGTAGGCAAACGTCTGCAGACTCAGCCGGCCGTCGCGCGGCAACATCTCCCAGCACTTGTCGAAGAAAGCTGCGTAGGCCTCGACCTTCTCAGCCTCGGCCATGTCGAGGCGCGCAAAGTGTTCGAACGCGCCAATCGAAATGATCGCGTCGTATGGCTGGTCGGGCTTATGGTCGGCCCAACTCTCGAGTCGAACTTCCGTCGCCGGCAGCCGCCGTTCTTGGATGAACTGCTGCTGCGCCGCACTCAGCGTCAACCCGACGGCGTGCCCGACGCCATTGCGGCGCGTCAAGTGCTCCAGCATCGCGCCCCAGCCGCAACCAATCTCAAGCACTCGCTCCGCACCCTGTGCCCGCGCCTCGTGGACATGGTGATCGAGCTTGCGAAGCTGCGCACGCTCCAGGTCATCGCCTTCGGCCCATTTGGCGCCGGAATACACCATGCCCGGATCGAGCCACAGCTTGTAGAAGTCGTTGCTGAGATCGTAGTGATGCTGGATGGCTCGCGCCGTTGCACCCGGTTGTGCTTGCGGTGTCATTGCGCCAACCTTCGTTGCGAGTCTTGCTGCTGCGCAAGATACTCGGCCAGCGAACGGATGCTGCGATGCTCGTAGAGCAACGTTGCCGGCAGTTCTTGCCCGAGCCTGTCCGACAACGCGCCGCTCAACGCCACGGCCTGCACCGAGTCGAGCCCGAGTTCATCAAACTCCGCATCGGCGTCGACCTGATCGCGCGCGACTTCGAGCCTTTGCGCAATCTCTGCCACCAGCCAGTTCCGTAGTGAATCCGAGTCGTTCGTATTGCCTTGCATGGTCATTGTGCTTGTGTGCGTTTGTTCGATGGTTCGCGTGACGGCGCCGAATCCTGCTCATCCGGAACGAACAGGGTGCCAAGATCATCTGATCTCACCGCGTGGTCTGCGGTCCCCGAGAAGCCTTTGATCCCTGCTTGCTCTTGACCACCAGCCAGGCTTTCGGCACCAGTCTGGCTTTCGGCTACAGTCTGGCTTTCGAGATGACGCAGACGTTCGCGATTCGGCCGCCGCATGTTGTCGATCAGGCCAGCGCGAGCGAACCCGCGGATCAACAGGCCACCGAGATCCAGTTGCCACCAGCGATGGTTCATCAACGCCGACGAGGGATCCGCGTGATGGTTGTTGTGCCAGCTTTGACCGAGCGTCGGGATGCACAGCAACGCGAAGTTGGTGCTGCGATCGCGGGTCTTGTACGGACGTCTACCGAGCGCGTGCGTCACCGAGTTGATGCACCAGTAAGTCAAGTGGTTCATGACGAACACACGCGCCAACCCGCCCCACAAAAATCCGAGCAGCGCCCCGGTCCAACTCATGTGCACCAAGCCTGCGATCAGCGCTGGAATCGCCATTCCCAACAGCAAGTAGCGCAGGTAGTTCATGTGAATCGCGAGCACATCGGGATCGCGATAGAGGTCCTTCGCATACTTGGCGAAGCCACCGCGACCGACACTTTGCGCACTCCAGATCCAACCGATGTGCGAGTGCACGGCGCCGCGCACCCGCGCCATCCACCCCCGTCCACTCAGATACATCGAATGCGGGTCGCCCGGCTGGTCCGAAAACTGATGGTGCTTGCGATGGATCGAAGCCCACCAGATCACCGGGCCCTGAAACGCCGTCGACCCCATCATCGCCAAGGCTATCTTGATCGCGCGATGCGGCTCGAACGAACGATGTGCGAACAAGCGATGAAAGCCGACCTCGACGCCGATCAAGGCAACCGCATGCATCGCCAGCATCAAACCCAACTCGGTCCATCCCGGCGCATAGCCTTGCAGCCATAGCACTACCGCCGCGATCGCACCCAATGGCGGCACGAAGGTCACGATTGCCGCCAAGATGCGGTCAACGCCGCGCCCCCCTACTGGTGCGTGCCCCACCTGTGCGTCGCCTGATTGGGCCGCACTGGCACGATCCATGGTGGCTGCCGTTTCGATTGGGTCAGGCATGTTCCATCCGTTCTTGCGCGGTTGCTGGCCTGCGGTAGTGGCCGTCGATGTATCGCTGCCGGTTCTCGTGGTAGCGAACCTTGCCGCTACTGGTGCGGAGGATTACGTCCGTGGTCAACGCGAGGTCATGCAGACGCACGCCAAACTGCGAACTGATCCGCGCGCGCGCCGCGCGCAACACCTTATCAAGATCGAGTTCGGCCACCATCGCACCCCGAACTTCCTGAACGATGACCAGCGCTTCCCCCGCATCCGTTGGCACTGCGAACGCGGCGCAACCCGCAGCCCGGAAGCTTGCATGAAGGCCAGCGACTCCAGCTTCGAAATCGTGCGGGTAGAAGTTGCGGCCATTGAGAATGATCAGCGAACTGAGTCGGCCCGTAACGAACAACTGGCCATCGCGCACAAACCCGAGATCGCCGGTGCGCAAGAAGCGATCCCCCATCGGGTCTGCGTGCCCGGCCCCAGGGCTGCCAACAGGACCGCGCCCGAGGTTTGGCTGCGCAGCGAACCTCTCCGCGGTCGCGCCATCATCCTCGAAGTAGCCCGCCGCGACGCTTGGCCCGCGCGCCCAGATCTCGCCGACCTGTTGCTCCGACAACTCACTGCCGGTATCTGGATCGACAACCAGGATCTCATTTTCTCCGCGGGTCACCCCACAGGCCACGACATCGACGGCCTGCGCATGCGGTTCGCACGCAACGCACACCCGACCAACATCGAGTTCGCGGCGATCCAACGACAACCGTTGCACTCCTTGACCGGCGGTGCCTCCGGTCAACATCAACGTCGTCTCAGCCAAGCCGTAGCACGGATACAGCGCGCCGCTTGCGAACCCGAACGCAGCGAAGCGCTCGGAGAAGTCGCGCATGGTCTTGGCGCGAACGGGCTCGGCACCGACAAACGCCAGGCGCCAACGACTCAGATCGAGCGTCGGCTGTTCCTCGAGAGTGCCCGCGGCGATCGAGGTCAGACAATGCTGGTAGGCGAAGTTCGGTCCACCACTGGTGACGTGGTCATGTTCGGCGATCACGCGCAGCCAGCGCATTGGCCGCTGCAAGAAGCTCATCGGCGACATCAAGTAGCAAGGACGGCCCAGATAAATGGGCTGCAGGATGTTCCCGATCAGCCCCATGTCGTGGTAGTGCGGCAACCAGCCGACGACCGTCGTGTGCTCGCCATGCCCAAACGCAGATTCGATCACGCGCTGGTTGTCGATCACGTTGCCATGCTTGACGACGACGCCCTTGGGATTGCCCGTCGACCCGGACGTAAACTGCACGAACGCCGTCGAATCCTGCGGTGGAAGAGCGTCGGGCCGACACCGCAGGAACGCGTCCACAACGGCCGCGTCACCCAGCCAATCGAGGACCTGCATGCACTGCAGCACCTGCTGCGAAGTGCCCGCTTGCACGCAGCGCGCATACGAGGCCTGATCCACCAAGATGCAGGTAGCGCCCACTTTCTGGGCAACTTGCTGCAACCACTGCTGGTCCAGCGTCGTGCGCGGTGGCCGCATGGGCACGGCCGGTCGACCGGCAACCAAGCACCCGAGAAACGCGACAATGAACTCAAGGCCGGGTTCGAACAGCAGCAACACGCAATCGCTAGCGGGCGCCCGCTCGCGGTTTCCTTCGCGCACCAAAGCCCCGCCAACGGCACCGGCCAAGCGATCGAGTTCGGCGAACGACAGATCTGCCAGCGACCCCTCCGGCCCGTGCAAGAACGAGAAGGCTCGCGAATCTCCATGGGCAAGCGCGTTCGTTCGCAGGCGCCGTACCATCGAATCCGCTGCAGGCGCTCGCTTAGTGATCGTTCTCATACCCATGCAACACCGCGCTAGGGCAAATACTGCGCCAAGCGGCTGGATCTTGCGCAACCTGGCTGGTAGCCGCCGTCGATCCGCTCGCAACCAGTGATTCAGGGCAGGCTGTTACGGCGAACCACCGCCACGCCATCGGCGGATCAACGGTGAGCCGACAGCGAACTGACGGCATGTTGTCGGTCGGATCCGGTGATCGCAGCCCCGGCGCCCACACCGCCTTACCGAGGCAGCGGTTCCCTAGAGAAACGCCAGGATCGCTTCGTTGACGGCGCGCGCGTGGGTAAGCGGCGCATTGTGACGGGCGCCCGCGATGACCCGGGTGCGGACATCCGGCAACGACGCCGCAACGAGTTCGCAAACGCGCCGGAACGGCCCCCTAGTGCTCTCGCCGACGACCACCATCACCGGACAGGCGATCGCACGATAGCGGTCGGTCGGCACGCGCAACGACAACGACGCCTGGCTGTGCGCGGCCAACGTGCACGCCACGTTCGCGGTCATCCACTGGCGGATGCTGGGCGCGAGCTTGGACCAACTCGCGTCGCCCAGGATGTACTCGAACAAACAGCGTGCGGCCGCCTCATCGTCGCCGGCAGCCACGGCACGGTGGGCCGCTTCATAGGCCGAGGCAACCTCAGCGTAAGCCGGCGGATCCTGGTCGGCCAAGATGCCTGGCAACATGGGCTCGGCAACCACCAGCTTGCGCACTCGATCCGGATGCAGCAGCGCATACTCCAAGCAGATCGCGCCACCGCTCGAATGTCCGATCAAGTCAAATGGCCCGCTAATCTTGGTCGCCAGCTGCGCCAGCAACGCGACATCATCCGCATACGCATAGCCTTTGCCACCAAGGTCGCCCGCTTGCGGCGCAGGCAACCATGGCGGCGTTTGCCCATGCCCAAAAAGGTCCGGAGCGACAATCCGCGGTCGATCGCGCACGGCGACGATCTCGGCAGCCAACAGCTTCCAGTAGTTTCGATTCGCTCCGGCCCCATGAACGAGCACGAACGGCTCGCCGTCGGCTCGCCCGTCGTCCGCGTAGGCCACCGGCACTGAGTTGATATCGAATGTCTGCTTCATCGACGCGCGCAGTCTGTGATCATCGGCATCACCGCGAGGCTCTAAGCGTTCTTGGAATCGGTCCTGCGCCGACGACACAAGCCACGCGCCCCGAGTTGCGGCCTACCGAGGCGCCCGGGCACGATACCACGCGGGCTCGGCCTGGTTTCTCAAAGAGAGTCTTCGTTGCGCATGAGCGATTTGACGCGACGCACCTCCGCACCTCCAGAAGGTCTCAGGGGAAATCTCACGAGCGCCGCACACATTGCGCGTCTACGATCCGCCGCTCGCCAGACTGACAATCGCAACAAAACATTGCCCGCCGCCAGCTCCCCTTACATCGAACTCGGACCACGAGCGCACGGGCCTGCCATCGCAACCACAACCGACTTCGGCTTGCTGCTGTTGTTGTGGCTGCTGGTCTGCTGGTTGATCGGCGTGCACGGTAACTTTCCGATCAACGACGACTGGTCCTATGCGGTCACGGTGCAGCGGCTGCTAGACGAGGGCACGTTCCGCCCGACGGGCTGGACCTCGATGCCGCTGCTGACGCACACGCTGTGGGGCGCCCTGTTCTGTCTGCCAAACGGCCACTCCGCCGAAGCGCTCCGAATGTCCACGTTGGCGATGGGCTACCTTGGCCTGATTGCGACCTACGGCCTGATGCGCGAAGTTGGCGCCGGACGTCGCCTCAGCCTGTTCGCGGCCAGCATCGTCGCGTGCAACCCGCTGTATGTTGCACTCGCGTTCACCTACATGACCGACTTGCCGTTCGTGGCGATGTCGGTCACCGCACTGTGGTTGTTTGCCCGCAGTTTGCGAACGAACTCACGAACCGCGGCAACAATCGCGACCGTCGTCATGGTGCTGGCGATCCTCAACCGGCAGCTCGGCTTGTTTGTCGGCATCGGTTTTGCCGCAGCGCTACTGCGGCGCGACGGCTGGTCCCTTGCGACGGCACTGCGCGCGGTTCTGCCACTGAGCATCGGGGTCGCGGTCCTCGTGACGTTTGAATGGTCGCTGCGCCAGGCGAACGTCATGCCGATCGAATACGCCGTCAAGACCGCCAAGTTAATGGCGGCGTTCGGCGAACCAGCCGTGCTGCTTCGTTCGATCGCGGAAGGCACCTTCCTGGGGCTCGCCTACGTCGGCCTGTTCACGCTGCCGATGTTGCTGATGCGCGACCGCCCGCGCAACCGCGTCGCCACCGCAGTCTCGCTGCTGACCCTTGCAACGATGACGGTCGCACTCATCAACAGCGGCCGCCTGATGCCGCTCGGCTTCAACGTGATGACGGCGGCAGGCATCGGGCCCGACACGCTCCGCGATGTCTACCTGCTCAAGGAGCCCAACCAACACAACATGCCGGTCGGGTTCTGGCTCGGTATCACCGCGTTGTCGCTGATCGGCGCAGCACACCTGGTCGCGCGACTCACGACGGAACTACACCGCATGTTCACTGCGGCAGCGGGGCCGGACATTGCCGTGCGCACGATGCTGCTGTTCGGAGCGGCAGCCTACAGCGCGCCAATCCTCTCCCAGACCCATATCGATCGCTACCTGTTGGTGTTCGTTCCGATTGTCGGCGCGCTGGTCATGATGCCCGACAAGAACGCGGCCTCGCCACCCCACATGGGCTCGCGTTCGATCGCCGCGACCGCCGCGTTCCTGCCGTTGATCCTGCTGGCCATCGTCGGCACGCACGACTGGATGGAACGCACCCGCACCCGCTGGCACGCGCTGGACTGGATCGAAAACGACCTGGGAATCGAGCCCACCAAGATCGACGGCGGCTTCGAATACAACGGCTCCCGCAACTACGACGAGACCTTCAAGCCCGTCACCGACCACAGCTGGTGGTGGGTTCACGACGCCGAATACATCATCGCGATGGGCCCGCTACCGGGCTACCGCGAGCTGCGCACCTTCGCGGTCAACAACTGGCTGCCACAGCCCAACGACAACATCGTCGTCCTGCAACGCGACAAGTAGGTACGGTGTCAGGTTCAGGTCAGGCACAGAAGTAACACCTTCGATGGCGCCAGCTGGCGCCATCGAAGGTGTTACTTCTGTGCCTGACCTGAAACTTAACTCACCTCCTCGACGGGGATGAGCTTGTAGCCAAGTGACTTAGCACTTTGGTGAAGACCGAAGATGCGGCGCTCGGCTTGGCGCGCTTCGTAGGCCTTGGCGCCCTCGTCGACGTAGGCTTGTCCAAACTTCAGCATGCGGTAGATGAGCAGCGCGAGCTTGCGGGCGGTTGCGACGATGGCGATCTTGCCGTCTCGGGCTCGAGCGACTTTGCGAAAGTGAGCACCGAGTCCCGTCTTGGTGCGTTGAAGCGATAGCGCCGCCATTCGTAGCACTAAGGCGATCCGGTTCACCGCTAGGTTACTGCGCTGCTTTCTGAGACGCTTGCCTCCAGAGACGGCGTGCCGGGGGCATAGGCGTAGCCAGGAGACGAAGTGCTTCTCGGTTGGAAATGCACTGAGGTCGTAGCCGACTTCTGTCAATACGATCATCGCCGTGCTCGGACTTATGCCGTCGATGCGCGTCAAGTCACAGCCAGTGAAGCGCCAAAGGGCGTCGCGAAGCTCCTTGCCACCCTTGGTCTGGATACTTCTCTCTTTGCTCGCGGTCGGATGTTTGGGCGCCTCGACGGCCTTGGCCTCTTCGGGTTGCAGCGCCTTGATCATCTCCATGATTCGCGACTCGACCTGCTCGATCTCGCTCTCCGTGTGTTCCAGCGAGCGGACCCCCGATGCGAGAGTGAAGAGGTGCTCTTCGATCCAGGTTCCTTCGAGATGCTCTGCGAGCTCTTGTTCAGTCACCTTACAGCGTGGATCACGCAGCTTCGCTAGCTCTCGTGGATCACGTTCACCATCAATGATCGCGTGGATGATCGACATGCCGGTCTTGCCCGTAATGTCTGTCACTGCACGGTGAATCTGAATGTTCATCTGATCCAATGACCGTTGCAGTAGCTGCGTGTCACGCACGCGCTGCTCGATCAAAGAAGCGGCATGCCGTTGCAGAGTCCGCATCGCGCAGATGTTCTTTGGTGGTCTGAATGAACTGCGAATCAAACCAAAGGTGTGGAGCTTCTGCAGCCAAGCGCAGTCACTGACATCTGTCTTCGCGCGACCCGGCACGTTCTTGACCTCGCGCGCATTCGCGAGGATGACATCAAAGCCTCTCGACTCGAGCAACTCGTAGAGGGGTATCCAATACACATATGTACTCTCCATCGCGACGGACTTCACTCCGAGCTCATCGAGCCAGTCAGCCAAAGCCACTAGCTGCCGTGTCGTCGTTCCGAATCGCTTGATTGGACGGCTGCCATCGGCTGCGGCGGCGCAGGCCCAATGTTCGCGACTGCCGATGTCGACGCCTGCCGTGTTCGGATGCACGACTTGCATTTCTTCTCCGACAGAACTCTTGCTCTTCCTCGTCCCGTTCTTTGACGGCATAATCCCAACTCCTTGGTGTGATGGGCCCGGCCCGAGACGGCGATCACTAGGAATCTGACCTGCGGGAGAAGGCACGCTACAACGTGCCCCTCACCAGTGAAGGATGGCCAGCTCGGCCCCAGACTGGCACTCGGGCACCATGCTCCAGTGACAAAACGGGGCTTAGCTGCCGGGCCCCTCGCACTTTTACCGCTCACTCGATCTGCCGCTAGTTTCCAGCACTGAAGGAGCCGGCGAATCCGCCGGGGGGCATTACTGGCAC
>CAXBFC010000283.1:0-10466 GCA_963974725.1 uncultured bacterium | reverse complement strand
CCTTGCGGAGCCTCACGACTCCAATCTGGGTGTCCACTTTCCCGGGGCAAGATCATCCTCCCCAGAATCCCGGACAGTTGGCGCATGCTGACAGGCGATGCAACCCGGCGGTCACGGCTCGCCGCGCTGTGCCTTGCGTCCCTGTCGGTTGCGCTGATGGGGTGCGTGGTTCCGGACGATCTGCACACGGGCCGAGCCAGCCTGGGTCTGGGCTACCGCAGGCTGAGCGATGATTCGTTCGGGCGATTGGGCGACCAACTCCTGCTGCGCATCGACGGCGACTTTCGCCGAGACAACTGGCCGGTTGCGATTTCCACGAGCCTGGGACTGGGAACCGATTCGTACGAGGAGTCGCGCTCGACGTGCCTCATCCCGTTCTTTGTTTGCAGCGAGAGGTCGGTGACGATGTCTTCGCAGACGGTGGACCTGTCGCTGGGGGCACGGATTTGGCGTGGCTTCGAAGCAAGCGACGTGCGGTGGTTTGCCGGCACCGGCACGGCATACGTGCAGTCCAGCCTGGACCGCTATCTGGGCAACTTCACCAAAGCCAACGACGGCGACTCTTCGATCGGCCAGTTCGTGGAGGTCGGGATCAGTTGGCCAACGGGAATCGGTGAGTTCACGCTGCAATGGCGCTCGTTCCTCGGCACCGAAACCAAGTTGTTCGGCGTCGGTTCGAGCAACGACTTCGACGAGATCGGAATCTACGTGCAGAAGACTTGGTAGACGAGGCGCTGGGGGAACGCGATGGAATGTCGAGCCGGCTAACTGAGAAGTGAACCGGGTGCATCCGAAGGGCCACCGGTGGCGAAGTCACAGGTAATCCTATGCGCTCGATCCTACTGGCGTCGCTTTCCATGCTTGCCCTTCCTCTTCTCAGTCAAAAGCCTGTCAGTGTGTTGGGAGAGAAACTGCTGACGGCTTTCGGCGAGAACGAGCAAGGCGGTCTGCCACTGCGCTGGGCTACGGTGCTCGACGGAGTCATGGGCGGGCGGTCGAGCGGCACGTTCGAGATTGCGGACGGAACCCTGCGCTTCTCGGGTGTGCTCAATACGAACGGTGGCGGGTTTTCGTCAATGCGCGCGCCGACCAACGCGAAGCTGGGCAACTACGAAGGCATCCACCTGCGGGTGCGCGGCGACGGCCGCACCTACTCGCTGCGCCTGCAACAGAGCGGTGAGGACCGCCGGCGCGCAGCTTCCTACCGTGCCGAGTTTGCCACCGAGAAGGGCGACACCTGGCAGGACGTCTGGCTACCCTTTGATCAGTTCGTGCCGACCTGGCGTGGCCGCCAGCTCGACCTGCCGGCGATCGACCCCGACCGCCTGAGCTTGATCGGCCTGTCGATGGCCGACGGCATCGATGGTCCGTTCCGGATCGAAGTGGATTCGATGCACGCCTACGGCCGCTTCAACCTGGACGACTACCAATGGAAGCGTCGGCCACTGGTGCTGTTTGCGCCGAACGAGGCAGACCAGCGCTTGGCGACGCTGCTTGCCGATATCGAGGCAAACCGGGCCGCATTCACCGAGCGAGCGATGGTGCTGGTCCTCGTCACCGCCGACGGATCGTCACGCGTTGGCACGCGGCCACTGACGACGGCGGCGGCGCAGGCGCTACGCGAGACCTACGATATCGCGAAGGACGAATTTGGCCTGACGCTGATCGGCAAGGACGGTCGCATCAAGCGCAGCGAATATGTCCCGGTCAAGGTGACGGAGCTGTTTGCTCAGATCGATCGCATGCCGATGCGCAGGAACGAAGTTCGCCGCCAGGTCCGCGAGTTCTAGGACGCGCGCGAACGGTCCCAGCCATCATTGCGTGCATCAAGTATAGGCAACACACGTCCGCGATCGCGGAAGCCACAGACGTTGATCCGCCTCGACCAACGGGCGTCAGGAGCGGTTGCTGCCGTTCGACTCTGCTGCCGCGATCAATGCCCTCACCCGGATTCGTGACCGGTCGCGCGCACGCCGCGAGGCGAGGTGGTATGGCGTTGTGATCAGAGTTCTCAGGTCGCCGATCAGCGTGCGTCGTGCCAGCCAGGCCAGATCTTCGCATGCTTTCGCGGGCACTAGCACCTGGCGATAGATCCGCGTTGGTTCATCACACTCGGCCAACAGTTCGTCTTCGGCGAGGAACGCGAGCTGGGTGGGACCGGTGACGCCGGGGCGCACCGCGTGCAGCCTCGCCTGATCGCTTGCAGCGACCGCTTCGAGGTTGCTTGGCACCTCCGGCCGTGGCCCGACCAGAGCCATCTTGCCGCGCAGAACGTCAATCAGTTGCGGCAGTTCATCGACATGCCAGCGCCGCAGCATGCGCCCGAGCGCGGTCGCGCGGGCATCGTTGGCAGGTGCGACAGACGCACCGCCGGGCACCATCGCCAAGGTGCGGAACTTGTGCAGATGGAATGGCACGCCGTTGCGACCTGGCCGGACTTGCGCGAAGAGCACAGGTCCGCCGCCGAGTCGGATCGTCAGCGCGATGCCCAGCATGAGTGGCAGTAGCAGTAGCACTGCAATCGTCGCAAACACGATGTCGATGACGCGCGCAAGTCGTGGATTCCATCGTCTGCTGGTTACAGTCTCGGACATGATTCATCAGGTGGGCGAAGCGACGCGTAACCGGCGTGACTCAGTGTGGCAAGGCTTCTGGCGCCTTGCTGACCCAAAGATCAGCATCACCTCACTTGCGTGCATGATGATCGGTGGTTCGATGGCCGCCCGTGACGGCGCAATCGACTGGCTGTGGCTGGCGGTTACCGGCGCGGCACTGTTCTGCATGGAGGTCGCCAAGAACGCCTGGGGTGATGTCTATGACTACGATTCGGGCACCGACCTCGCGGTGCTGCCCGAGGATCGAACGCCATTCTCGGGCGGCAAGCGGGTCATGGTCGATCAGCTGTTAACACGCGGTCAGACGTGGGCGATGGCGCTGGGATTTGCTGCCGTCGGCTGCGCGCTCGGCGCCTGGCTGGTGTTCGGCCGTTCGCTAGAACTCGGCTCTACCGAGGTGCTCTGGATTGGCCTGGCCGGTCTATTCCTAGGCTGGTCCTACCACGGCCCACCGTTGCGGCTTGCCTACCGAGGCCTTGGGGAACTCGACGTGGTGTTGTGCTACGGCCCGATGATCTCACTTGCAACCTACGCCATCCAACGCGGCACGTGGTCCTGGCCGGTCGTGTGGCTGTCGTTGCCACTGGGAGTATTCACGGCGGCGTTCTTGCTGGTCAACGAGTTCCCCGACTACACGGCCGACGTCGGCGCGAACAAGCGCAACCTGGTCGTGCAGCTTGGCCGTCGCGCCGCCAGCAGGCTGTTGGCGGCCGTCTATCTGCTCGGCTTCGCAGGCGTCGTTGCGTTGCCTGCCTTGGGCTTCCCCAAAACGGTGCTGTTGGCGCTACTGCCATTGCCGCTCGCTCTGTTTGTAGTGACCAAGGTCTGGCGCGAGCCGGAGACCTTTTATCGAAACGCACCTGCTCAGCCGATGGCACTGCTGGTTTTCGTGCTCTACGCGCTTGGCGCCGGCGTTGGCGTGTTGCTCGGCTGATGATCTTGGCCGGTGGTGCGCGAGTTCCGACGGGACGCGCACCCAGCCATGGATCTCCGACCTCGCACCGCGATGACACGCAGTTGCTGCATGGATTCCAAAGTGAAAGCCAATGGGGACACGTTCCCCACCGCTGGCTCGCATAGGATTCGTGAATCCGATTCGATGACGTCCCCCTACTTCGCAACCACACGCTGGTCGATCGTGCTGGCAGCCGGTGACCGTCGCGAACCAACGGCCGCGCTGGCGCTGCGCGATCTGTGCGAGGCCTACTGGTATCCGCTGTACGCCTTCGCGCGTCGCGACGGGGCGACAGATGCCGATGCGATGGACCTGGTGCAAGGCTTCCTCGCCGACTTGTTGGCACGCGGAGAACTCGGTGCAGCGCCCGATCGCGGGCGTTTCCGTTCGTACCTCATTGGTGCGCTGCGCAACTACCGCAACAACAAGAGCCGTGCGGAGCGCACCCAAAAACGCGGCGGCGACGTTGCGTCCTGGAGCCTGGACGATGCCGAGGCTCGCTACGGCCGCGAGCCGGCTGACCGCGACGATCCTGAAGCGCTATTCGAGCGCCGCTGGGCCACGACGCTGCTCGACCGGGCTCTCGAACGGCTCGAACAGGAGTATCGTGAGCGCCGGCGCGAAGGTTTTTTCGAGGAGCTGAAGGACGTTCTAACTGGTTCCGCAATAACCAACTACGCCGAAAAGGCCAGATCACTGGGCGTCACCGAGAGCGTCATCAAGGTCAGCGTCCACCGCATGCGTGGCCGCATGCGGGAACTGCTGCGCGAAGAGGTCGCGCAAACCGTCGCGGACACCGGTGCGATCGACGACGAGATCCAGCATCTGTTCACCGTCTTGGCGAGGTGATCCCGGCTCCGCCTCGGGGCTGGCGAACAACGGGGCGGGCCAAAAACGGGGCGGGCGAAAAAAGTCCTGCTGAGCTGTAACCATATCGAAGTCCCGGTTCATGCAGTCACGAACCCGATGAGCAGCGACCCCAACTCACCAACCCCACCGCCTCCTTGCCCACAATGTGGGGCCGGGATCGATGTGGGCACCAAGGCCGGTCTCTGTCCTCGATGCGTGATGAGCATGGTTATGGACACGCCCCAGACACTTCCTTCTTCTCTCGATCCAGCGACGCTGGCGCTCGCCTTCCCCCAGTACGAAATCGAAGCCGCGCTCGGCCGAGGTGGCATGGGCGCGGTCTACCGCGCGCGGCACAAGAAACTCGGGCGCATGGTTGCGATCAAAGTGCTGCTGCCCGAGCACGATGATCCCGAGTTCGTCGAACGCTTCGAACGAGAGGCCCGCGCGCTCGCCCAACTCGAGCACCCAAACATCGTCGGTGTGCACGACATCGGCGAAACCGATGGGTTCTGCTACCTGATCATGGAGTTCGTCGATGGCTCCGATCTGCGCCACTTGATGAACAGCGGCCAGCTGACGGTGCAAGACGCGCTCAACTGGGTTCCACAGGTTTGCGACGCGTTGCAGTATGCGCACGACGCCGGGGTCGTGCACCGCGACATCAAGCCTGAGAACGTGCTGATCGATCAGGACGGCAAGGTTCGCATCGCTGATTTCGGCCTGGCCAAGGTGCTTACGAAGGGCGAAGACGAGCTCACACTTACCCGCAGCCAGCACGGCCTCGGCACGCCACATTACATGGCACCCGAACAGATGGCAGCCGCTGGCACAGTCGACCATCGTGCCGACATCTATTCGCTTGGCGTCATGCTCTACGAGCTGCTGACCGGAGAACTGCCGATTGGCCGCTTTGCGCCACCGTCGCAGAAGAAGCGTGTCGACTCGCGGCTCGATCGCGTGACCATGAAGACACTCGAGAGCGAGCCCGGCCGGCGCTACCAGAATGTCAGCGACCTGAAGGCTGACCTGGTGGGCACACAACGGCGGTCCCCGAGTGCCTTGGCACGCTACCGCCGCGAACGCGCCGAGCGCGAGAGCCGCGCATCAGAACCCGATCGCAAGCCGTTGCCGCGGCTCGACTGGATCAGCATCGTGATTGTGGCAATCGTGGTGGCCGCTTCGTTCATGAACTGGGTCACGCTTCGCACGTCGAATATGGGCACGATCATGGCCGACGCCTGGAGCACCAAGCAACTCGGCGTAGTCAACGGCCTGCTCGTATTCGTCGCCGCTGGCATTGCCACGATTCGCACACTCCGCATGCGCGGCTTTGACGTGCGACCAATGGCCGCGACCGCTGCAGCCATCTACGGTACCGTGCAAAGTGGCATTTTCGTCCTCACCGCCATGCTGGGCAGCAATGCGACGGCTGGTGTCGGCGGATTCCTGACTCTGGGCGCGATGACCTGGTGGCTCACCCAAGGGCTCAGAGAACACTTCGCATTGCGCCGACCGCCGCAACCGCCACGACGGCGACGCAAGCGTTCGCGCAGGTCTTGATCGCCGGATCCACGAAGTAGGCACCAACGTGCTCCGATGGCCCGAGAACGGCACCCTGCATGGCATGTGCAAGCGAGTCGGTGCCGCCCACCGGCGGTGGGTCGTTGACAACGACTCCCAAAGCACCCAGGCCCCGAACCCCGCAAGGAAACCGGTTCGCAGACCAGAACAAGCGGCGGCCTCGTATGGTTACCGCCTCGGACTCGCACCAATCGTGCTGGCCGACCCATTCCATATGAATCCAGATGATGACAATGGCGCGATCCTGACGAGCATGGCGAAGTCAGGTATCGACCTGAGTAAGCCGCACACCGTTGCGTTTACCAACTTGGCGCCCAACCAATCCTCGGCACGTGCCTTCGCCAGGGAAGCCGCGGTGCTTGGATTTGCCATTGAGGTCGCCGCGCCGGACGCGCAGGCATTGGAGACCGGCGATTCCGACTGGGACATCACCTGCACGCGCGACATGATTCCGAGCTACGACAACATCACGCGCTGCACGGAGCATCTGCTCGACCTGGCCAAGCAGTTCGATTGTGAACAGGACGGCTGGGGCTTCGAGCAATAGCCAGCTGGTTCGCGGGCGCTGCTGATTCGCGAGCACTGCTGACTAACGGTCACTGCCCAGTTGCCGCCATTGCGTCGCCGCAGGCAAGCCACCATCCCCGACCAGGGTCGCGACCACGGTCTGCTGCACGCTCAGTCCGTTGGCTCCTCGCGGTTGCGTTCGGGCCATCGCCGTCGCCTGCCAGCTCGGCTCACCTCCCGGCAGCGCCAACACCTTGACGGTGACCTCCGCGTTGCCGATCCGCAGCACTTCGCCGGCGAACTTCGGGTCGTGCTGCAAACGCCATCGCGCTTGTTCGATGCCGCCCTCCGCGGCTTGCAGTGCCTGCATAGTGGCACGCTCATCGACCGTATCAGTCATCAGAAAGCGATTGCCCTGGGTCATCGACGTAAGCAGCGTGCCGGTAACAACGACCAACATCATCGCCATCACCAGCGCGCCACCTCGTTCGCTTGCTCGGCTGGTCATTTTTCGCCCTCCCAATTTCGCATCGTCACACGGGTGACGAGCGTCGCAGATCGCCTAGCCGCCTCGCGCTTCTGCGAGCGCACTTTCAGTGTCAGCTCAACGAGAGACCCGCGATTGGTGACGAGCAGACTCTCAATGCAATGAGCGAGCACTTGTTCGCCTTGCTCATCGATCAGGCACAGTTGCCCGTCGGCAACATGGTAGACGACGCGTTGCGCGGCAATCGTCAGCTCCATGCGATCAGGCGCCACGGCAACCCGATGGGCAGCACGCACGTCCGCCTCGATGTTGCGCAGCACCGCGCGGCATTCGAGCAAATCGCGCTGGTAGCTACTGACCATCGCATGTTCTTGCTTGCTGCGAACGGCCAGGCCGAGAGCCGTCGCGCTGAACATGGCGAGAATCGCCGTCGTGATCATCAGCTCGACGAGGGTGAAGCCACGTTGCGAGGCAGTCATCAGTTCACCTCCCTGGTGACGAGCCGCGTGGTCAAGCTGACCGAGGCTGCTTGCTTGGCACCCGCCGGCAGCCACCACACCTGCACTTCGACTTCGAACAGTTGCGGTTGGATCACTCGCACCGAACGTTGTCCGCGGCCGCCAGGCAGTGGCCCAACGCCGGACGGTAGTTCGATTGCCTCGACGCCGGGCATCAAAGGCTCAGGGTTGGCACGTTGCGCTTCCAACTCGGCTTGCGCGAGTCGCAGCGCGACCGTTTCGTGGAACGCGTAGCTCATCGATTGGGTTCGCCCGTGGCCGGTATGCACCAACGCCACGGCCATGATCGACAACACCGCAAAGGCAGCTACCAACTCGACCAACGAGAATCCCTGCTGATCTGTGCGCGCTACCACGGCATTTGCTCCATCGCGATCGAACGACAATGATCCAGCCACGAGAACAGGCTGGAGAACTGCAGTGCGACCAGCACCCCGAAGCCGAGCACGACGGCTGGCTGCAACACGGAGACCGTGCGCTGCAACGAGTCGGCACAGCGACGATCGCACAGATCCGCAACTTCGCGGAGGCCGCTCGCCAGTTGCTCACGCGACGACTGCATCCTCAGCAAGCGGGCAACTACGAACGCTGGCAGACCACTTCGTTGCCATACCTGTTCGGGCAGCCCACCGCGTTCGGCCAATTCGGCCGCGTCGGCAAAGTTGGCTTTGCAGCGTGAGTCGGCAGCAGCGTGCGCAGCCTGCCGCAACGCCATCGGCAAGCTGGCGCCGCTCGCAATCAATGCGGAGCATGCGCGCATGGCACGCGCTGCCGGTAGCAGCCGAAGTCGCATGCCAAGCCACGGCAACCTGCGCGCGGTGCCGGCGAGCAACCGCGTCCATGGCCCATGGCCCCATCCGAATGCCAGCAACAACCAGAACCCGCAGCACGTGACCGCCGCGATGCTTGCGACTAGCCCCAATTCGAATCGCTGGATACCGGTGAACTCACGCCCCCACGTGGCGAAGCTCCAAAACGAACCGAGTCCAACCAGCAACAAGCTCAACAAGGCCGGATAGCTCGCCGCCAGCAACACTTGATAGCGCAGCGCGCGGGCGCGATCTTGTCGCCGAGCGAGATCCCCTAGCACCGCAGCCAATTGCGCAGTGCCTTCCGCAGCGGCGATCGCAGCAAGCGTGTGGGCAGGAAAGCAGCGCTTGGCACCGGCATGCAACGCATCCCGCAGCGAAGATCCTTCGCCGAGTTTGCTAGCGATGCGCGACAACCAACGTTGTTCCAGCGGACGCGCTTCGCTAGCTGCCCGTTGCATCAGTGGCTCGAGGGATTGCTCGCGCTGCACGGCTAGATGCAGCAGCTCCAACAGTTGCTGAGCAAACTCGACCTGTCGCCGCAAGCGCAAACCGTGCGCCATCATCCTGAGCAGGAACACTGCTGCGATGGCAACAGCCAGCCAACTCCAGGGTTGCACGAACGAAGCGATCACAGGTTGAAGATCCCGAAGATGTCGTATGCGGGCAGCACGTAGGCCATGGCGAAGGCAAGCACGACGAAGCCGATGATCAGCTCAATGATCGGTAGCGCAAATACCGCAACGCGATCGGTCGCCCGCTGCAATCGCTGGCGGTAGATGCTGGCGATATCGTCCAGTGCACGGGCACACGCGACATCGGATCCGGCCGCTTCCGCAAACCACAACAGACTTGGTGGGATCAGATCGCCTTGTCGCACGGAATCCGCAAGGCTCGCGCCGGCATGGGCGTGTTCGGCCATGCGCCACACTTGCGACTGCACTTCGGCACCGTCACAACCAGCCGCACACAACTCGAGCGCCTGCGGCAACGGCACCTGACGCCGCAACAGCAGCGCCATGGTCGACGCAAACCCAGCCTTGGCGGCGTAGCTGCGCAAGCGCCCGATAAACGGCAATTGGTAGCGAATGCCCCGCGGACCAGCCCCCGGGTCGAGTGGTTTGCGCAGCGCGGCGACACCAACCAGCACGACCGCCAACAGCGCCATCATCCCGCAGCCGGTCAACACCAACAAGAGCGTCGGCGGTGTGCTCAGCATTTGGTCGCGCCCTGGCAAGAGCGGCAACGCATTCCCTAGCACCGGCGACAAGAACAGCGTCAAGGCCACACCGATCGCAAACACCACCATGCTGGCCAGCAACGGCAGCTCCAAACGGCGACGCAGTTGGTCGCGCACGCGCGCACGCAAGCCTGCATCCACGGAGATTTCGTCGAGCACTCCGGCGAGATCGCCGCTGCTCAGTCCGGCTGTCACGAGCGCGCGATAGACGGGTGGAAAGCGCTCAGCGCGGCGCCCGTAGGCCTGTTCGAACGGCATTCCTGACTCGATCTCTGTGGCCATCGCTGCGCAGTCTTCGCGCAACCGGCCTGACGACAGATCGTCTTGCAAGTTGTGCAGCGCCTGCGGCAAGGGCAACTCCGCGCGACAAAGCCCCGCAAGGCTCCGGTGGAACCTGCTGATTTCTCCGTACGGCTCGGCCTGGCCACCTGGTTCGTCGTCTATGGCGCAGCTAGCAACGTCATCTTTCACCAAGGACACGCTCGACCTCCTGTTGATCGGTGACGCCAAGCGCAACCAGTTGTTCGGCGGCTTCACGCAGGGTGCGGAAGCCACTGTTTGCGGCAGCGACGGCGAGTTCTTCGCCATCGCCGCGCGCCAGAATTGCCTGCCGGAGAGCCGGCGACATCGGCAACCATTCGGCGACGAGTTGCCGACCGACGTAGCCCGTACCGTGACACTGATCGCATTCGCTACCGCAGGCGTCGTCAGGGCAAACACGTCGCAGCAGGCGTTGCGCCAAGACTCCGCGCACCGTCGTCGTCATCACAAACGGCTCAACGCCCATCTCCAACAACCGCGCAAACACTTCCGCGGCGCTACCGGCGTGCAGCGTCGATGCGACCAGGTGCCCTGTCAGTCCCGCCTCCAACGCAATCGAAGCCGTTTCGTGATCGCGAATC
>CAXBFC010000282.1:0-10469 GCA_963974725.1 uncultured bacterium | reverse complement strand
TGGATGATGAACTCCCAACCCTTGCTGCTGGCGATGCCGTTGGCAGCAAGCGGGTCGTCGACGAAGACTTGCCAGTAGAGCCGGAACATCGACAGCGTCGGCACGTCGGGGATCGGCAGATGTAGGGTCGCGTATCCAGGCGAGCCGGGGCTGCCTTGCAGTGGAATCGGAATCCAGCCGTGCACGTTGACGTGCCACGGCAAGCCAGCAAAGCTCAAGTTGGGTTCGAACGATTGGAACCCGTAGGTCAGCAGCGCCAAACCCGCACCATCGCCGCCGGCGATGCCGAGGCGGTAGTCCTGGTTGCCAGGGAACGGGGGCGCCGAATCGATGACGAACGGTTCGCTCGCGCCCGGTAGGCTCGGCCCGTACTGGCGGGGCGGCGCGATCGCCGTGCTGCGCAGATCGGGGTGATCGAATGGCGGCAAGCGGTTCTCGCAGCGTGGATCGGTCAACGCAGTCGCGCAGAAGTCCTGGATGACGACGAGGTCGTTGGCCGTCAGCAGCGGCGTCAGCGGCAGCATGAACGGGTCGAGGTTGCTGAGGTCGACGCCGCCACCCTGTAGGTAGATGTTGAGCGTCGACGCTGGATCGGTCAGTTGCGCTGGATCATCGAGCGCCGGACTTTGGCCGTTGTGGAACAAGCGGGTGCGCAAGCCGGAGTTGCGCAAGGTGGGCGTCTTGAAGCCACCGACATCGAACGCGAGCCCGGTAGTGACGAAGGCGCCGATATCTTCAGCGCTCGGGCGCAAGCCGAGGTTGTGTGGCAGGTCGTCGGCGAACAGTGGCTCCCAATGGCACGAGATGCAGCGGCCCTCATTCTGGAACAACTGCCAGCCTTGCTGTTCGTAGGGCGTCATCGCGCTCGTGTTGCCGGCCATGAACGCATCCCAAGGAGTCTGGTCTGGGTTGAGCGTGCGCTGGTAGCTGCCGAGTGCGAACGCAATACGCGCGGCGTTGATCGTGGCATCGCCGAAGGCTGCGGCAAACAGGTCCGGGTAGCTCGGGTTGACGAGCCGCGCCGCGATCATGTCCGGCGGCAGGTTGCTGGCGAGCTTCATCGGCTTGGCCGTTTGCAGCTTCTGGCGCACGTCGTTCCAGGTGCGACCGAGTCGCCCCATCTCGACGGGGTTCAGGATCGGAACGAGAGCCTGTGATTCCAGCGCGCCGTTGAACGGGATCAGCGTGTTACCGGTTTCGGGATCGATGAAGGTGCCCCGCGCCCGTTGGTCCCAAAACAGATCGGCGTGATGGCCGGCGCCGAGGTTGCTCGGTGAAGCGCGGCCGGTCACCTGGCGACGCAAGCCAAACGTTGTCGACGGTACAAAGTTGCCGCCGGCCGCTTGGCGCACGACCCCGGCGGATCCGTGGATGTCGTCATCGGTGCCGTAGAGCGTGTCGAAGCCGGGCGCAATCGCCTGCGGGGTGCGCCCGTCGCCACCGCCGAACTCAGGCAAGTGGCACGTGCCGCATGCGACCGAATTGTCGCTCGACAGCTGCTCTTCCCAGAACAGGAACTTGCCCAGCATGACCTTCTCGGGGGTCTGCGGGTTCTCTACCGGTGCAAACATCGGCTGCAGCTGGGCGGCTGCGGTGGCACAGAGAACTGCGCTGACAAGGGCGAGACGGAACGGCATGGACGTTGGTGGCACGGCGGGAAGGGGGTGCCTCGAAAGTGTAGCCTGTTTGGCTGCCCCGCGCCGAGCAGCAGGTGGCGCCGAGCGGTGGCGCCGAGGACTGTCGGTCGCCGTGTGTTGCGCCCTTCCATTCGGAAGCTGGTTTGGTGCTAGCCGCCAAACAGCTGCGTCCACATGGTCTGGTGCTGTCCCAGTCCGGTGCGGCGATGTCCACCGAGCATGTTGCGGTGGTGGCCAGGGCTATACCACCAGGCCCGGATGGCGCCGTGGCCGGTGCGTTGGCCCGCTGCGATGTTCTCGGCGTGGGCGCTGGTGCCAAAGTTCGACGCGCGCTGCGAGAACCGCTGCTTGCCGGCGACCGGCGACGTGTGGGAGAAGAACCCCATCGTGTGCATGTCCTTCGAATGGTCGCGCGCCGCATCGGAGAGTTTTTCGTCAATGAGCACCAGCGACAGTCCGAGCAGGTAGCGGATCTCATTGAGGCGCAACGTACCGCGGTATTCTTCGTGCGGGGTGCGCTCACGAATCTGTTCGTTCGCTTCGAGTGCTTTGCGGTCGGTGCCGCTCATTGGCAGGCCGGCAAACATCGCGAACGCAATCGCCTGGTCAATTCGCTGGTCGTCGCCGGGATGTGGCGGCGGCGGGTACTTGCGGAAGTGCTTGTTGGCATCTTCATGCAGTTCGAGGCCTGCTGCCATCGATGCGTAGACGACGTGCCAGTCGCGCAGCGATCGGTGCGCGAGGCGCAACTCGGTCATCTTGGCGTCGAGTTTTGCGTCCTTGCCCAGCACGCTGGCAAGGCTCGGTTGCAATCGTTCGCGCAGTTTGGCGAGTCTCGGATCGACGTCGTCTTTGATCTGCTGCTTGGTCAGGTCGGCGCGCCGCGATACGGCGAGCGACTCCGCCCGCAGCACTTCGACTTCGGCGCGGCCTTTCCGGCCAAGCAGGTCGCGCTGTGCCTTTTTGGTGAGCTTCTCGAAGTCGCCCATGACCTTGTCCTGCAGCTTGACGAACGACTTCTGGTGCCGAAGGTAGTGGTCGCGCAGGATCTTGCTCGCATGCAAACGATCGCTGGTGCGACGCTGCCGCAGCTCGGTCGCGATCTGTTCGGCTACGGCCAGCTCAATGCGGCCGAACTTCAAGCGCCCGAGCAGCGTCGAAGTTGGTTGTGGTGGTGGATCGTCGCTGCTGCCGACCTGAGCCGCCAACATTCCGCTGAGGCAGAGCGCGAAGCCGGCGCTGAGAATCTGGGTTCGGACCATGCTGCGAATGCGGGAGGGGAACCGCGCGCGAGCAGTCTACCCGAGATCGCTGGTTGGGAAGAGGCCAAGCTGCGCGGCCCGCTGGAGCCGGCGTGCTGGAGCCGGGTCGCTAGTGCCGGGGGCGCTACTTCGGTGGCTCCCAGTTCTTGTTCTTGTTCTGCCAGCGCTGCCAATCCATGAACTTCGATTGGGAGAGGCCGGTCAGCTTCTGGAGGGTGCCGACCCATTTGCCTTGGGTGACGCGGAGCGTGGCGCGGGCGTTTTGGGGGCCGAAGTCCTGAGGTCCGTTGGGATCGTTCGAAACGGCCTGGTTGGCCTTCGACTCGAGCGAACCCCACGTCTTGATGATCTCCTTGACGATCTCGCGCTGCATCTTGACCTTGGCATGCTTGAAGTTGCTCAAGGCCTCGCCGGAGGCGGCCCGTAGCTCATCGTGCGGTGAGCGCGTCGTCACTTCGAGCAGGTAGTCGATCTGCTTGACGTCCTTGGTCTTGCCTAGGGCCAGCAGCATGTGCGCCTGCAGCGCAATGTCGTCTTTGAAGCGCTTGTGTTCGACCGCCTTGAGGATGGGCTTGGCGCCGTCGGTCTCGAACTTGGCCAGGGCATCGCTGGTTTCGCGGTAGAGAATTGCCTTTCCCCCGGTGCGAACCTTGCCGGTCTTGAAGACCCCCTCAAGCGCCCTGACGATCTTGGTCTTGTCCTTCGGGTTCTTCTTCTCGAGGTCCTTGGTCAGGTTCTGCATCAGGCCGATCGCCTGGAAGTCCCCGGTCATGTCCTTGTCCTTGACCAGATCTTTCAGCTCCTTGAGTCTGGCTGGCAGGTTGGGGTCCACGGGCGGTGGCGTCGGCTTTTGGGCCAATGCGACGCCGGCAACCAGGAGGAAGGCGGCTGCGAACTTGAGTGTGGAGGGATGTGCCATGGTGTGCATTCTAGTCCTTTTGGTCCGCTTCGTTACGACTGATCCGCTTTGACCCGGGATAGCCCGGCATTTCGCCATCTGCGCATTGCAATGGGGGCCTGCGATCCGGTACCACCTTTCCCACCGATCAGCCTCATGAAACTCGCTTTGATTACTGGTGGCGCGGGCTTCATTGGCTCGCATCTGTCGCAGAAGCTCCTGGCGGAGGGAGGACGCGTCCGAGTCCTCGATAGCCTCGACCCGTTCTACGACCCGGCGCTCAAGCGCAGGAACCTGGAGATGTTGCAAGAACTCGGCGGCGACCGCTTTGAGTTCCTGGAGGGGGATCTGCGCGACGAGGACGCCTGCAAGCGCGCCGTTGCCGGCGTGGACGTGGTGGTGCACCTCGCGGCACTCGCCGGGGTGCGGCCCTCGCTGCAGGATCCCGTGCGCTACATGGACGTCAACGTCCGGGGCACCCAGATCCTGCTGCAGCAGATCCACGATCCCAAGGTGCGGTTCGTGTTTGGCAGCAGTTCGTCGGTCTACGGCGGCAACAAGGTCGTGCCATTCTCGGAATCGCAGGCGGTCGACCGCCCGGTGTCGCCCTATGCGGCCAGCAAGAAGGCCGGCGAAGTGCTGTGCTACACCTGGCACCACCTGCACGGCAACCCGATGACCTGCCTGCGGTTCTTTACGGTGTATGGTCCGCGGCAGCGTCCCGAGATGGCGATTCACAAGTTCGCCCGCGCGATCACCGATGGCACCAAGATCCCGTTCTTCGGCGATGGCAGTTCGCGCCGGGACTATACCTACGTCGATGACATCGCGTCCGGCATCCGGGCGGCGATGGATCGCAACGACGGCTACGCGATCTACAACCTCGGTGGCGCCGCGACTACGTCGCTGTCCGACCTGGTGCAGCAGATCGAAACGGCGCTCGATCGACCGGCCATTCTCGATCGGCAGCCGGACCAACCCGGGGACGTGCCGGTCACCTATGCGGACGTGAGCCTGGCGGAGCAAGAACTTGGCTATCGCTGCACTACGCCGCTTGCCGAAGGCGTTAAGAAGTTCTGTCGTTGGTATGTAGAAGAGAAGAGCGCCCGGAGGCTTCCTTGAAAGATCGAGTTTTGGTTACGGGCGGCGCCGGCTTTATCGGATCGCACGTCTGCGAGCAGCTGTGTCGCGAAGGCCGTGATGTGGTGGTTCTCGACAACTTGGTCACTGGCTTCCGCGAGAACCTGGCCGGGCTCGATGTGACCTTGGTCGAAGGCTCTGTCGCAAAATACGACGATGTCGAGAAGGCGATGGCTGGCTGCAACAAGGTGGTGCACCTGGCCGCGCTACCGTCGGTTGCCCGTTCTTTGGAGCGGCCGCTCGACACCCACGAAGCGTGTGCGACCGGCACCGCCAACGTGCTGCAGGCCGCCAACCTTGGCGGTGCTCGCGTGGTCTACGCCGGCAGCAGCTCGGCCTACGGCAACCAGGAAGCGAAGCAGAAGCACGAGCTGCTGCGCGAGGACCCGCTGTCGCCGTATTCGGCGTCGAAGCTGTCCGGGGAGCTCTATTGCCGGACGTTCGCACGGGTCTTTAGCATGAACGTCGTTGTGACCAGGTTCTTCAACGTGTTTGGCCCACGTCAGCCAGCGGACAGCCCCTATTCGGGCGTGATCGCCGCGTTCTGCCGGGGCTTGATCCTCGGTAAGCCAGTGCGCATCGAGGGCGACGGTGGCCAGGGCCGGGACTTCACCTATGTCGAAGATCTGGTCACTGGGGTCGTGCAATGCCTTGATGCCGACAGCACCGGCTGCGAGACGGTCAACCTCGCGTATGGCGATTCGCGAACCGTTCTCGACATCTATGAGCTGCTGTGCAAGTTTACCAAGCAACAGCTTCCGGATCTGGCGATACCGGACCCCCAGCGCATGCCGGCTCGCATCGGCGATGTTCGTCACTCGCTGGCGGATGTTAGCCGCGCAAAAGAACGGTTCGGGTTCGCTCCGACCGTGGGTTTCGCGGAAGGTTTGGCCAGGACTTTTGCGTGGTATCGCACGCAGCTCGGATCGGAGTAATTGTAATGAAAGGTGTCGTTCTCGCTGGTGGCTTGGGTAGCCGTCTCTATCCCCTGACAAAGATCACGAACAAGCACCTGCTAGCGGTGTACGACAAGCCGATGATCTACTACCCGATCCAGTGTTTGGTAAACGCTGGCATCACCGAGATCATGGTGGTGACGGGCGGCAACTACGCCGGCCACTTCCTGCAGTTGCTGCGCAACGGCTCGGACTTTGGTCTGAAGCGGCTTGGCTACGCCTATCAAGAAGGTGAAGGTGGCATCGCCGACGCGCTGAAGCTCGCCGAAGAGTTTGCGGATGGCGATTCCATCTGTGTCGTGCTCGGTGACAACATCATCGAAGGCAACATCAAGAAGGCCGCCGATGACTTCGCCGCCCAAGGTGGCGGGGCCAAGATCATGCTGAAGGAAGTGCACGACCCCGAGCGCTTCGGTGTCGCAACGGTCGCTGCCGACGGCAAGGTCGAGAAGATCGTCGAGAAGCCGAAGAACCCCGATACCAATCTCGCGGTGATCGGCATCTACATGTACGACGCCGAGGTGTTCAACATCTGCCGCGAGCTGAAGCCATCGGATCGCGGCGAGCTCGAGATCACCGATGTGAACAACGAGTACGTGCGCCGTGGCAACCTGACGAGTGAAGTGCTCAATGGCTGGTGGACGGACGCCGGCACCTTCGAGTCGCTGTATCGCTCGGCAACTCTGGTGCGTGACGGCGGCTGCAACCGCATGGACAAGTAGGACTACGGGCGAAGCTGTGACGAGTAAATGCGATCTTCTGGTCACCGGTGCCGCAGGCCAATTGGGTCGCACCCTGATGGCGCAAGCCGGGGCACTTGGATTGCGTGCGGTCGGTGTCGACGTCGCCGAGATGCCGCTCGATAGTCGGGACGCGATCGAGGCGACCATGCAGGTGCATCGGCCAAAGTTCGTGATGCACTGTGGTGCGATCACCAACGTCGACGGCTGCGAAGCCGAGCCGCTGGTTGCCTACCGCATCAATAGCATGGCCACCGCGTGGGTTGCCGAAGCGGCAGCGCGCGTCGATGCCGGCATGATCTACGTCAGCACCGACTTCGTGTTTGATGGCACGCTTGCAGGCACGCCCTACCCCGTCGATTCGGCGATCAAGCCGCTGTCGGTTTATGGCGCCAGCAAGCGTCTCGGCGAAGAAGCCGTGTTGGCGCACGGCCGCGAAGACTTCTACGTGATTCGCACCAGTTGGGTGTTTGGTCCCGGCGGCAAGAACTTCCCCCGGGCGATCCTCAATCGCGCACGTTCCGGTGGCGCCCTCAAGGTCGTGACTGACCAGGTCGGGCGGCCGACCATGACGCACGATCTAGCGGCAGCGATGCTCGATGTGTTCAAGCTCAAGCCTGCCGGTGGCATCTACCATGCCGCTAACGAAGGCCAGTGTTCGTGGCACCAGTTCGCGGTCGACACCCTGGCTGCCGCTGGCATGACCGACATCGAGGTCGGCACGCAAACGGCCAAAGACCTCAATCTACCGGCAGCACGACCAGCCTGGTCCGTGCTCGATACCGACAAGCTCGCCGCCGTTCGAGGCAAGCACCTACCGCATTACCTGGATGCGCTCGCGCGCCATGTGCCGCTCGATGAAGCAGCACAGGCCGAAGCTGCGGCTGCTCCAACTGACGCCGCCAGCGGCCCGCTGCGGGGCAAGCAATACTGATTCGTCGCCTGATTTTCGGAGTCCTACTGTGAGCAAGATCCTCGTCACCGGCGGAGCCGGCTTCATCGGTTCGAACTTTGTGCGCATGATGCTCACGGAGAGCGATCATCAGATCGTCAATCTCGACCTGCTGACCTACGCCGGCAACCTCGAGAACCTGACGGACGTCGAAGGCCACGCGAACTACACGTTCGTCAAGGGCGACATCACCGACGTCAAGGCGATGTCCGAGCTGTTTGCCGAGCAGAAGTTTGACATTGTCGTGCACTTTGCCGCCGAGAGCCATGTCGACCGTTCGGTGCTCGATGCAACCGCGTTCGTACAGACCAACGTCATTGGCACGCAAGTGCTGCTCGACCAAGCCCGCCACACGCACGTCAAGCGCTTCGTGCACGTCAGCACCGATGAGGTCTACGGCTCGCTCGGCGCGTGGGGCTTCTTCACCGAAGACACGCCGATACAGTCGAACTCGCCGTACTCGTCGAGCAAAGCCGGCAGTGACCTGCTGGTGCGCGCCGCCGTGCATACGCACGGCATGGACTGTGTCATCACCCGCTGCTCGAACAACTACGGTCCGTACCAGTTCCCCGAGAAGCTGATCCCGTTGATGATCGCCAATGCGCACGAAGACAAGTCGCTGCCGATCTACGGCGACGGCAAGAACGTGCGCGACTGGATCCACGTCATCGATCACTGCCGCGGCATCAAGCGCGCGATGGAAGACGGCGGCAAGGGCGAGGTCTACAACTTCGGCGGCGATGCCGAACGCGAGAACCTGTTTGTTGTCACCGAGATCCTCAAGCTCGTCGGCAAGGGCGAAGATCTGATCACCTACGTCACCGACCGCCCCGGTCACGACCAGCGCTACGCGATGGACTCCAGCAAGGCGCGGGCGCAACTTGGCTGGACGCCGAGCTACACGTTTGAGCAAGGCCTGAAGGAAACGGTCGATTGGTACCTTGCGAACAAGGCCTGGTGGGAGCGCGTGCGCAGCGGAGCCTATCAGGAATACTACGAGAAGCAGTACAGCGGCCGCTGAGACCTGGCGCGGTTAGCCTACGCCAGCTCAATCGTGCGACCTTCGCGCGCCGCGCGGGTCATCGCATCGACAGTTTCGAAGTCGATGATCGCCTGCTCGATCGGGCACGGGTAGTCGTCCGTGTCCTCCAGCCAGCGCGCAAACCGACCGTGCAGTTCGCTGGCGGCCCGGTGCGCCGAGATCGCGTTCTGCAAATCGCGGCGCGACAGAACCTGTTCGATGCCTGGCGTTTCGTAGTCGAAAACATGGCCTTGGAACGGGCGCTGTCCAGTCAGCCAGATCCGGTCGCCGGCGATGCGCACGCCGCCATCGGTGCCGTGGATGGCAAAGGCGTTGGCTCGCGTCAAGCGGCTCGTGATGTAGGTGCACGGCAAGTTGCCGCGCAGCACCACGGTCGCGGCGCCGCCGTCATCGAAGTTAGGCGCGAACGAACGCATGGTCTGGGCCGTCACCGAGGTCGCTTGCCGGCTCGTCAACCAAGACGTGATGTGCACGTGTTCACTTGCCAGCGCGACAAACGGATCCCCGCCGTGGGTGACGCTGCCGGTTCGCAACAGTTCGTCGTCGCCGGTGATCGATTGCACACAGACGACGCCACCAAGCCAGTCCGCGGCAATCATGCGGCGCAGTTGCTCGACGACCGGGTCGGCCTGGCCGCGCACGAACACTCCGAGGCGCACGTCGTGCTCGGTGCAGATCGCGTGCATCTCCTGCAGGGTCTTGAGATCGGGAGCGACGGGCGCGTGCACCAGGCACGGCACGCTTTGCTCGCTGGCCAACTTGACCTGCGCGAGTCGGTCTTCGAGTGGGCCGGTCAGCACGACAAAGTCGATGCCGTAGGCCAATAGCTTCTCGAAGCTCTCGGTGGCGTAGCCGAGCTGGCTGCCATCGGCGAGTCGTTTGGCGGTGCCGGGCACATCGTCGTGCACTGCGACGACGTCACACGCCGTGTGCCACCCCACGTCCTGGATGACGCCGAGTCCCCTTGGCCCAGCTCCCGAAACTCCAACCCGCAGCGTGATCACTTACGTCAGGCTACCTGCGGTAACGCAATAGGTCCAACTGCCCCCAGAGCGCGGCCAGCGCGGTTTCGGTCCGCAACGCGTGGGCGCCGCATGAAATCGCGTGGAACCCCGCTTCGATCAGTTTGTCGACCTCGTAGGGCAAGAAACCACCGTCTGGCCCGATCGCCAACGTAAACGCTGGTCTGTCGGGGCTTGCAGCGTGGCCGAGAGCGCCCAATTGGTGGGTGGGCGTCGCTGCATACGGGTGCGCCACGAAACGCGGCTGCGGTAGCTCGAGCCGGGGCAGCTTGTCCTCGACCATTGGCTTGAACAGGTCAAAGCGCAAGACCTCAGGCAACTGGGTGCGGCCCGCCTGCTCGAGTCCGAGCACAAGTTGTTCTCGCTGCACATCAGGGTCAAACGCGCGGCTCTGCATCCAGGTCTTGTCGACGCGCCAAGAACGGAACAGCACGATCCGCGCAAAACCCAACGCAGCCGCATGGGACAGCATGCGCATCAGAACCTTGGGCCGCGGCACTGCCAGCAGCAAGGTGTCGCGCACGGGGGCTGGTTGCTCGTGTAGTTCGACGCTGAGGGTCGCCGTGTCGACGCCGAGGCTGGTCACCGTTGCGGAACCGAGCCGGCCGTTGATCACCCCGACGCGCAGCCGGGTGCCAACTTCGGCCTGCAGCACCGTGCGCATGTGCTCGACGCGTCTGCCGCGGATTGCGCAGTTGCCTGCGCACGCGACTTCAGACGGTTCGAGCAGGAGGAAGTTCACGAACGGTCCGCGAACTCAGAACGGCAAGCGTCGACGCACGCGCTGCCACAACGTGCTCTCGGGGCGCCGGTCCGTGTG
>CAXBFC010000281.1:0-10481 GCA_963974725.1 uncultured bacterium | reverse complement strand
TCACGGCCTCGTTTCTCGGCGCCGGCAGCAGTCCGGTAGCTGGCGACACACTCGTGCTGGGATTCTCGACAACGGTGGCCCTGGTCAGCGGCACGTTGCTGACCGACGAAGACTTCACCCTGTCGGGCGGAGCCACGCTCGGCTCGGTCACCACAGCACCCGCAGTGCTCAGCAGCACAACACTTTCGATCACGCTCGGTGCAGGTGTGTCGTTTACGCCGGACACGACGACGATCGTCCTGTCCGACCTGAATGATGCAGCCGGTGGCACGACGACAGCTCCCAAAGGCGGCGGCACGGCGGTCATCATCCGCAGCAGTGACGGCATGGATCCGACGATCAGCAATGTGACGATCGCTGCGATCGACGACGAGCTGAACGGCACCGGCGCCGCCGGCGGCACGCTGCAAGTGCCAACCAACGGCTGGACCATCGACCTCGCTTACTCGGACAACAGCACGATCGCGACGGACCAAACGGTCATCACCGCGAACGTCAGCGTTACGACGCCGGCCGGAGCGCAACCGCCGGGCACCAACCTTCGTTCATTCTTCACCGAAGTCAGCGCGAGCAACACTGCTGCGAGCTATCTCGTGCCGACCGGCGTTGGCTTTCCCGCGACCGCAGTCACCCTGACCTGCATCGTCGTCGACGCATCGGGGCTGTCCTCGGCAGCGACGACGTATTCGTTCACGGTTCGCGCCTTCAACGACAATACGCGACCATTCGAGACAACCGTCAACCCAGGCCAGGTCTGGTTTCTCGATTTCTCACGCGACGAAGAGTCCTACACGACGAGCACGCCGATCAGCGGCACCCAGGTCGATGTCAACAACGGCGCCAATGCGGTCAGTGACTTCGAAGACCTGATGCAGATCGTTGGACTTACCTCGGCAACGCCGATCGCCAACGTGCAAGGCAGCAACAACAGCAATGTCGTGGTCCTCGACCGCATCAAGGCCGAGTTGCTGACGAACCTCACCAGCTACCACACGGGCGCGCCAATCTCGTTCACGTTGACAGCGCCTACTGGCAGCTTCAACGGCAACTCGAGCGTCACCTATAGCTCGCTGGGGTTCTCGCAGATCTCGATCAGCGGTTCCTCCTCGACGAGCGGCGTCTTGGGTCTGGCGATCTTCGATCCGTCCAACACGACGCAGAACGACAACACGCAGCTCGACTTCGCGACCACTGGCGGCGCCCAAAGGCTCGGCGTGTTCTTGCACACGATCGTCGATAGCGGCGTCGGCCAGGCCAACAGCACTCTATTCCGCACCACCTACGATGCGTTTACTCCTGTCAATGGCGGCACGCCGATCGGCAATGTCGCGCAAGATGGCGACCGCCTGCTTGGAACGGTCGGCGACGCCCGCGAAACCGCAATCGATACCGCGATCTCGCTGATGGCTCGCTTCGTCGCAACGGTCACGGCGCACGAATGCGGCCACTCCGTCGGCTTGGTGGTCGATGGCGCGATGCCCAGCGGCCTATACGGCAACGACACCAGCAACTTCCCCGGCTCGGCAAGCGGACACATCCGAAACACGAGCCTGTTTCCGACTGGGGCAACCAACCTGATGAGCCCATCGCTCAACTTCACGTTGGCCACCAGCCCGTCATCGGCTTTCAACACCCTCAACTTGGCCTACCTGCGCGAGCAGGTCTTCTACGGCAACTGATCATGCGCATCTTTCCCATTCTCTGTTCGGTTCTTGGCCTGGTTGCGAGTGCAGCCAGCCAAAACCTTCGCAAAGGGCTCGTTCGCGCGGACGCGGTCGTCGTTGCTCGACAAGTCGGCAAGAAGGCGCACGGCGAGCAAATCGCCTTGCACCGCCTGCAAATCATCCAGAACGTGCGCGGCGCAGCCGAGCACAAGGCGGTGACGGTCCTCGACTGGCCCAAGCTGTCGCTACACCAGCGCCCGACGCCGCGGCAGTCGCGCCTCTACTGCCTGCAGGATGCCAGCGCTGCGGCAACGCGCATGGGTCTGGCGGCGAGTGAGGGCCCCTACTTCAAGATGACCGGCTGGGCCGGCAGCAATCCACTGATCGGCAAGGACCTGACGAAGGATCCGATCGTGCGGTTCGCGAACGTGCTAGCCGACAGCGAAACTGGTACGGCGCCCGACATCACCGCTTCGACGCTCGCCGGCATGGCGATCAGCGCCGAGCCAGTGGTTCGCACCGAAATCGCTCGCTTCCTTGGCGAACGCACCGACCTGCGCGGCAAGCTCTCAAGCATGCACTGGACGCAACTGGTCGCGCGTGCCGCTGGGGAGATGGAAGACATCGAATACAAGATCGCGCTGGCCGAGCTGTGCGCGGCACAACGACTCGACGGATTGCTCGATGCGCTGGCCGTATCGCTTGGTCCAGTGCAGGACGTGCGCTTCGCGCGCTGTGTCGGCCGCATCGGCAAGGCGCTCTACGGCGAAGAAGCGACCAGCAAGCTCACCGATCGCCTGAAATACGCCGGCCAACAGCAGGATCGCAAGATGCTGTTGCTGGCGATCGGCGCGACCAACACCAAGTCCGCGCTCGATGCGCTGCTGCAGATGGACCGCACGGATGCGGCTGTTACCGCGGCGCTCAAGGAGCACCACTCACCGCGCGCGAAGGAAGCCGCCGGCCGTCGCAAGTAGGCCGTCGCAAGTAGGCGACGGTAGCCGCCTGTCCGACGTTGGAGTGCCCGACGATAGCGTTCCCGGTGATGGCATGCCCAACGGCGGCGGGCCCAGCAGGCTAGTTCGGCTCTGGAACGACCGATACCGGAATGCCTTCGGTGTCGCCGGGCTTGGTCGCTTGGTGCATTGCGACCTGATCACGGGCAACCAGGTCGATCTCTTGCGTGACCACAAAACGGCGCGCCAAGCTCAATACCGCCAGGAGCTGCACGGCCATCAGTGCGAAGACGAACATTGCCCCCATGAGCAGCATCGAGGTCGACGTCTGGGCTTCACTGACGGACTTGAACCATGCGGGGTCGACTTGTTCCCCCCGGGCCAACACCAGCCTCGGGTCACGGACTCGAACCTCAATGGCGTATGCGATGGCCACTGCAAACAGGCCCGGGATCAGGACCATGATCGAGTAGCTGAACGCTTGCAGGCGTTGCACCAGCTGGCGGCAGCTGAGCACGTGGCCAGTCAGCATGATCGCTGTGACACCACACCCGACGACGATGGCGTTGATCCACATAGGCTGGTAGGACGAGGTTCTCGGGGGAATATTCCCGCAGCATACACAGCTCTGCCCCTGGTGCTTACACCTTGCTGGTAAGCCGGTTACCGGGCCCGAAGGGCAGCAGCCCCAGCTCCCAGCACCCAGCCCCAAACCTCCGCCGCCCAAGCGCAACCGACCGAAGAGATCTATCGTTTGAGTCGACGGATCACGCGCAATGCGTGCTGCCGTTCTTGCAGGTGCTCGCGCACTTGCAGTTGGTGGGCCGTGGTGATCACTCGCGTGCCGTTACCGTGCCAACGCTTGCCGATTTGATCCGAACGCGGGTTGGTCAAGTAGGCCGCAGTGCCAGCACCCAAGGTCCACTCAACCATCGGCAGCGCACTGGTGCCGGCGAACAGCTGCAAATGCGGCGTCGCGGAGATGTCGGGATCAAGCTGCAGTTCGAAACCACCACCGAGGAGCCAACGCAGGCGATCGTGCTCGGCACGTCGCAACGCCGCACCTCGCGGGAAGATCATCGAGCTGCGATCGGCAACTTCGGTCACGGCTGCCACGGCGCGCCGCACCGAAGCTTCGGTCTCGCGGTGCTGCCGCGGCATGCGCAGCAACGACTGACGAATCGGCTCGGTCAAGACCACCAAGCGTTCGCGCGGGGTCTTGTCCTTGCGTTCCTTGGGGACGAGCACGCGGTCGAGCACCACCAATGGCCCAATCGCGAGCGGGCGGTAGATATCTCCGCCATCGCCGCAACAAGCCAAGCGAATGCCGGACCAGTTCTTGGTTCGCGATGTTGCCTGCGCGTCGCTGCCGAGGCGCCAAGGCTGCAACGAACGACGATCATGCGTGACCCAGACATCGCGAATGCGAGACTTGCGACTCTGCGCCAACGCGATGCGAACCGTGGCACCATCGGCGAGCAGGAACTCGAGGCCGGCCGGGTAGGGACCCGCCGACTCGCCGCTGCGCAGGTGCAAGCCACCATCGGGAGCGAGCAACACTTCGCGCCCCGAAGGGAACGTCAGCTTGACGCCAACCGCGCGACAGGCCACGTGAACACCGCCCGGAGTCACGCAACCGTCAGTTTCATGGAAGCGCAGTGATGTCTGCTTGCGGTCGATGCCGCCTTCGCCGAGGCCAAAGTCGCGCACCGGAATCGCCGCCTTGGCATCGGACAGCACGACTTCCGGTAACTGCTTGGGAAGCGGCCGAAGGCGAGTCCGTTCTTCGCCACCTTGTTGGGCAACAAGCGTTGCCGAGGCGGCGAGAACCAGAGATGCAAAACGAAGCGAAGGGCCCATCACACTGGGCTTATCGGCAACCCGGCCGGCGCAGCCGTAGGCGGACCTGCGCAGGTCGCTCCGCCACTACGCAGACGGCACCGAAACGCCCAATTCCGCGGCGATGGCGGCCAAGAACGCGCCGACGTCGGTCACGATTCCCTGGCTCTGCGCGGAGCCTCGATCGCTCAGCTTGCTGACGACGGCGGGATGAATGTCGACGCAGACGGTCAACACATCCGCTGCGACCATGTTGCCGGTGCCGATGCCGTGCAGCATCGAACTGAGGATGACCACCAACCCGGCGTTCTCAAGGATCTTCGCGTAACCAGCCTGGGCGGCGATCAAGTCCATCTCGGTATCAGGCAGCGGACCATCGTCACGGATCGAACCGGCCAAACAGAACGGCACCTGCGCTTGCACGCACGCGTGCATCACGCCCGAGTCAATCACGCCCCGCGCGACCGCGTTGGGGATGTTGCCAGCGCGGCGGATCGCGTTGATCGCGCGCATGTGGTGCATGTGACCGTGAACAGCGGGCCTTCCGGTTGCGAGCTCGACGCCGAGACTGGTGCCGTAGAGCGCCACTTCGATGTCATGCACCGCGAGTGCATTGCCGCTGAGCAGGCCATCGACGAGGCCTGCTTCCAGAATCGCCGCCAACGTCGGGCCACCGCCAACGTGCACCACGACCGGCCCAGCCACCAATACGACCTTGCGACCTTCGGCACGAACGCGCTTCCAGGCGGCGGCCACTTCTTCGACCTGTGCGGCCAGGCGGCGTTCCGAACTGACTCCACCTTGCATGAACCCGAACTTGCCCTCCTGCAGTTTGCGAGTCGTGTGCGGTGTGATGCGAATGCCTTCAAACCCAACCACCACGCGCTGTCCTTTCTCAAGGTCGCGCAGTTTGATGCAGACCAGCGCACCATCGTCATCGACGACCGTTGCGTCCATGCGCTGGTGTGTCACCCGATGCCACTTGCCCTTCACCCGCACTTCGGTGACCAAATTGGTCGTCGAGTAGAAACCTTCCGGCGCCGTGCCATCCTGGTCGACGACCTCCCAAGCGGCGTCCGCGGTCTCGAGCTCGCTCAATCCGAGCGACATCAGGTCCGCCCGTAGTCGGTCGAACGACGCCTGATCCGGCGCCGTCACCTGCAATTCCAGCTGACTGTCGTCGGTCCGCAATCGCCCGATCTCGAGGTGCGTGACCTCGTAGGTGGCCGACGCAGCATGCACGGCCTCCAACGCATCAGACAGAAGACCCGAGTCAATCAGGTGCCCGCGGGCCTGGAACTTCGCAACGATCGACTTCTGCACCGCCGGAACGTAGCGCCAAATCCCCGCGGAACCAGCGAACCCAAATGGTTCTGGCACCGTTGGCTAGGCTGCCCGAGTTGCCCAACTCCCCGTCCGTGGTGCTAGCATGAAGACTGCGTTCCCCACTCAGCGAATGACCCCTCTCGCGCAGAAACTCATCGAGGCTGTCGGACAGAGCGTTCACGGCAAGGAAGACGTCATTGAATTGGCGGTCATCACCTTGTTTGCCGGTGGACACCTTCTGATCGAAGACCTTCCCGGCGTCGGCAAGACGCTACTCGCCCGCAGTCTCGCGCAAGCGCTCGACCTGCCCTTCCAGCGCATCCAGTGCACGGCCGACTTGCTGCCGAGCGACTTGATCGGCGCGCAGATATACCACCCGCGAACGGGTGAGTTGACGTTCCGACAAGGACCGGTGTTTACGTCGGTGCTGATGGCCGACGAACTCAATCGCACCCCGCCGCGCACGCAATCGGCTTTGCTCGAGTGCATGGCCGAGCGCAATGTGACGGTCGATCGCGATCGACACGTTCTGCCCGACCCGTTCTTTGTGGTCGCGACGCAGAATCCACTAACCGCGGCCGGCACCTACTTGTTGCCGGACAACCAACTCGACCGCTTCTTGCTGCGCATCGAAGTCGGCCACCTCGACCCGGAGTTCGAGATCGACGTGGTCAGTCGCGAAGACGGCCATCGCTTTGTCGAAGACTTCAAGCCAGTCGCCAACAAGGAAGACCTGATGGTTGCGCGGCAGGCGATTGACAACGTGCGTTGCGATCGAGAACTGGTCGCGTTCGTCGTCGAACTGGCCAACCGCACGCGCACGTCACCGCAGATCGCCCAAGGGGTAAGCACCCGCGGCGCCCAAGCGCTGCATCGTGCGTGCCGGGCGCGGGCCCACGTGCACGGCCGCGACTTCGTCATTCCCGACGACGTTCGCGCGCTACTGATTCCGGCATGGGCGCATCGCCTGACGCCGCGTTCGGGTGCCAACGCCGATGCGTTGCTGCACGAAATCCTCGCCGAGACTCCGCTGCCAGATTAGTGGGGTGTTTCAAGATTTCGGCGCAACTGTCGCCGGCCCTGAACGCCGCTCGCGGCGTTACGATGCCTCGACCGGATGCCTGTAACATGCCTTCGTCAACGCGCCTTGAGAGCAACGCTCATGACTCGCCGACTTATGCCACAAGCTCTTGAAACACCCCATTAGATGGCCACCCCCCATAGCTCGATCGAACTGACCGCGCGCGGCAAGGTGGTCCTGTGGCTCGCAGGACTTGCCGCCGGTGCCGCGTGGATTGGTGGTGACGACAACGCGCGCCTCGCGGCATCGATGCTCGCGGCGCCGATCTTGATCGACTTTGTCGCCAAGCAACGCCGCCTGCACTTCACCAACGTGCGCGTCGCGGCCCGCCGCACGGTCGCCGGCGCGGTCTACATCGAAACGCTGCACGTCGAGCATCAGGGACGGCGGCCACTGCGCAACTGCCAACTCTACGAGCCACGTTCGATGCGCGGCGAACCGGCGGTGCTGTTGCCGACGCTGATCCCGTTCGAACCACAACGCATCGAGGTGCGTCAGCGCAGTCTGGTGCGCAGCCACGTGCTCGAACGCGTCTTCGTTCTTGAGTCACAATGGCCACTCGGCATGTTTGCGACGCGCTCGGTAGTCAGCGCGGAAACCGATTTGATTACCGAACCGATGCGCGCCACGCTGCGCACGGATGTGCTCGACGCAGCTGCCGATGCCGAAATCGCGCCCGTTGATCGATCCATGCTGCCAGGACCGGAGTTTCAGGCGCTGCGCGAATACCTACCCGAAGAAGATGCTCGCGGTGTGCATGCATTGCGCAGCGCCTCGCTCGGCACACTCGTTCGCCGCGTCACGCGCGGGCGCATGCCGCGCACGATTGGCGTGGTGCTCGACCTGCGACGGCCTCCGGGACAACCGCGAGGCCGCGGACTACGTCGCTGCGAGTGGAGCCTCGGCGCCTGCGCATCGCTGGTCGAAGAGCTGCATCGCCGCGGCTCCGTGTCGCGCGTCGTAGTCGTCGACACCGAGCCCGAACAGATCGAAGTGAAGGGCCCTGCGCAATTGATCGACCTGATGACACTGCTGTCTGAGGCAAGCCTGTCGATGCACCACGGCCTCGCGCCAGAACTACTCGCGGACGTCGAATCCCTCGGACACTGCTACTGGATTCCGGCCGGCGGCTTCACCCGGGCACCCGAACTACGCGACATGCCCGGCCAGGTCACCGTGATCGTGGAGGAAGACGAATGACACTTGCCGGCGCGACCATGAGCGGCCCCACCAACACCGAGGACGCCCCCAGTGGACTGCGTCACTTGGCCTCGGTATCGCTGTTTGCGGCCACGGTGTTGGCGTTGAGCAACCTGCCGGCGAGCGAACTACCGATCCCATGGTTGCTCGCGTTCACCGTCCCGGGAGCCATCATCGGTTCGTGGTCGCGGCTCGATCGACCTCGTTGGCTACGCGTGTTGTTTGCCATCGTACTACAAGCGAGCGCCTGCTACGGCGCACTCGAGTGGGTCGGCCCGATGACGCGACCTGCAGCGTTGGCGTGCACCATCCTGCCGCCACTCGCATTCGCCACGACCCGCAACCACGACGGCGACCCATCGCTGGCACTGTTCCTCAGTTTCTGCGTGATGCTCGTCGGTGTGATCCTCGACGGCGTGCACATGCCCTTGTTGTTGGCATACGGCGCGTTCGCCTTCTTGTCACTGCATGTCGCAACGCTGATGCAGAGCTACCGCACCAGCAAGCCAAGTCGCACCCGCACCCCTTTGCGGGCTGCCGATGTGATGGCGACCAGCATGATGATGCTTTCATGCATGGTTGGTGTCTTCGCAGTCGACCGCACGCTCAGTTGCTTGCCGTCCCCGAGTCGCGTCAATACCAGTGACGACAACGATGGGTCGAGCAACGGACCTGATCGTCAGGTTGGCCTGGACGACTCGTTCATTCTGGATGGCGGCAACGGCATCCTGTCCGAACTGACCGGCGAGCAGCTGGCGCGGGTTCGACGCCCCAACCAAGGCCCAGTCGAAACGGACCTGTATCTACGCTGCGGCTTCTTCACCATCGCCAGCATGGACCGCTGGCAGATTGGACCGCTGACACTCGGAGCACAATCCTCAGCAGATGGACACATACTGCGCCGACCTAGACCTGGCTACAACGTCGACCAACTCGAAGTCGAACGCTTCGGCGGCGCCGCCAAGTTCGTGTTCTTGCCACCGAACACAGTGGAACTTGCGGGCCTGTCTCGCCTGGTCGTCGACCATCGGCGTGAGTGGATCCGACCGAAGCTTCCCAGTCAGGACAACTACCTGGTCGGCTACCAGAACCTCCCGCCACCCTCGCGTGGCGCGAACCTGAGCAGCCGTGACGTGCAGCTCGGCTTGACCAAGCTTGCCCCCAACATCGATGTAGAGCGTTTCGAGCAGTTGCTTGAGGAATGGCAAGTATCGCGCGAACCGCGGCAGGCGATGGCAGCTATCGCCGACGGACTCGCCGAACGCTGCCGCTATGCGCGCAGCGAACCGGTGGGCCCATTCGACCACCGGATCGAGAACTTCCTGTTCGCGGAGATTGACCGGCACGGCTACTGCATGCACTTCGCATCGGCTGCGGCATTGATGCTGCGCATGCGCGGCATTCCGTGCCGCATTGGCGTCGGACTTTACGGTGGCAAAGTCGATGCCACTGTCGCAGGCGCGCGCATGTATGGATCGCAACACGCACACGCTTGGGTCGAGGTGCTGTATGAGGACCGCATCTTCATCTTCGATCCGACGCCGCCCGATTCGCGCGGCCGCGCCTTTGTGCCCAGCAATGGCCCCAACGAACGATCCGACCCCGAAGTCGAAATCAACGAGTCACTGCTCGACCCGATGATGCGGCTGCTGTCGACCCTGGTCGGCACCCCGGCGACGTGGGCGGTACTGCTCGCTCTAGTCATCTTGATCACGCTGCTGCCACGCCGGCAACCGAAACCACCGGCACGCCAACGGGTGATCACGGCTCCGAAGGCACGGCGCGCGCTGCAGAAGTTGTTGCGAGCCTTGGCGAAGGCCGGCCATCGCCGCTTCCCGGGCCAAACGCTCGAACTGTTCGCCGCCGATCTTGCCGAACGCAAACGGCTGCCCGCCGAAGTCGGAACGGCGTTCGCCTCCTACCAAGAAGTCCGCTTTGGCGGCCGCGAGTTCGACGGAGAACGAGCGCAACAGATGGAGCACGGCATTCGAGCCGCCATCGCCATGCGCGACGCCGACCCCGCGTAGCTATCACCGCGCCGAGGCGCAGTGACCGTACGAACATCAGTTGGCGGTCGGCCAGACGTAGGTCAACTGCACGGCGTCGCCGTCTCGGATGGCCGACAGATCACCGCCCATGCGTCGCTGCGCGATGGTCGCATTGCCGACGGACTCCAACACATCAGGGCTGCTTGCGACGCGCGACAACATGCCCGGCACGCCAGCGATGACCTCGAGCAACGGTGCCATTGCCTGCTCATTCCATGGCCCGGCATGGCAACGTAGAACGACACAGTCGCGCACGCGACCGCCGGCTATGGCGACGGGCTCTCGGGTCATGCCGCAGCGAACCTCGGTGGCCCTGCTTTGCTCCATGGCCACCAGGCCACTCATCACGGACTGCACGACTTCGATG
>CAXBFC010000280.1:0-10494 GCA_963974725.1 uncultured bacterium | reverse complement strand
ATGCCGCGTTCGACTCGAAGACTGCGGTCCCGACGAAGCACGTTTCCTTCCCGGGGCTGGCGTTGTTGCTGGCCCGCTCGGAAGCGGCATTGCATCAGTTCGGCCAGGTGCGCGCCGTGCCGGTGACGCTGACTCCGACGATCAGGCTGCAGGAGGATCCACGCAAGGCGAGCGCGCAGGTCACGGGCGGGGCGTTGGATGGCACGCAGCGCAACATCGCGGTGTGGTTGTCCTTTGGCAAGCGCTGGCAATACCACATGGCGACCGACATGCCGAAGCCGGCAGTCGAGGCGGCTAGGTCGCAGAACGACGGCGGTCGCTGAAAGCAGCAATTGGCCGTATGGCAGCAGCGCGTCGCCGATCTACACTGCGGCGGATGCGCGCCACCAAGCTCTCTGTTCTCGCCCTGCTCCTGACCGCGACGACGCTCTGTGCTCAGCACGGCGACCCGCCCGTGATCGCGCCGTTCGGCAAGCGGCTCGACTCGGTTTGCGTCAACGATTGGTGGAACCGCAAGAAATCGGAAATCGTCGACGTGTTCGTGCCACGCGATCAGGTTGTCGCATTCGGCATCTACACGGTGCACGCGGGGGTCTTGAAGATGACCGCGCAGTTGTTCCCGTTGTATCCGAAGGAAAGTCGCACGGTGCGCCTCGAGTTCGAGCGCGATGGCAAGTGGGTCGAACAGGCGCGTCAGCAGGTCAACGACCTCGGCTGGGCGACGTGCTTTCGGGTCGAAGGTTGGGATGCGTCGAAGCACGTACGCTACCGCTTGCGACACGGCGACGCCGCGATGTTCGAAGGACTCGTGCGCAAAGCTCCGGACAAGAACGAGATCGTCGTCGCAGCGCTGTCGTGCAATTCGAAACACGACCGTGGCCTGCGGCCGAACTTCGTGCGCAACCTGCTGTACCAAGATCCGGACCTGTTGTTCTTCGCCGGCGACCAGAGCTACGACCATGCGCAACACACGGCGGCGTGGTTGAAGTTTGGCCTGCAGTTCCGCGACGCCTTCCGCGACCGTCCGTGCATCACGATTCCCGATGATCACGATGTTGGCCACGCCAATCTGTGGGGTGCTGCCGGTGCCGTCAGCAAGCTCCGGGGTGGCGCCGACGGTGGCTACCTGCACCATCCCGAGTATGTGCGCATGGTCGAACGTGCTCAGACCGCGCACTTACCCGATCCCGTTGATCCGGCGCCGATCGGCCAAGGCATCGGTGTCTACTTCACCGAGATGGTCCTCGGCGGCATCAGCTTCGCGATCCTCGAAGATCGAAAGTGGAAGACCGGTCCGGCAGGCACGATTCCGAAGCAAGGGCCGAGACCAGACCACATCATCAACCCCGACTACAACCCTGCGGACATCGACCTCGAAGGCCTGGTGTTGCTCGGCGAACGGCAACACAAGTTCTTGGCCGCGTGGGGCCAGCCCAAGGATGGCATTGCGATGCGCGCGGTGCTGTCGCAGACCGGTTTCTGCGGTGGCGCCCATCTGCATGGCACGAAGGAGAATCGCCTGCATGCCGATCTCGATTCCAATGGTTGGCCACAGTCCGGGCGCAACGCGGCGCTGCGTTTGATCCAGGCCGCTGGCGCGGTGCACCTTGCTGGCGACCAGCACCTCGCGACGTTGATCCAGCACGGCATCGACGAGTATCGCGATGGCCCATGGGCGTTCGTCGTGCCGGCGATCGTCAACTCGATCTACAGCCGTTGGTGGTGGCCCGAAGGAGATGCGGCCGGTGGGGCGCGCGATCCCAACAACCCATTGCCGTGGACCGGGGACTACCTCGATGGCTTTGCCAACAAGATCACGATGCACGCCTACGCCAATCCCGAGACCGAGTCGCACGGGGCCGGCTATGGGCTGGTGCGATTCGACAAGCAGAACAACGCGGTCACCTTCGAGTGTTGGCCGCGGCATGTCGACGTCAGCAAGCCCGACGCCAAACAGTTCGTGGGTTGGCCGCGCACGGTCTCGTTGCAGTAGTGTCTTGCGCAGTAGTGTCTCGCTGAAGGGGGAGCGCGCCGAAACCGATCAGAAGCAATACAGGTGCTGGTCGGTGCGCACGTAGATGCGCCCGTCGACCAGTGCGGGCGTGGCCATGATGCGTTCGCCGAGGTCGTTCTGCGCGAGCACTTCGAGCTTCGTGCCGGTCTTCCAGACGGTGATCACACCCTTGGCAGACGCCGCGTAGATCTTGCCGTCGCCAACCACCGGGGATGAGTAGCGCGGTCCACGCGCCCCGATGCGCGCTGAGTAGTGCTGCTTGCCGGTCTTGGCATCGAGGCACGTCGCGATGCCGCCGTTCTTGACCATGTAGATGCGGCCGTTGTCGTAGATCGGCGTTGGGCACTCGGGTACACCACGGCCGTGCTGCCACGCGATTTCGGCGTCGCGCGTGCCGTCGCCGGGGCGGATGGCGACCAACGCGTTCTTGTGTTCGAAGCTGTTCAGCCAATCGATGATCTTCTGCCACTCCAGCTCGGTGAGTTCGCCATTGCGATCGGCGTCGAGCCAGCGGAAGAAGCCGCGCAGGGGATGATCGCCTTCGCCGTCGGCGTCGTTGCGCGACAGGATGCTGGCATTGGCTGCCGCCTCGGTCTTGTTGAGCGTGCCATTCTTGTCGGTGTCGTAGCGCTTGCACATCTCGGCCCACGTTGGCAAGCCGATCACCTCAGGGCTGGTGCGCATGTTGTACGACGTGACGAACACCAGGCCGTCGCCCAGGATCGGCGTCGTCGCAGGTTCGTCGGCGAGGCCCGGCACCGACCATCGTTCGCTGCCATCCTTCAGGTCGTAGGCCGTCAGCTGGAAGGCGCCGTAGATCAGCAGTTCTTCGACGTCGCCGTTTTGCCATACAACCGGTGTCGACCACGACGATGGAAACCCGGTGCGGTCGACGCTCCAGACTTCGTCGCCGGTCTTTGCATCGAGCAAATACAGTGTCGATGCCGCATTGGTATCGCGGATCAGCACGACCCGGCCTTGGTGCAGCACCGGCGAAGATGCCGCGCCGAAGGTGTTGTTGCGCACCTTCAGTTCCTTGCGCCACAGCTCGTTGCCATCCGGGTCGTAGCAAATCAGCCCGAACGATCCGAAGTAGCTGATGACGTGTTTGCCATCGGTTGTTGGCGTCGGCGATGCCGCGGAGTTGATGCGATGGGTTCGTTCTAGCGACGCGACGGTCAGGCGTTTGCTCCACAGTGGCTTGCCGGTGGCTCGGTCGAGACACAGCGTCTGCAGACTCTTGTCGGTTGCCGCAGTCAGGTAGATGCGGTTGCCGTGCATGCACGGGGAGGAATGCCCCGGGGCAATCGGCGTTCGCCAGCGCGCCTTCGACTCCTTGCTGTCGGCACTTACCAAGTGCGTTGGCAGCGGTTGCGAGTCTTGCGCATGGCCGATGCTCTGCGGGCCTCGGAACTGCGACCACTGTCTCGCGGGGGACGGGTCGTTGGCCGTGGGGGCTTGGGCCGAAGACGTCGCGGCAATCGCGATTGCCAGGATCAGAGGGCTGAGTGGCGTGGGCTGCAAAACGAGGATCTCCGGTTGCAAGGTGTCACTACAGTTACGTGTGCCACGCGGGCAGGCGAGAAGTTTGTCCGGTTCGCGGGTGGTTTGGGCTCACCCTGCCGCAGATTCGCTTCGTGGTGGTCCCTGCCGCCGCAGCAACAGCCAAGCGGTTTGCGCGAGCCCGGCAACCGTGAACGAACCCAAGGCCACCTGGATGCCCGGCACGTGCTGCAGGAACTCGACGCCGACTACCAGGCAGATCCAGCAGATCACCAGGTAGAGCACGACGGCTTCGGTGATGGCGCGGGTGCGTTGGTTGTGCACCAGCACGCCTTGGTGATAGTTCTGCGCGACCGCGTAGCCGGGCATCAGGACGGCGAATAGCAGCGAGGTGCTGGCGAGCGCGGTCAGCTCGGGTGACAAGCCGGTGATCGTGCCGAACCACCATTCGCCGAGCGGCGTCAGTGCCAAGACCAGTAGCACCACCGTCGCAACCGCGCCGATGCCGTAGCCGCAGCGCCGCAGCGCGCGGTGGCCGCCGGGTTTGCCCGCCAGGGCGACGACCACTTCGTTGAATGCATAGCCAGCCGTTCTGGTCAAGAACACCAGGCCATACACTGCTGGCCAAGCCGCGAGCGACATCAGCGGGTTGGCCATCTTGCTCATCGCCCACGAGCCGATCGGCTGGATCACGATCGTGATCAACGGCGTGAACGCGAGCGGGATGTAGAACGCGGCGAACGCGCGCCAGAGCAGCGGCTTCTCGATGTGCTGGGGATTGAGCTGCAGGCGAGTGAGTTGCTGTTCGCGCAGTTTGGGCTTGGCAAAGCGATGGAAGCACCAGCCAGCCCAGATGGCTTCTGCGATGACGCCGCAGCCGATGCCAATGGTGCCGACGACAATGCCGGACCACGTGCCGACCGCGAGGCCGACTGCGAGCACCAGCACGTTCGCCAGCAGGCGGATTGCGGTGCCGTAGACGACGAGCCTGGATTGCTCGCAACGGATCAATACGCCCTGCTGAAATCGTCGGTAGGCAATCGCCCAAGTCCACGGCGTCATGATCTGCATGCCGATGCGGCCGGGTTCGACGATGGCCTTGGGCACGCCAATCAGGTCGAGCGCGATAAAATCGAAGGCGCTGGTGAACGCGACCAGCATGTGGACGACGGTCAGCACCGCGGCCGAAATGTGGGCGAAGCGGCGCAGTTGCTCGTGCACATCGAGGTTGCGCACCAAAGCGGTCGATGCGGCCAACAACATGATGATCGGCGCTTCAATCAGCACCGACAGCGGATAGACCAGTGCTCCCAAGGCCGCGAGGTGCGGCTCGCCGCCCGGCATGCGGGTCATCGCGACGGCGAGCATCGGCATCTCGACTCCCATCAAGAGCCAGCTGCTGGCAAGTGGCCACCACAGCGACAGCACGCGGCGGGAATTGACGGGAGATTCAGGCAAGTTGGGAAACGGTGTAACCGAGGCCCACCAAAATGCACGCGTCCGAATTGGCTGTGGGCTGGCCGCGCCGGATCCGTGTTTGCGCAGCCAATGCCTGCGAAGTCGTCACGGCAGTGCCAGCATCGCCAAGCGCGACACCTTCGGCCGCAACGCCTCGGTGATCACGCTGCAGAAGCGAGAGGTAGGTTCACCGACATCGTGTTCCGGGGCGTCACGTTTGGGGCGGCAAACTCCGGGCACCTCAGGCTTCGCGACCATCCCACCAATCCCACAGCTCCTGGTTCTCACGCCGTCGGCGTTGCTCAGTAACATGGCTGACGTAGACGCAGAATCCGATGCCGAGCCATGCGGTTGCGACGCCCGTGGCGCCGCTGATTGGCCATAGCGCGACGGACAGGGTCACGAGCACGATCAGTGCGATGATCGAGCCGATGAGGATCACGCGCGGTGAGCTGCCGAGCGCGCGGTCGTCGTCCATGCTCCGCAACAGGTTGTCGCCGCGCAGGCGAGCGGTCTGTTGGCGGCCGAGAGCGTAGAACAGCACCGCGAACCCCGCCGCCCACGCGAGCATCATCCAGCCAAAGAATCTGAGGTCAGGCTTGCCGCTCAAGAGGCATAGACCACCGGTGAGCAGCGAGAGTCCCGACGTGAGCGCGAAGTACACGGGAAGCATACGGCGGGTTTGGCGCAACTCGTCACGGGCCATCGCTTCGAACTTGGTGATCATCGCGTGGCTGTCTACCGGCGTAGTGATGCGAACATCGGCGATGTCGTGCAGGTGGTGCTGCATCTTGCGGACCTCTTTCTGGTAGAGCTGGCCTTCGGCGGTGGCGAGATAGCACCGCAATTGCTGCGACTCTTGCGCGTCGAGCGCACCTCCGAAGCATTGCTTGAGGCACGCGCGTTGCGCTGATTCGATCTGGTTGGCATCCATCATTCCGCCTCCGGTTGGTAGTGGCGCGCGAGTGCGGCGCGCGCGCTGTGCAATCGGGACCAGACCGTGCCGACGGGGCAATCGAGAACCTCGGCAATGGCTTCGTGGTCGAGGTCCTCAAGGCAAAACAGCGTCAGCACCATGCGGTGCAAGGGGCTGATCGCCTGCATGGCTACGTCGAGTCGCGCCAGGGACTCGCGCGCTTCGATGGGGTCGTGGTCGTGGGTGAAGATTGCCGGCGCTTGATCAAGCGGCACAGTGCGTTCGCGGCGCCGCTTGATCATGTGCTGCTGGCACGCGTTGACCGCGATACGGAACAGCCAGGTCATCACCTTGGCGCGTCGCGCAAACGTTGGCCACGCTCGGTATGCCAGGAAGAACGTCTGCTGGGTGATCTCTTCGGCATCACCCCGATCGCCAGTCATGCGCAGCGCCAGCTTGCGCACCGTCGCCCAGTGGGCGTCGATCACGTCCTCAAAGTCGTTGGCATCGCCGGCTGGCATATGGTCTTGGATCCCGCAGCGGCTGTGACCTTCAGATCAAAGTCGAGAAACCTGACAGTTCTTGATGAGCGGCCGCGGCTACTAGGTTTCGGCGCTACTGGGTTTCGGCGCTCCTGGCTTTCGGCGCTACTGGGTTTCTGCGCTACTGGCTTTCTGCGCTACTGGGTTTTCGAGGCTACTGGGCCACCGCAAGCGCGATCACTTACCAACTGGGGGCAGGTTCTCGATGCCGATTGGCGTCCGGCCGCGCCGTGCGGTGCGGCCACCTTGGCGAACGGTTAGCTCGGCAAGCCTTGCTTGCATGGCTTTGCGCCGCGCGGGTTCGCTTGCGAACAGGTTCTTGGTTTCGCCGGGATCTTCGGCCAGGTCATACAGCTGGCCAGTCGCGCCCGGTACGGCTTCTGGCAGTTGGTACTTCTGCATTTTGCCCTTCGTGTAGTTGTTGCCGCCGGATCCCGGGTGGTCGAGCAACTTCCAGTCTCCGACCCGCAGTTGGTATTCGCCGCGGAAGCTCTGGGTCAGCATGTGGGGGCGAACGGACTCGCCCGGCTTTTGCGTGCCGAGCATCACCGGCAACATGTCGAAGCTGTCGACGGCGTCGTCGTCGGGTAGTGAGAAGCCCACGATCGATGCCAGCGTCGCGAAGATGTCGGTGGTGTTGGTCAGCTGTTTGGACACTTGCTTGGCCGGGATGCGGCCGGGCCAGCGAGCGATGAATGGAACCCGATGACCACCTTCCCAGCCGTCGCGCTTCATGCCACGAAACCCGCCAGCTGCATCGTGACCATGGTCCTCTCGCATCCACACGGTGTGCAGCGTCTCGGGACCGTTGTCGGAATTGAACAGGATCAACGTATTGTCGTCGATGCCGAGTGCCGCGACTTCATCGATTACGCGGCCGACCAACGCATCGAGTTCGAAGACGAAGTCACCGCGCGCACCCGCCTTGGTCTTGCCCTGAAACTCTTTGGCTGGCAGCACCGGCGCGTGACAGATCTGGGTGGAGAACACGGCGAAGAACGGCTTGCTTGCGTGCGCCTTGCGATGCTCCCGCATGAACGCCACCGTCTTGTCGTAGAACAGCAGGTCCGCATCGACAAACCGGTAGCCGGGCGCCATCCAGCCCTCGTCGTTGTCCCACCGCCACTTGCCGCCGGGATTCGGCAGACTGTTGCGGCGATGCCGCAGGCTTGCCGGCACCGGCACCATGCCGTTTTCGATGTAGAGGTAGAGTGGATCGGTCGTCGGACAGTTCGGCGTGATGAACGACTCGTCGAAGCCCAGTGCGTTCGGGCCATCCACCAGCGGCGTGCTCTTCTCGTAGTCGATCAACAACGCGTTCTTGAAGCCGCCACCAAGTCGTTTGCCGGCCTGGTCACGCCACGTCAAGCCGACGTGCCACTTGCCGAACACTCCGGTGCGATACCCCTTCTGCTGCAGCATCTGTGCGATCGTCAGTTCGCCGGGCTTGATGAAGCTCGGGCCACCGGGTCCCTCGAACGCACGCGGCCGACGACCGGTGCGGCACACGAGTTGGCCAGAATAGAGTCCGTACCGCGATGGCGAACAGATCGTCGCCGGGCTGTGCGCATCGGTGAAGCGGATGCCCTCCGCCGCCATGCGGTCCAGTCGCGGCGTCTGGTAGGCCGCGTCCGGGTTGTAGCTCGACAAATCGCCGTAGCCGAGATCGTCGGCGTAGATGATGATGATGTTCGGCAGATCTTGGCAGGTGGCTGGCGCGGCCAGAGCCAGCCCGAGCAGCAGCGCGCGGAACCAGGAGTTGGTGGTTGGCATGACTTGATTGCGACGTTGGGGGGACGATTCTGACGCTCGCTCTTGCGACGGCTTGCCGCATGATGATCGTAATGAAGCAGCTGTGGATACTGATTCTCCTCCTGATCGTCGCGTATGGCACCACCGGTTGCACGGGTGCTGACGAAGAGCCTGCCGTCTACGTTCTCGATCCGGATACGCAGATCACCATCCGCGAAGGATTCGATGCCGAACTGCTCTACACGGTGCCCAAATCACAGGGTTCGTGGGTTGCGATGGCGTTTGACCCCAAGGGGCGGCTGATCGTGTCGGATCAGGATGACAAGGGTGTGTTCCGGGTCACGCTTGCCAACGCGGACGATCCGGCTAGCAAGATCGACGTCGAGAGCCTACCGGGATTTCCATTCGAGCCGGTTGCGTGGGGCAAGCGCACGGTGGCTGGCGCACTCGGGTTCTTGTATGCCTTCGACAGCCTCTACATGTCGACGATGAAGGGCTTCTACCGCGTTCGCGACACCGATGGCGACGACACCTTTGATGAGTTCACGCTGCTCAAGAAACTGCATCCCGGGTGGGAGCACTCGGCGCACACGATCATTGAGACCGAAGACGGCAAAGGCCTGTACCTGACGTCGGGCAACCACTCGAAGGTGCCGGATGGCGTGCGCAGCCTCGAGCCGGCTGTGTGGGCCCAGGACTCGCTGCTACCTGCCATGCCGGACCCGAGCGGCCACGCGACTGGCGTGCGCGCGCCCGGTGGTTGGATCTGCCGGATCTCACCGGACGGCAAGGACTGGACCATGGTCGCGTGCGGCTTGCGCAACTCGGTCGACCTTGCGATCAATCCGGAGGGCGAACTGTTCACCTACGATTCGGACCTCGAGTTCGATGTTGGCAGTCCGTGGTATCGACCGACTCGCGTCAATCACGTCACGTCGGCCAGCGAGTTTGGCTGGCGCGCGGGTTCGGCGAAGTGGCCGGAGTACTTTGCGGACAGCAATGGTGCGGTGATTGAGATGGGGCCGGGTTCGCCGACCGGGATCAGCTTCGGGCACCACTCGAACTTCCCGGCTGTCTATCAGGACAAGCTGTTCGTCTGTGACTGGACGTTCGGCACGATCTTCACGGTCGACATGAAGGAGAAGGGGTCGAGCTACACCGCGACCAAGCAGGAGTTCCTCAACGGCACGCCACTCAACATCTCGGCAATGCGGTTCGGACCCGACGGACACATGTACTTCTTGTGCGGCGGGCGCAACACCGACTCGAAGCTCTACCGCATCCGCTACACCGGTGCGGCAGGTGCTGGCACCAAGAAGGAACTGCGCGAGAACCAGTCGCTCCGTGACTTGCGGCATTCTCTCGAGCAATTCCACGGCAGCAGCGACGGCGGCATGGCAGCGGTTGCGCAGGCGTGGCCGTACTTGTCGCACGACGATCGTTGCATTCGCTACGCAGCTCGGCTTGCGATCGAGAATCAGGATCTGGATCACTGGCGGGACCGGGTCTTTGCGGAGACCAACCCGCGCGCCGTGGTCCACGCCTGCATCGCGCTGTGCCGGCATGGTGAGAAGTCGCTTGGCGGTCGGGTTCTCGAGAAGCTAAACACCGTGGCGTTGGATGGCCGGCCACGGTTCGACAAATTGGCGTTGCTGCGCGCGTATTCGTTGTGCCTGACGCGTCTCGACGTGTCCTCGTCCAATCAGGCGCCGTCCGTCGCGCTCGAAGCGGTTGCGGCCAAGCTCGACGAGTTCTACCCAGCTAAGGATGAGGCGGTCAACACGGAGCTCTGCCGCGTGCTCAGTTACCTCGATGCACCGAACGTCGTCGATAAGACGATTGCGTTGATGAAGGTCACGCAGACCAAGACACTTGCCTATGACGAGCAGATGTTGACGCGTCACAAGTATGGCAAGCCCATCTTGAAGGCGATGGCCAATACGCCCAACAGCCAGAACATCCACTACGCCTACTGCCTGCGCCGCGTGCAGAACGGATGGTCCTTGAAGACCCGCAAATACTACTTCTCGTGGTTGAAGGACACGCTTGAGAAGAGCGGTGGCCAGAGCTTCGATGGCTACATCCGTGCGATCCGCGAGGATGCCATCGAGCACCTGCCGCCGGCAGATGCCGCGGCCGTCGCGTGGCTGCTCGGCGACATTGCACCCTTGGACCTGAGCACATTGCCGACCGCGAAGGGGCCTTCGCAAGTTTGGACGACGGAAACCGCGATGCAGCTGTTCGACGACGAACTCACGGCACGAGATTTCGACAACGGCAAGCGCATGTTCGCGGCCGGGACCTGCATT
>CAXBFC010000279.1:0-10504 GCA_963974725.1 uncultured bacterium | reverse complement strand
GCTGCAGTGCTTCGTCTTGCTTGTCTGAATCACCACTCATTTTGCTACTCCCTGCATTCGCGTTTCGATGCACTTCCGCAAACCCGACCGCAATCGCTGCAACAGCGTCTTGAGTCCTGCTTCCTTGAGGCCGAGCTGGCTCGCGACCTCCGCACGACTGCGCGACTCGCGGTAGAACAACTGCACAACCTCGCTTGAGCGACCATCAAGCTGCTGCAAGCATTGCTGCAATGCCTGCAACCAGCCGTCGCCATCATCCGCATCGCAGTCGGCGTGCCACAACTGATCCGCCGCTTCGATCAAGGCAGCTTCTCGCCGACCGAGATCCCGCCGATGCCGCAAGAACAGGTTCTTGGCGCAGCCCCGCAAGAAGGACGCGACCGCCGCCGTGCCGCGATCTTCGACCAGCTTGTCAAACGCCACCAAGAACGTCTCTTGCAGCAGATCATCGGCCACGTCAACCGGAGCACCGAGTGCCCGCAAGTATCGCCAGACCCCGACCTGGTGGCGGCGGACGAGCGTCTCGAGGTCGATGCGGGGAGGCGTCACGTTTGACAGTCTAAGAGTCGCAGTTGACACGCCATTGCATCGCCTGGGTGAGGCTAGGGGTATTCACAAATCTGGCATTGGCAGCGCAGTGAGCCGCAATAGCACTCGAGCGCCGCAATCCCTGCGCCAAGGGGTTCTCACCGCCCGCGCATGGAAGATCCAGCTGGGATCACGTCGTCGGGGAACCAAGTTCGTGCATGTCGTAGAATGCGGCCGCATGCACCGTTCGCCCCTTCAAACCTCCTTGCTGGCCACGGCACTCGTCGCGCTGGCCGGATGCACCGGCACCGACATCGAACGGACCGGTTCGGCCACTAGCCCCATCACTATGACCTCATCGCAGCCAAGCAATGCCGCGGCAGCCACGACCAAGTTGCCGCGAATCGATACCGAAGCACCCGCTGAGTTCCAAACTGCGACGTTCGCACTGGGTTGATTCTGGGGCCCTGACTCCCGGTTCGGGAGTCTCGATGGCGTGCTTCGCACCCGCGTCGGCTACTGCGGTGGCTCGACCAAAAGCCCGACGTATCGCTCGATCGGCGATCACGCCGAGACGATTCAAATCGACTTCGACCCCAAGCGCATCCGCTACGAACAGTTGCTCGAGCTGTTCTGGACGACGCACAACCCGTGTCGCAATGCATGGAGTCGCCAATACATGTCGGCGGTGTTCTATGCCGACGAGGCGCAGCGGGAAGCGATCGACGCGACGCGGCGCAAGTTCGTCAAGATGCCGGATCAGGTGCAAACCGAAATCGCGCCGCTCGAGACGTTCTGGATCGCCGAGGACTATCACCAGAAGTATCGCTTGCGCCACGAGAGTGCGCTCGTCGACGAGTTGCAGGCGATCTATCCCAACGAGCCGGACTTCATCAATTCCACGGCGGCGGCCAGACTCAACGGCTACCTCGATGGCCATGGCAGCAAGCAGCAACTCGATCGGGAGATCGACAAGCTTGGCCTGTCCGGAGAAGGCCAGGCGCTGCTTCGCAAGCACGTTCGCTAGGCGCCAGCAGCCGGAATCTGTGGTGTGAACCGGGTACGGTACGCACGTTTTGGTTAGTGGATCAGGTGGCCGTCGTACCAGACGGATTGGATGGTGCGGAGGGCGGCGATGTCTTTGAGGGGGTCCGCGGTTAGGACTACGAAGCCTAGGGAGCCTTCGCGGAGGGGGCCGAGGCCGGGGGTGCCTAGGACGGTGGCGGCGATGGTGGTGGCGGCGGCTAGCGCTTGCTGGGTGGTCATGCCGTATTCGACCATCAGCTCGAGCTCGTGGGCGTTGTCGCCGTGGGTGAAGACGCCCGCATCGCTGCCGCAGGCGATGGTGACGCCGGCGGCCAGGGCTTGTTGGAAGCCGATCTTGGCGGCGTTGAGGCGCTTTACGATTGGGCCCTTGCGGCCGGCGTATTCGACGATGGCTTCGTTGGCGGCCAGGCAGGGGCAGAGCACGACGCCGCGCTCGCGCATCAGGTCGAAGGTGGCCTTGCTGCCACCTGAACCGTGCTCGATCGTTGCGACGCCAGCCAGGGTGGCGCGGCGCATGCCTTCGTTGGTGCTCGCGTGGGCGGCGACGCGGCAGCCCAAGCGCTTGGCCTCGACACACAGTGCCGTGAGTTCTTCTAGCGAGAAGGTTGGTGCGACGCCGCCGTTGGGTCCGTAGCCATAGTCTGCGTAGACCTTGATCCAAGTGGCGCCACCGGCGACTTGATCGCGAACGGCTTGCTCGATCTCTTCGATGCCGGCAACTGGCTGCGCGCCTTTCTTGACGCTGGGGTCATTGGGCGATGGGCCGTAGCGGCCGCGTTGCACGATGGCACGAGTGGTCGGGTAGACGAGCGGTCCGCGCACGGTCCCTTCTTTGATCGCGTTGGCCAAGTCGACATCGGCGTAACCAGCTCCTTCAGTCCCGAGGTCGCGAATGGCCAAGAAGCCGGCCGCCAAGGTGTTCTCGGCAAACCGCGCGCCGCGCAACATGCGCAAGCCGTCGGAGGTCTTGAGGACCTGGTCGTTCCACTTTTCGATGTTGTAGGGGCGCAACAACAGGTGGGTGTGCAGGTCGATCATGCCGGGAATGACCCAGCAGGCGCCGAGATCGCGGTCGACGAACTCGTCGGTGGCTTCCTTGCGCACTTGCACGACGCGGTGGCCCAAGGTGACGACGACCATGTCCTGGCGCCAGGACTTGCCGTCCTCGGACAGCACGTTCGCACACCGCCAGACTTCGGGTAGCTGCGCGGTTGCGGCAGCGCCAAGAACGAGAACAGTCAGCAGCGACAGCATGGGGATGCGCATCACGACATCATCGCCGGGAGCCGCCACACCGCCAATGCCTTCGCAATTGCGCGGCTACAACATCGGCTATCGTGAGGCGGGCTACATGGGCGCCGACTGTATTGAGAGCCGAGTGCATTGAGTGCCGACTACAATGCGTGCCGACTACATTGAGTGCCGACTACAATGGCCGCGTCGGTACGCGGCGCAGGAACCACGTGAAGTAGTAGAACAGCGGCGTGTCGGCGAGCGCGACCAATGCCTTGAACAGCCACAGGTCCAAGATGATTGCCAACATCTCGTTGCCCGGCTTGACGCCCCAGAAAAGCACCAACACGACCAGCACCGAATCGAGCAACTGCGACACGATGGTCGACGCGTTATTGCGAAGCCACAGGTGCTTACCCTTGGTCAGGTCGCGCCAGAAATGGAACAATCGCACGTCGAGAAACTGCGCCACCAAGTAGGCCGCCATCGACGCGGAGATCACGCGCCAGGTGTTGCCAAAGGTCGCTCGGTAGGTCTCCTGGCTTACGGGACTGTCCTTGATCGCCTCAAACTGCCCGCCGAGCCACAAGGCGAGCAACGCAAACAACGACGCGGCAAAGCCCGCCATGACGACACGGTTGGCGCGCCTGCGGCCGTAGAGCTCCGACAACAAATCCGTTGCCAAGAACGTGATCGGATACGGCAACGCGCCCGCCGACAACGTGAACACCTTGAAGCCGAGGTCGACGGTCAAGAACTTGTTCGCGATCAGGTTGCAGACGACCAGCGACGACAAGAACACTGCAGCCAACACGAGGAACACCGTGTCGACCGGGCGATGCTCTGGGTTCTCGAGGTCGTCCGCGGTCATTCGCTATTCCCAACGCAGGCTTTCGATGAACTCGATCACACCGCCACAGGACACCTGGTGGCACGCGACGCAGTTGCTGATGATCGCGTTGTAGTTGTGCTTGCTCGGCGCCGAGTCGAAGTTGCGCACGACCCCGAGGTAGGCCTGCGCCCGCGCGTCAAACGCTTCGTCGCGTTCGGCTGGCACCGTCGGCCACGCGCAACGCATCGAACGATGCACGGGAAATAGCGGCTCGACCGGTTCGCCGGCTTCGACCAGCAAGCGCGCATCGCGCAAGCCATCGACGAAGGCGCGCATCAACACGGCCAGTTCGCTGTCGCCGTTGGGATTGCGCTGGGACTTGATCAGGTTGCCGGGGCTGCCGGGCTTGCTTGGATCGAGCACTGTCTGCAGGTTGCAGTCCGAATCGTCGAGCACTTCCAGTTGCGGATTGGCCCCATTCGGAGAACCCGGGTTGGACTTGGCACCATTGACGTCCATGTCGGCCGACGCATCCTCGGAGCAACCGGCAAACAGGGCGAGAGAACACAGCAGCAGAGATCGTTTCACAGCGATCGCGATGCTCCGCGCCGCGACCCGTTGACGCAAGCGTCAGAACGAGATCACGGCCAAAGCGCGCGGTGCAGCGAGACGGTGTCGAGCAGCACCCGTCCCCGCGTAACGTTGGCACGGAACGTAACCAAGGGCGCGAAGTTCGGGTTGACCTAGGCGCTGGCGGATCCCAAGAGAAGCACTTCGGCGGCAACGCTCGGAGCCTGCGCGACGGCCAATCCAGCCGACGCGGTCAACAGACCGAAAATGTTGGCGCGACTAGTCATTGGTAATCTCTATCCACGGGTCACGGTCACTCCGGGTGACGTAACCCACCAAAGCTCCATCACAGCGGGGGCTCCCGCACGGTAGCTTGCAGCAAACCGTGTCAGAATCCGGGTTTGCCGGGCGTTCACGGCGCATAGTCGCTATTGTGCTCGCCCCGTTCTTCGGACTTATATGCGCGACAAGATCAACATCGGTTATGGCCAGGGATTCTGGGGCGACTCAATCCTGGGCCCGGTGCGTCTAGTGAGCGAAGGCCCGCTGGACTACCTCGCCCTCGACTACCTGGCCGAGGTCACCATGAGCATCATGCAGAAGCTCAAGGGGCGAGATCCGGCTGCCGGATACGCGACCGACTTCGTGCAGATGCTCGACCGCACCTTGCCCGAGATCCACGAGAAGGGCATCAAGGTCATCGCCAACGCCGGCGGCGTAAACCCCGATGGCTGCTTGCAGGCGGTGCTTGAGCTTGCTCGCAAGAAGGGCATCAAGGGCCTCAAGGTCGGTGTCATCGACGGCGACGACATCCTCGCCCGCATCCCCGAACTGGCCAAGAACGGCCACGCGATGAAGAACATGGACGACGGCCGGCCGTTGTCCGAGATCCAAGACAAGCTGCTCAGCGCCAACGCCTACATCGGCGCATTCGCCGTAGCAGAATGCCTGGCTGCTGGCGCCCAGATCGTCATCGCCGGCCGCGTCACCGACCCCGCCCTCGTCGGCGGCCCGTTGATCCACGAGTTTGGTTGGTCCCCCGAGGACTACGACAAGCTCGCTGCCAGCACCGTCGCCGGCCATATCGCCGAATGCGGCGCCCAGTGCACGGGTGGCAACTACACCAACTGGCGCGAGGTAAACGACTTCGTGCGCATTGGTTACCCCGTTATCGAAGCGCAGCCCGACGGCACCTTCGTAGTCACCAAGCACGACGGCACCGGGGGCATGGTCACCCGCAACACGGTCGTTTCTCAGCTGCTCTACGAGATGGGCGACCCCAACCGCTACCTCGGTCCGGACTGCGCGGCAGACTTCACCAGCGCCGTGGTCGAAGAGATCGGCAAGGACCGCGTGCAGGTCTCAGGAGTCAAAGGCTCTGCCCCCACAGACACTTACAAGGTCTCGCTGAGCTACCAAAACGGCTACAAGGCGGTCGGCCAACTGACCGTCGCCGGCCCGGACGCCATCGAAAAGGCCAAGCTGTGCGCCGACATCGTCTGGGGCCGCCTGGCCTTGGACGGCTGCGAGTTCACCGACGAAGAGAAGATGGTCGAGTTCGTTGGCGCCGGCGTCACCCATGCCGGCATCCTCGAGAGCACCAACCCGCCGGAAGTCGTGATGCGAATCGGCGTCAAGAGTGCTGACAAGGCCAAGGTCAACCGCTTCGGTTCGGAGGTCGTGCCGCTGGTCACCTCCGGCCCACCGGGCGTCACCGGCTTCGCTGGCGGCCGCCCCAAGGCGACCGACATCGTTGGCTACTGGCCGGCGCTACTCGAGAAAAGCCAAGTTCAGACCCGCGTTCGCGTGGAGGAGTCGTAAATGGCTATGGTCAAACTCAGTGAGTTCGCGATGGCGCGCAGCGGTGACAAGGGCGACGGCAGCAATGTCGGCATCTTCGTCACCAACGATGCTGATTACGAAGTCATCAAGCGTGAACTTACTGTCGACCGAGTGCGTAAGCACTTTGACAAGATCTGCTTCGGGGAAATCACCCGCTTCGAAGCACCGAATATCCTGGCTCTCAATTTCCTGCTGCGAGATTCACTCGGTGGCGGCGGGAGTGAGAGCCTGAAGACTGATGCGCAAGGCAAGACTCACGGGCTGGGATTGCTCGAGATGGAAGTCGAGCGATAGACGCAACCCTTGCACTGACCGCCACTAGCGGATGGAGTAAATATCAATGGCAAAGAAACGGACCCCACAGACGTTTGAGAAGCGTGCACGCGAACGCGATAAGCAGATGAAGCGTGACGCCAAGAAGGCTGAGCGGTTGGCACGCAGTGCGAGCCGCCGCGATGGCACGTGGGATGTCGGTCCGACCATGGGCCTTGAGAACCCGGAGCGGCTTGCCGACGAGGAAGCAGAGCGTCAGCGGATCATTCGCGAGAAGCGGGAGAAGGCTGAGCGCCAAGCACAGCTAGAGCGCAGCGGCCCGGCACAACCGGACCAAAAGCCTGCACCGCAGCGACCGTCGTCGCCGCGTCCCCCGTCGACGCCAGCGCCGTCGCCGTCGCGAGAATAGGCTCGCAAGTCGTAGCTCGCCGGGGATGGCAACCAGCATTGCCACCCGGCGCTGCTACCAAGGGTCGCTTGCCAGAGCGACGCCACGCTGAGCAGCGGCCAGGATCCATCGGCCGCGCCGGCCGCGCCAGCAAACTGAGCTGGGCTGCTGCGCCGAGCTGCCACTTCAAGCCAGTAACGCGATCCTCAGCAGCCTCGTCCGCCCCAGAACTGTGCTGCCCCAGCAGGGCGGAGGCGCTCCGGGGACACCGGATGCACCGAGCGGCTGGCGGCTGGCGCACGGCGGCTGGCGGCTGGCGGCTGGCGGCTGGCGACTAGCGCTTCGGGCCCAGCGGCAGCAGCTCAAGCCGCCGGAACTGGCAGGGTGCACCTTCGGCCTGGATCGCGATCTGGCCCTGGTCAGCCGTGCAGTCGAAGCCGTTGTTGACGTGCTCACCGTTGACCCAGATGTCGATGCTCGAGCCGCGACACTCGATTTCCATCGTGTTCCATTCGCCGACCTCGCGCTCCGAACCCTCGGTCAGGTTCTTGATGCGGCGCGAGTCGCCCTCGTTGCCGCCCCACTTTTCCTTCGGGCCGTTGCGACGCTTGGCCATGTCCGGCACCGAGATGTTTTCGCCGATGCACCAGAAGTCGCCGGCGTTGTTGACGTGCAGTTGGCACTCAATCGACCGCGGGAACATCTTGTAGAGCATGCGCGGCTCCGAGGCGTGCACCAGCACGCCACAGTTGCCTGGCTTCGCCGGCCACCGCCATTCGACGCACAGCTTGTAGTCGCGGTAGGACTCGTTGCTGATCAGGTGGCCCTGCGGCGAACCGTGGCTGATCAACATGCCGTTGCGAACGCTAAACGACGGCCCGAGGTCCGGATTGTCGTCGGCGTCGGGAATGTCCGTGTGCCAGTTGCTGAGGTCGCGACCGTTGAACAGAACCGGCATCGAGCCGCAGGAGGTGAGAAGCGCGAGCAGCGCGAGAGAGAGCGCAATCTTCATAGACGAACCAAGGGCATGGGGCCCTCATATGTATCCTTGCCAGCGCCATGATCGAACCACGAACCGAGATCGTGCTGCCCGGCAAGCCGATGACGGAGACGTTGACGTTCTTCCGGGAGACGCTTGGATTCCAGCTCGAAACCATCATGCCGGCCGATGCCCCGCAAATGGCGCGGCTGTCCGGGGGCGGCCTGCGCCTCGAACTCGACGCAGCCTACGCCGGCGATCCAGGTTTGCTGCAGATGACCAGCGATACGGCGCGCGACGAACTGGTGGCGCCCAACGGCACCCGAATCCGGTTCGTCCGGGCCAAGCAACCGCTGACGATCCCCGCAGCTGGCGGCGCGGCGGTGATCACACCACACGCCACTGGCGACGACTGGGGCATCGGCCGGGCTGGCATGCTCTACCGCGACCTGATTCCGAGCCGGATGAACGGCCACCTGATCGCCTCGCACATCCGCATCCCGGACGGTGGGCCGGTGCCCGACAACGTGCACTTCCACGATGTGCGGTTCCAGATGATCTACTGCTACCGCGGCTGGGTGCGACTGGTCTACGAAGACCAAGGCGAGCCGTTCGTCATGCATGCGGGCGACTGCGTGCTGCAGCCGCCCGAGATTCGCCACCGCGTGCTCGAAGCATCGCAGGGTCTCGAAGTCATCGAACTCGCGTGTCCGTCGGCACACTTGACGACGATTGACCACCAGCTCGAATTGCCGACCGCCAGCCGGCGCCCCGAGCGCGACTGGTCTGGCCAACGGTTCCACTTCCACCAGCACGCGCAGGCGGAATGGACGACCGATGCGACGACGGGTTGGTCGACCGCCGACGTCGGCATCGCCGAGGCGACGCAACAGATTGCGGACGTCGACGTCTTGCGGGCAGCCGGCGATGCGGTTCTGACCGACAGCCGTCTGTCGTTCGTGTTCGTGCTCACCGGCTCGTGTCAGATCACAATCGACGCAGCACCAGCCGCCAAACTCGCGACTGCAGACTGCGCGACGATTCCCGGCGGCACGGCGTTCGCGTTGCAAGCTTGCTCTAGCGACCTGCAATTGCTGCGCGTCCGGCTCGGCTAGCCCTCGCCATATCTGACCAGCAACTTGGCTAGGCGAGCGCTGCCAATGCCGCGGCCTCGGCATGGATGTGTGCCGTATCGAATAACGGCACCGGCGAATCCTCTGGCCGCAGCAGCAGGCCGATCTCGGTGCAACCGAGGATCACGCCCTGGGCACCATCCGCGATCAACGCGGCCACGATGCGTGCATACTCCGCGCGCGATGCCGCATCGATCGTGCCGCGGCACAACTCTTCGTAGATGACGCGGTGCACGATGGTGCGATCGTCGGCATTGGGCGTCACTACCGAGAGGCCGTGATTGCTCTCCAGCCGGCCGCGATAGAACTGCTCTTCCATCGTGAAGCGCGTGCCAAGCAACCCGATGCGGTCGATGCCTTGCGCCTTGATGCGCGCCGCCGTGGCATCCGCGATATGCAAGAACGGCAAGCTGGTGGCCGCTTCGATCTGTGGCGCCACGATGTGCATCGTGTTCGTGCACAGCACCAACAAGTCGGCGCCAGCACGTTCGATAGACTTAGCCGCATCCGCCAGAATCACGCCCGTTTCATGCCATTTGCCAGCATGTTGCAGTTCTTGGATCTCATGGAACTCGACGCTGTGCAGCGCGATGCGCGCCGAGTGCAAGCCACCAAGCTTTTGCCCGATGATGCGATTGATCGTCTGGTAGTAGGTAACGGTCGACTCCCAGCTCATGCCGCCGAGCAGGCCAATGGTCTTCATGCGTTGAGCGTAGGATCGGTGGCGACATTCATCCAGGTCAGCTCGTGCTTGTTGTGGTGCAAGTGCACGATTCTCGAACCCGGAATATCCGCGAACGATCGGGCGATCGCGTGCTCATCGCTGCCCTGGAACTTGATCGTGCACAGGAAGTTCTTCGCCATGCCGGCATCCCGCCAGCGAGTCACCAGATCAAACAGGCGCTTTGGGTAGCAGATCACATCGCTGAACAACCAATCGACCGGACCGACTTCCTTCGGGTCGAGGCCGAACGCACTCTCGGTCCGCACTTCGACATTGGGCAACGCCGTGATCGCCGGATCCAACTCGGCCTTGTCGATCGCAAGTACGGACGCGCCCAGCATCTGCAGCACCCAGGTCCAACCACCAGGCGATGCCCCGAGGTCGATGCAGCGTTCTCCAGCAACCGGATGACGTCCCGCCAACGCGAGCCCCTCCCAAAGCTTGCGGTAGGCACGGCTCGGCGGCCCGACCTTGTGCTCTTCAAACTCCAACTCGCCGTTGCCGAACGGTGATGAGCAGCGCGCGCTCGCCAACATCAAATCCGATTCCCACAGGGTCCAAGCGCCCATCGGCGACGTCGGCACTTCGAACGGAAACGGCCGCGGCTTGTTTCGCAACGGTGGCAGCTTGCCTTCGAGCAGCGATGCGCGCCGGAAGAAATCGGTCGCATACAGCGCCCAATTGCGCTGCATCGAGCGCAGCCATTTGGCGCCGTCGCCAATCGATGCGATGCGCCGCTGTTGCAAATCGAGCCAGACGTTGGCCGCCCACCAGGCAGCTTCGTCACACGGCTCCGTGGCGAGCACCAGCCGGTCGCGCACTGCTACGACGCGTTTGCCAAGCGCCGTTGTGATGGGGTCGACGAACCCCTCGGGTGCCAAATAGGCGACAGTTGCAGCGCTGACGGGAGAACTCACGGGCGGCGAGCCTAGCGCCATCACGACCCCGCCACGAG
>CAXBFC010000278.1:0-10550 GCA_963974725.1 uncultured bacterium | reverse complement strand
TACGGCACGCTGTGCTGCTTCCTGAAGGGCGGTGAGGCGTGGGATCGCTGGAATGCGCGCCTGAGCACGGTGTTGCCAGCGGCGCAAGCCAAGGACGGGTCCTTCCCGCCGATTGACGTCTACGCCGAGGAAGCGGGCGATAATCGCCGAGATCGTAGCTACACGACCGCGATGTGCGTGCTGAGCCTGGAAGTCTACTACCGCTACTTCACACCACTGTTGTTGGGTCGCTGAGCGTCGCTCGCTACGCTGTTCGCCCGACATGTCGAATACTAAGTACGTGCTGCGCGCCCTCGTCCTGGCCCTGGCCGGCAGTGTGTTGGTCTTCTTGCTCGTGGGATTGGTTCTCGCGGATACCTGGCGAGTGACGACTTCGCGGACGATTCCCGCTTCACCTGCAACCTTGGCAGCCAAGCTCGTGGACCTGAACCAGTGGCCGACCTGGTCCGAAGTCGACTTCGAACTTGGCAACCCGACGACTCGCGAGATCACGGGCGAGCCCGGCAAGGCGGATCAGGCTGCGACGTGGCGCGGGCCCATGGGCATCGCGACGGTCCTGTTGACTCGCGTCGAAGATGGCGTGGTCGAATACGCCATTGGCTACAAATACGGGCCCGACGGCGACAGCTTCGGCGGCAAGTTCACTGGTTCGATCAAGTGGCAAGCCAAGGGTGGCGCGACCGAGCTGACCTGGACCGAAGACGGCGAGTTGATCAACTTGATGCAGCGATGGAGCAACTGGTTTGGCGCGCTGCAGGACAAAGTTGGCCAGGTCCAGCGCGCAAGCCTCGCAGGACTCGAAGAGAGCATTCGCCGCAACCCGGGCGGCGCGAGCGGCAAGGACAATGCGATCAAGACGCCGCCCAAGTAGTTGGCGACCGCGACCGCCGGCAGCAGCTACTGAATCACTACCGTCGCAGTCAAGGTCGTCACCGCGAGCGGCACGTTACCGCCAGCGGACGTCGCCGCGCGCACGTCATGGAACGTGACGGTGTAGGAGCCCGGCCGACGCGGTGGAGTGGGCATCAAGCGCAGCCGGAATAGATCGCCCTCCGGCAGTGGCTCCGCTACCTGGTTGGATGCATCGCCGCACAAGACCGCGAACTCGCTGCCGACAAAGTTGCCGTCGAGCGTCACCATGGGAGTCGCCGGAGCCAGCCTCTCCGTCGCCGGCAAGCTGAGTTCTGGAGGCAACGACAGCATGCCTTGCAGCAAGGCCGGGCCGGGTTCGGACCGCCGTTCCAACGAGACCGTCAAGTCGGCGATGGTTTGGCCCGCGAGAATCGTGACCGGCTGAAGCTGCAGGTTCGCTGCGCTCGCTCCAGGTGGAACGGTAGCACCGCCGCCACCGCCACCGCCGCATGCGACGAGGCCAATTGTCACGAGCAAGGTCCAAGAACTCCGCATCGGCAAGAGGGTACCGGATAACGGACTGGAGGGAAGGGCTCGCGCATTGGCGTCGCAAAGGCGACGATGGCCGGATGCGAAAGCCGCTTGGCATGGTCCGTTCCGTTGGCAGCATCTTGATGGCGATTGCCGTCACCGCGTGCGCTCCCGCGCAGCACGAAGTCAAACAACCGCCGTCACCAGCCAAAGCCCAAGAGCCGACTGGCCAGCATGGTGCGGCAGAAGGAGCACATGTGAACCGCCTGAGCAAAGAGTCATCGCCATACCTTCGACAACATCAGAACAACCCGGTGGATTGGCATCCGTGGGGCCCCGAGGCCCTGGCCCTGGCCAAGAAGCTCGACAAGCCGATCTTCTTGAGCATTGGCTATTCGGCCTGCCACTGGTGCCACGTGATGGCGGCCGAGAGCTTCTCGGACCCCGAGATGGCCAGGCTGATGAACGAGCTGTTTGTCTGCATCAAGGTCGACCGCGAGGAGCGTCCCGATATCGATGAGATCTACATGGGGGCGCTGCATGCCATGGGCCAGCGAGGCGGCTGGCCGCTGTCGGCGTGGCTGACCCCCGACGGCCAACCATTTTACGGTGGCACCTACTTTCCGCTCGATGATCGTGGTCAGTCACCGGGTTTTCGACGTGTCTGCACGTCGCTGGCCAATGCGTGGAAGGATCAGCGCGAGGACGTCTTGAAGGGCGCCAAGTCGCTCAGTGATCATCTCGAAAAGTCACTGGCGCCGACGCTGCAGGCCGGCGAACCAACTGCTGCCTTGCTCGACAAGATCGTGCCGCAAGCACGCGAGCGCTTCGATCCTGAGTACGGAGGTTTTGCCTACCCGCCGAATCGCGCGCCGAAGTTTCCGCATTCAGCGGAACTGCAAGTCTTGCTGCGCTTGCCTTCGGAAGAAGCCCACTCGATGGCGGTCACCACCCTGCATGGCATGCGTCGCGGCGGCATGCACGACCAACTCGGCGGTGGCTTCCATCGCTACAGCACTGACCGCAAATGGCTCGTACCGCACTTCGAGAAGATGCTCTACGACAACGCGTTGCTGGTGCCGTGCTACCTCGAAGGGGCCCGGCAAGCGAACGAACCGAAGTTTGCCGAAGTCGCGCGCACCACACTCGACTACATGCTGCGCGAACTGCAGGCGCCGCTCGGTGGTTTCTGGTCGAGCCTCGATGCACAGAGTGAAGGCGTCGAAGGCAAGTTCTTCGTCTGGCAATTCGAAGAGGTGCAGAAGCTGCTCGGCGAAGACACCGCCTTGGTCGCCAAGACGTTTGGCATCAGCAAGGCGGGCAATTGGGAGCACAACAACGTGCTGTGGCTGGCCGACGAAACGGCGGCCAGCACCGACGAGCAACAGCAGGCCCTAGCGAAGGCGAGGGCCACGTTGTTTGCAGCGCGCGACACCCGCATCAAGCCGGGCACCGACGACAAGGTTCTCGCCAGTTGGAATGGCTTGACGTTGACCGCGCTTGCCGACGGCTATCGCGTGTTGGGCGACGAACGCTACTTGCAGGCTGCCCAGCGATGCGGCGCGTTCTTGCTCGATCACCTGGTTGTCGATGGCCGCGTGTGGCGCAGCTGGCAAGGTGGCAAGGCGCGGCATCAAGGCTATCTCGAAGACTACGTAGCGGTCGCCGGCGGCCTGCTATCGGTGTTTGAGGCCGATGGTGATCCCAAGTGGTTGGCGGCGGCGCATGCCTTGCTGCTGCAAACAGCGCAGCACTTCCGAGCCGAGGATGGCAGCTTCTACTTCACCGCCGACGATCACGAGCAGTTGCTGGCGCGAACCAAGAGCGTGACCGAAGGCGCGACACCGTCGGGCAATGCGCTGGCGGCGTTGGCGTTCTTGCGCGGTGGCCTGTTGCTCGGCGACGAGAAGCTATACGAAATCGGCGTGGCGACGATGCGTGCCTGCCATGAGGTGCTAGACAAGGGGCCGTCGTCGGCGCCTTCGATGATGCTTGCCGTGCAATTCCATCTCGGCTCCCCGAAGGAAATCGTGATTGCTGGCGACCCTTCCGACGCCCGCACCCAGGCGCTGCTCGAAGCCGCGTGGCGACGCTTCCCGCAGGCCGGTGTGGTCGCGATGGTGCACGACGGCAACCGCGCCGAACTGCTCAAAATGTCGTCCGTCTACCAAGGCAAGCTGCCAGTCGATGGCGTTCCCGCGGCGTATGTTTGCGAGCGCGGCACATGCCAAGCACCGATTACCGATCCCGCTTCACTGGCCAAGTCCTTGGAGACCAAGAAGTGAGCCACCCGACGCTGGCTGACGTCGTCTCTGGCGAACGGCACGTGCACGTCGTTGCGCGCGACGAGGCACACTTGGCGTTCTTGGCGGAGCGGCCGGTGCGCAAGGGGCACGTAATCGTCGCAACCAACGCCGTGGTCGATTCCGTCGCCGACCTCGACGATACCGCCCATGCGGCGTTGTGGCAGTTCGTGCACACGATGCAACGACGGATGCGCGAGCGGCTGCCGTGTGCCCGCGTGTGCGTGCAGGTCATCGGCTGGGCGGTGCGCCATGCCCACGTGCACCTGATTCCGACGGATGCACCCGGTCAGGTGCCTGGCCTCGATGGAGAGCCGTTGCCGGTTGTCGAGATGGTCGCGCTCGCGAAGTTGCTACAGGATGCGAGTTCTGAATCTGAGGACGAGTAGGCTGGCGATCGTGATCGCGTTAGCCCGTCATGCGCGGAGTGTCGGGGAAGACCTCTTCCCCATCCTGGGTGCGCAGGTAGTCCGCAAAGGCCCGCACAAACCAGTCGACTTCGTCTTGCACGTCCGTCGGCAACTGCTTGCGCGAGTCGGCCTTCTGCAGCTTGCGCGCCAGATCGGCAAACGTCTGGGTCGCCAACAAGAACGCTGGGAAGTCCTCGGCAGGTTTCGGATCCTCGGCGAGCAATCGCAGTTTGGCCAACCAGGTGCGCTGGTCGCGGTCATATTGGTCGCGCGCTTCGCGGCGTTCAGCCAGCGTCAACGTGCGGGGATCAGTGAGAAAGTCGTATGTGTCCACCAGGCTCCTATTCAGCAACAGAACAATGTTGCTGATCGGCCGCTGGCATCGGAATCTTGAGTCATAGATGAGCATCGCAGGTCTCCAGCTTCGGAAGCTCGGCAAGAACGACGCCTCGGCACACTCGTTGGCGGTCGCTGCGGGGCTGCATGGCATCTACGTGCAGAACGCGCTAGCCGAAGGCCTGCACGACGGTTTCGTGTTCGTGCTCGACGGAACGGACTGTGGCTTGGCGTGGTTTGGTCCGCGCGGCAACCTCGTGCTGCTCACCGAGGAGCGCCTGCATGACTTCGCACAAACCATCGCCCAGCACATCCGCGCCAGCCGCTGGCCGTGGCGCATCATCTTGGGGTCAGCGCAGATCGTTGACCTGCTCGCGGACGGCCTGCCTCGCCCGCCGTTGGCACACCGCAACCAGATCTACTACGTCGGGGGGCCCGAGGATGCGCCTTCGGCACTGGTGCGCGACGATATGCGTCAACCCAACAAAGATGACCGCGAACGCCTGGCACGGGCGACGTTGGCCCTCAATGCAAGCGATTTGAACATCGCGCCTGCCCGCGTCGATCGCCGCTGGCTCTACCAAATGATCGACGAACGGATCGCGGACGGATCGACGCGAGTGCTGGGACCGAGCGGCGACTTGTGGTGCAAACTTGACTACGGCTCAAACGGGCCCGGTGGCGCGGTGCTCGAAGGCGTCTTTACCTTCCCGGATCGACGCGGTCGCGGCCTGGGCGCCGAACTCGTGGCCACCTGCATGGCGGCCGCAGCCCTGCCGGCTTCGCTGCATGTTGCCGAGCATAATCACGGAGCGCGTGCGGCCTACGAACGTGCGGGCATGCGCGAGGTCGGTTCATGCCGCTTGCTATTGCAGTCGTAGACCGACGCGACGTTGCTTGGGCCTACAGCCCCTTGCGCGCACGTCATCTGAGCACGAACGCGTACGCCAACTCCGGACCAAACAACGGGTGCTGGCAAGTGCGCCGCAAGTGCAATTGCACCAGTTCGCGCCGCATCGTCTCGTGCAGCCGCTCGGCCTCGAGCATCTTGCCGACCGCGCGCAGGCTCTTGGCGAGCAACGCCTTGGTCATCGGAGAATCCGATAACCGCGAGGCTCTTGCCAGTTGCGTTTGCATGTCGCCCACTTCGCCGTTGCGTTCGTGAGCGAATGCCGCGAGCAGGAAAGCCCACGGGCTGTCGCCATCGCGGCTGAGTGCCTGCTCGAGTTTTTCGGCGCGAACGCCAGTGGTTTGCACCTGGTGCATCCCGGCAACAAAGGCGCTTGCGTCGGCAATGGCGGTCACGGCATGCTGCTTCTGCACCGCCGCCAGCAATGTCGGCAGGTCCTGGGAACTGCCCATACGGGCCAATAGCGCGCCGGTTTCGGCGAACTCGCCAACTCGTTGCGACAACTCCATCGGGTGCTCTTGCAGCCAGCGCAGATCTTCCATCAGCAACTTGCGCGCGCGGTTGGGGTCGTTCGTCAGGATCGCATGTGCCGCCTGCATGCGCAGCACCTGGTGGGTCAAGGAGTCGCGACCACCGCGGCTGTATTCTTGTCGCACGCTCGCCAACAACGAGTCGAGGTCGCCATGGCGGCCGCATTCGTAGAGCGCAATAGCGCGCGGCAGCAACACCCACGGAGCCGGCAACCGAACGGCTGCGTCGGCAAGGTGCTCGGCCGCGGCCTTCGGGTCATCGACGCCGAGGCAGGCCCAGCCGAGTTGATACGGAACGAACGGGCTCTCGGGTTGGCGCAGTCGCAACTTCTCCAGCAAGGGGCGCGCTGCGGCGAACTCGCCTAGAAAATTGTGGGCGAGCGCGGCACTCCAAACTGGTTCTTCGTCATGTGGCCGTTCGCGGCGAGCCACCGTCGCGAGCGTCGCCAGCTGCCGGTCAAAGCCCTCCGCTTCGTCGGGCTTGCGCGCGGATCTCGCCATCAACAACGTGCGCGCGAGCCGATGTTGCACGGTGGCTGAGGCGCGGTTCTCGTAGGTCAGTGCCTCGCGACTGATGCGCTCGGCGCTGTCCGCGTCGCCCCGCAACAGTTCGAGGTAGGCCAAGTGGTCGAGCACAAATGGGGCGCCACCGTCTCGCTGGCGAGCAATGCGCAACGCGCGATGGGACGACGCGAAGCCACCGGTCTGGACCAGCAAGACGGCGTCTTGTACGGCGACCACGACCTTCGGGTTGGCCGACGTGATGGCCGCGATGGCCTTGGGTTCTTTGGCGGCTTCCCCGAGCGCCAGCCTGGTGCACCACGCCACATGGTCGATGGCCGCCAGCAAGTCGGGCGTGGCGCTGTCGGCTGCATACGAGCCGCGACTCAGGACCGTGCGTTCGCCACCTTGGTGCAAGGTCGCGGTCAGCGCACTCAGCCGGGGTTGCACGGAGAGTTCAATGCGCGGCAGCTGCTGGGTGTCGAGCAGGCTGGTGCTGGCCGGAGCGAAGCGTTCGGTCTGGCCGAGCGCCTCGCGCCACCAGACCGGCAACGCGCGCCAGGTCGGATCATCCGGCAGGCCACGGGTGACGGTCGCTACAAAGCTCATGCCGGCAGGCCATTGCACCAGGACCGGCACCTTTGGCGTGGGCTTTGGCGCTGGCGTGGGGGCAGATTGGCAGGCGCCCAGGAAGGCGAGCACGGCAATGGTGGGGAGGCGCACATGAGGAAGTGTCCACGAGACCGCCACTTCCCTCAACCGAAGGCCCTCGGAATGTCGATGACATCGACGTGATGCGCTACTTACTGGCTGGACTCGGGCTCGCTGTCGTGACGGTTGGGCAGGTGAAACCCAACCCTGCTGCCGGAACCGTTCCGGAGACACCCCCCGCAAAGCAATCGCCGAGCAACACGGGCATGGCACCCGTGCGGTTCGGCGCCAACGGCTGGCCGGTTGGGCTTGGCAATACGAACCCGGCACCTGCCGGCGAGAGCAAGCGTCCTGCCGCTGCCAACGCCCGCAGCAAGCCCCAACCAGCTGCCGCCGCCGGCCCCAAGGCAGCAACCAGCGATGTCCTGGTTGCCCAAGGAACGGCGGGCAAACCACTGGCTTCGGGCATGCAGTTGGACTCTCCGATGCACGACGTGTTTCGGGCCACCCGCACTCCCGGCGCGCTGCAGGCGATCGGTGGGGTCGAAGTCTACTGGCGGCTGACGATCCACGGCACCAATGGCGAGATCATTGGCATGCGTGACATCACCCATCTCGCCGACTTGAGCAATCCCGAACGCGATCGGCTCGAAGACAACAAGGGCCGCGTATTCGCGCGCAACGGCGGTCAGGTGCATGCGCAACGCAACGGCATTCCGTACGAGAGTCTGTTGGCGGAAGCCGGCTCGCAGTTGGAGTTGTTTGGCATGCAGCTGCGCATGCCGTGGTGTTTCGGCGAAGGTCGCAGCTACGCGATCATGCGCCGCGAAGTCGCGGAACGCCGCGGCGAACACCTCGACAAGCTGGTCTTCCGCCGTCGGGCGCCGGCCAACGAACAGGTCTTTGGTCCGGAAGCCAACCCCAAGCCGCGCGACTACTTTGAACTACTGTTCGAGCCAACCACAGGCTTGCCACGCGAACTGGTGCATCGCTTCGCCAGCAGCGGCCAGCAACGCAACGTGCTGCTCGACGACTGGCAGGAAAAACACGGCGTGCGCATGCCATTGCGCCGCATCTACGTCGATGCCGCAGGCCGCGCCACGACCACGATCGAGTTGCGCCGCATCACTCCGCGACGAGTGTCCGAGCGCGACTTCCGATTGCAGTAGCCCGCTCCGGACACGCGCGCGACCGGACCCGCGCGGGGTCTGTCGGAGATCCGTCTGTCGGGGATCAGTCTGACGGGGATGGGTCAGTCGAACTTGCAGCCGTTCTTGATCCACTCGCGCAGCGCAGTGAGTTCTTGCTTGGTCAGCGCTTGCACCGCTTCGGGTTCGTCTTCATCGATCGGCGGCATGTGATCTTCATCGTCGAGCGGCAGCTCACATAGTTCGATCAGGATGCTCTGATCCGGCTTGCCCGGCACAATCACGCGATCGGCTTCGTCGCGGTCCAACCCGAGGATGCCATCCTTGGTGGTCAGGTCCAGGTCGCCCTCAAAGTCGTCGTTGTTGTGACAGTCGTTACAGGCGCGCGCAAAGATCGGGGCGATCACAAGTTCGAAGTGCGTCTTCTGCGCGGGTGGCACGGCGGGGGTGACATCCGCATTGCCGCCCTGGCCGTTGCCAGCTGTGCCATCGCCGACAGCGCTACCCGTGTCCGCGCCGCCATTCGTTTGGCCAGCGTTCGCCTGCGCCTTCGCCTTTTGGGCGGCGCGTTCCAGCGGCTTGAACAAGAAGTCCTTCTTGTGGGTCAGGCTGCCGCCGAGGTGGCCGGCGTAGACCGACAAACCGAGCGCAAGCAGCAGGCCGAACCGGAAGAACTTGCGCGCTTTGAAGGCCGCGAGGATTGGCAGCAAGCCACAGGCGACCGTCATGATGATCGCGGCCAGCTTGTGCTCGCCGAGCAAGTCGCTTTCGACCTTCTCACCAGCCAGCACCAAACCGGATGCGAGTGCGGCACCGGCGGCGAGTGCCGTCATGATCGCGAGGGTCAACACCGCGCCACGCGGGGTCGGCTTGCGAATCAGGGCCGACCCAAACTCCAGCATCGCGATGCCGGGCAGCAAGCCGATCGGCAGGTGGAGCAGCACGATATGGAAGCGGCCGAATACGGCCAGCCACGGTTCGACGTCGGAAGTCAGCAGCATCTGTCTGTATACGTTAGGCGATCAATTCCGGAACAACGCGGCCGAAGACATCCGTCAAGCGGAAGTCGCGGCCCTGGTGACGATGCACAAGTCGCTCGTGATCGAAGCCGAGCAAGTGCAGCAGGGTTGCGTGCAGATCATGCACCGACACCGGATCCTTGACGATGTTGTAGCCAAAGTCGCAGGTTTCGCCGTGCACGTGGCCTCGATTGACCCCAGCCCCGGCCAGCCACATCGAGAAGCAGCGCGGGTGGTGGTCGCGGCCATAGTTGGTCTTGGAGAGACCGCCTTGGCTGTAGACCGTCCGGCCAAACTCACCGCCCCAAACGACCAACGTGTCGTCGAGCAAGCCGCGCCGGCGCATGTCGGTCAACAGCGCGGCCATCGGTTGGTCGACGGCCTTGCATTGCTTGCGAATCTCGCCAGGCAAGTTGCCGTGAGCATCCCAGCCACGCATGTATAGCTGCACGAAGCGCACGCCGCGCTCGTTGAGCCTTCGCGCCATCAGGCAGCTTTGCGCGAAGGTGCCCGGCTGCTTCGCTTCTTCGCCGTAGAGATCCCACGTTGCTTGCGATTCGCTGCTCAAATCAACGAGTTCGGGTACCGACGACTGCATCCGGAACGCCATCTCTTGCTGGGCGATGCGGGCATCGATTTCAGGATCGAGCGTGCGGTTGCGTTCGTCTTCGGCAAAGGCGTTGACTAGATCGAGCATGCGCCGGCGATCGGCCCGCGAGACCCCCTTGGGATCACTGAGATAGAGCACCGGGTCGCCACTGCTGCGGATCTTGCAGCCCTGGTGTTCACTCGACAGAAACCCGTTGCCCCAGAACCGCGCGGCCAACGCCTGCATGTTGCCGAAGCCCTGCGTGATCATGACCACGAAGGTCGGCAGATCGCGGTTGCTGCTGCCGAGGCCGTAGCTGGCCCACGCGCCGAAGCTCGGTCGTCCTGGCTGCTGGTTGCCGGTTTGCACGAAGGTGATCGCCGGCTCGTGATTGATCGCTTCGGTATGCATCGAACGCACGACACACAACTCGCTGGCAACCGAACCGAGGTGCGGCAGCAGTTCGCTGATGTGCACCCCGTCGCCCCCGTTGTCGTGCTTCGCAAAGGAGAAGATCGACGGCGCCACCGGGAACCGCGACTGGCCCGACGTCATGCCGGTCAAGCGCTGGCCATTGCGAACCGAGTCGGGCAGCTCGGTGTTGTAGAAGCGCTGCAGGTCCGGCTTGTGATCAAACAGATCGAGGTGACTCGGCCCGCCTTCCATGTGCAGGTAGATGACGCGCTTGGCCTTGGGGGCAAAGTGGGGGCCTTGGGCGTCATTGCCCAGAAGATCTGCCGGCCTGGCAGCCGACGCACCATCGGGGGTCC
>CAXBFC010000277.1:0-10571 GCA_963974725.1 uncultured bacterium | reverse complement strand
TCGAACTGAAATCGCTGGTCGTGCCCTTCCACACCGTGAACTCGCGGCCCTCGACCTTGATGACGAAGTCGCGCACCAGGCGACGGCGACCAGATGCCAGCCGGTCGGTGCGCAAGGGTGGGCTGACTAGCTTTGCGTGGCTACTCATGGGTCTAGTGCCAGACGTCCGCGTTCCACGAGGCAACCCGCACGCCGTTCTCAAACGCATCCAAAATGCCAATGCCACCAAACGGCAGGTTCAGCGACAAGCAGCGCGACAACCTCATGCCCAGCATCGCCGCGGCGAAGCCAGTCAAGATCGTGCCCGATCCGACCACCACGACAGTCTTGCCGGCGACCTTCGGCATCGTCTCTGCCCACCACTGCAACATGCGTTCGACGGCTTCACCAAGGCGTTCGCCACCGGGTGCTGCGGTGTCGCCAAACTCGCTGAAGAACGTGCGCACGGCACCATCTTGATCGCGCATGATCTCTTGCCACGAGCGCCCCTGCCACTGCCCCATTTCCTGATCACGCAGGCGAGAGTCAACGACGACCTCGAGCTGTTTGCTCTTGGCCAGGCCGCGCGCAGCGTCGTGACACTGCGGTTGTGGACCGCTGGTCACGCGCTCGACATCGACGTCCTTCAACAGCTCCATCCAGCGCAGGATCTGGGCGCGACCGCGACGACTGAGATCCGCCGGGCCCGCGCCGATGGCGACCTCGGACGCCCCGGTCTCTAGTTCTGGGTGGCGGAGCAGCCAAAGGCGGCAGAAGTCATTCGGTTCTTCGAGCACGGCTGCAATCTTGGCGTGCCGCCACTACTTCCACCACCCGCACCGCACTTCGACGCACTCGCGATCACGCGCCAGTCCTGTGTGGTGCCGGAAGCCGCCAATCCCTACTCTTCTACGCGTGAGCTTTGCGATCCTCAAAACCGGCATCGACGGCCTCGACGGCATCCTCGGTGGCGGCATTCGTTATCCCGACGACGCTGCGGCATTTGCCTGCATCGCCGGTGGCCCCGGCACTGGCAAGACCCTGCTCGCCCTCGAGATGGTGGTGCGCGCATGGCTGACCAACGGCGACGGCACGTTCCTCTACTACTCAGTCGAACACTCACCCGACAGCATCGAGAAGAAGCTGGGGTATGACTTTGACTGGTTCCGTTCGAAGGCGGAGATCACGAGCGAACCACGCGAAGTTCCGAACAAGCTGGTGCTGCACGCCAAGACGGCCAACACCAACAAGGCCAAGCTGGTGCTGACGCAGGCCAAACCGGCGGCGTTGACGCAAAAGAACACGCGCGGCACGACCGTCGACATCGAGTGGATCCTGGCCGAAATCGAAAACCATCGCCGCGTCGCGCCAGTGCGCATGGTCGTGATCGACAACGTCGGGCTACTCTTGACCGACCTCGAGTACTTCGAGAAGCGCGCGACGCTGCTGGAGATTCGCCGTCGCCTGCTCGACGACAAGATCCATGGCATCAGCAAAGCGCGCCACCAGTACTACTACCGCGGCGTGCACCACTTCTCGATCGCCGGCCGCGGCATCACCCGCGATGTCTACCTCGGCGCACGCAACGAACGCGGACCGGGCATCCACATCTATCCATCGGTAGCGGCGCAGCTCTCCATGGCGCGCGATGAAGCACAGTTCACTGTGCCAGCGCGCGGCGACACACCGATTGAACTCGGACATCCCGACCTCGACCGCGCGTTTCTCGATGGCAGCGGACCAACCCGCAATTCATCGACCATCTTGCTGGCCGAACCAGGCACGCGGGCCACGCTGCTCGCCTTGCGTTTCCTCGCCAAGGCACTCGAGCTCGGCGAACGCGCGCTGTTCGTCTCGACGCGCGAAGACCGCGACGCGATCCGACGCGTCTGCCAACGCGAACCGGCACTCGCCGTGTGCCTCAGCAAGGACGGCAAGTTCCACCCCAACTTCCGCGTCGTCTACCTACACCCGGAATACATCACACCGGGTAAGTTCACCTGGGACCTGATCCGTCTGGTGCAGGGCGGCCACGCCGGTGATACGCCGCTGCCGGTCGCACGCATGGCCTTCGACAACATCTATCGCCTGCAAGACCGCTTCCCGCTGATCCAAGACCAACGCTTCGTGATCGCGGCGATCGTCGACATGATGCGCTACGAAGGCATCACCCCGCTGTTTGTCGACATGGTGCCGCCGTCCGGTGGCAACGTCGCCAATACGTTCGATGCTTCGCCCTACCTGGTCGGGTTCGACAACGTGCTGCACATCTACTTCGACACGGCACAGCTGAACTCTCGGCCGTTCTTCCGGGTGCTGAAGTCGACTGGCAACGACTACGTCAGCGAACCGATGTCGATCGAATGGCGACGCGGTTAATATTCGCTCTAGCGATATAGGATAGCATGTGCGCGGCCAGACCCGCTGCGCAACACCTGTGGAGAACATTCCAGTGGCATGGGCTAACCCATCGCAGCAAATACACCTGCGCACTGGGGAAAAGAGTGGAAAGACGTTGCGGCGCAGCGTTCAGTAGAGCCGATCAGACCGCATCTCCGGTCCCCCACCAACCATGCAGAAGACGATCCTCCTTTCGTTCCTCGTTCCCGGTGTCCTGCTCGCACAGGAAAACGCGTCGTTCCAAGAACGCGTCGATGCTCGCAACGAAGCGATCTACGGCAACCTCGGCTTCGACGTCACGTCGCAGTACTTCTTCCGCGGCCTGCGCCAGGAGAACCAAGGCGTCATCGTACAGCCGTGGATCAACCTCGGCATCAACGTGCACGAAGGGGACGGCCAACTGCGCAACCTGAACGTCGTGATGGGTCAGTGGAACAGCCTGCACGACGGCCCGACCGGGGGCGCCGGCGGTATCTGGTTCGAGAGTCGCTTCTACCTCGGAGTCGAAGCACAGGTCGGCGACCGACTGCATTTCGGCGTCCGCTACAACACCTACGCCAGCCCCAACGGCGTCGGCCTCGGCCGCCCGATTCAAGAACTGCAATTCAGCGGGCGCTTCGATGACGCCGGCGTGTTCTCGGAAGACTTCAGCCTGCAACCGACGCTGACCATCGCCGCGGAACTTGTCGGCCAGCGCGATTTCGGTTCCGACAAGGGCATCTACGCCGAGCTCGCCGTCGCGCCTGCATGGACTATCGGCAAGCTCGGGGAAAGCGACATGACACTGACGCTGCCGGCCACGCTCGGCCTTAGCCTCGGCGACTACTACGAAAACGCTGGTGGTGGCGGCGACGACTTCTTCGGCTACCTGCAAGCCGGTGGCGTAGTCTCGGCACCACTCGACTTCATGCCGGCGCGACTCGGCCCGTGGTCCGGCCATGTCGGACTGCACATGCTGTTGCTCGGCGATAGCACCGACCGTCGCAACGGCGGCGACGCTCTCGAGTTCATCTTCGAGTTCGGCATGTCGACCGAGTTCTAACGAACTCGCCCACGATAGCCTTCCCGACGATAGCCTTCCCGACGACCGCCTCCCCGCGAAGGCCTCCCCACCCAGCCTCCCCACCCAGCCGGGCAAGGCCTGGGCGGAAGGCCTCTGGGCGCCGCGGCGACTCAGTCGCCAGCCGCGCGGCGCTGCAGTTCGCGCAAGCACTGCAGCGCATCCGCCGCGCGATCCACCGGCACGAACAAGTGGTCGTGATGCGTGCCTGCAATCACGTTGCAGGCGATCGACTCTTCGGCCAAAGCGCGCGCAAACGCCGCCGTCAAGCCAACCGACTCGAGCGCGGAAGCGACCCGCAGCGTGATCCAAGCGCAACGAAACACCAGATCGAAGCCGTGCTGCTCGGCTTGCGATTCGGGCAGAACCAGGGTCAGACCTTCTGGCTCGTGCATCGTGGCGACCACCCCGAGCCCAGCCAGGTCTGTGCCTGGCGGCACCGTAGTGAACACGTAGACGCCTTCGTGCAGCTCCGGATCGAGGTTCGGCAAGTAGCTCAATCGACGCGCCTCTACGACCCCTTCTTCAAGGCGGCGCGGTGGTCCGCCACGATCTGCTCGACCACCTGCGGCTCGGCCAGCGTCGAGATGTCGCCCAGACCGTCGTAGTGGCACTCGGCGATCTTGCGCAGGATCCGGCGCATGATCTTGCCGCTGCGCGTCTTCGGCACACCGGCGCACACCTGGACATGATCCGGCGTCGCGATGGGACTGATCGCCTTACGCACCTGCCGCTTCAGCACGGCTTCGACTTCGTCAGCGGCCACCCCCTCGGCAGCCGGCCCGATGATCACGTAGGCGTAGATACCTTGGCCCTTGAGGTCGTGCGGATAGCCAACCACGGCCGCCTCGGCGCAATACTCGTGAGCCACCAAGGCACTCTCGATCTCGGCTGTGCCAAGCCGATGCCCGGACACGTTGAGGACGTCGTCGACGCGACCGGTGATCCAGTAGTAACCATCTTCGTCGCGGCGACAGCCATCGCCAGTGAAGTAGTTGCCCGGATACATCGAGAAGTAGGTCTGATAGAAGCGCGCGTGGTCGTTGAAGATCGTGCGCGCTTGCCCCGGCCAACTGCCAGTCAGGCAGAGGTTGCCGCTGACATCGTTGCCCTTGAGTTCGACACCTTGCTCATCGACCAGCATCGGCTGCACGCCAGGCAACGGGAACGTCGCCGAGCCAGGCTTGCATGGCGTCGCGCCGGGCAACGGCGACATCAAGATGCCGCCCGTCTCGGTCTGCCACCACGTGTCGACGATCGGGCAACGCTTCTCACCGACCACATCGTGGTACCACTGCCACACCTCGGGATTGATCGGCTCGCCAACCGTGCCGAGGATGCGGATGCTATCGCGGCTGTATTTCTTGACCGGGTCATCCCCGACGCGCAGCAATGCCCGCAACGCAGTTGGCGCCGTGTAGAAGATCGATGCCTGGATATCCTCGCAGACCTGCCAGTAGCGGCTGGCATCGGGATAGAGCGGCGTCGACTCGAACAGGACCGTCGTCGCACCGTTCGCCAACGGGCCATAGACGATGTAGCTGTGGCCGGTGATCCAACCGACATCGGCAGCGCAGAAGTGCACGTCACCAGGATGCCAATCGAACACCAACTCGTGCGTATAGCTGGCGAAGGTCAGATACCCGCCGGTCGTATGCAACTGCCCCTTGGGCGAGCCGGTTGAGCCAGATGTGTAGAGCACGAACAACGGATCTTCGCTGTCCAGCCACTCAACTGGACAGTAGGCGCGCTGCTGCGCCATCTCGTCGGCGAGCCATCGGTCCCGCCCCGCCTGCATGTTGACGGGTGCCTCGGTACGCTTGGCAACCAACACCGTGTGCACGAACGGCAACTCAGCAATCGCTTCGTCGACGGTGCTCTTCAGTGGAATCGTCTTGCCGCCGCGCAGACCTTCGTTCGCCGTCAACACGACACAGCAGTCGGCATCGACAATGCGATCGCGCAGTGCGTCCGAGGAGAAGCCGGCGAACACCACCGAGTGTACCGCGCCAATGCGTGCACACGCCAACATCGCGTAGACTGCCTCGGGAATCATCGGCAGGTAGATGCAAACGCGATCGCCCTTGTTGACGCCGTAGCGCTTCAGGACGTTGGCGAAGCGACCGACGTGATCATGCAGTTCGCGATACGTGATGTGCGTGTATTCGCCGGGCTCATCGCCAACCCAAATGATCGCGGTCTGCTCGGCGCGTTCGGTCAGGTGCCGGTCGATGCAGTTGTGCGCGGCATTCAGCTTGCCGCCGAGATACCACGCGATTTCCGCGGTGTCGAAGTCGACCTCACAAGTGCGATCAAACGGGTGAAACCAATCCAGTCGTTCCGCTTGCCGCCGCCAAAAGCCAGACGGGTCGCGAATCGACTCGTCGTAGATTCGCTGATACTGCTCGAACGACCGAACGTGCGCGTGACGCGCAATGTGCGGTTTTACCGGAACGATGTGGTCGGCCATGACTGTGGGCGCGCGGGACTTGCGGAAGAAACGAACGGGCAACACGAGTCTGCCGGTGGCCTTGGGCTGTGACAAGCGTTTGCTCGGCTCCCGGCCGTTTGCCCGGCTGCTTGCCGCTTGCCCGCCACCCGACGTTGTCGCCCGCAACGACGACGAACGTGAATCGCAGCCCGCCTTCAGCATGGCTAAGCTATCGGCGTCGCCATGAACCACAGCTCTCGCCCGACGCTGCCCCGGCTCGCAGCTTTGCTCCTGCTGACAGCAGCTTGCCAGAGCGTTCCCAGCGAACCTCGCGGCCCCACGGCGCCCGGAGCCCCCCGCATCCTGCGCTTCGCGGTGCTCGGCGACACCCAAGGGCAACACCTGTTTCCGGCCCTGCTGGAGCACGTCAACCGCCACGACACAGAGTACCTGATCATCCCCGGGGACTTGGTGCAGACCGGCTCGATCGAGGCCGGCAAACATGGTTCATGGCAGTCATGGATCCGGCAAGCCGCGGCGTTCGGGCGCGGCCACGACCACATTCTGATGACGCCTGGCAACCACGATTTGCCATCGGGCGGGGACGAGCGCTGGCGCCAGACGTTCGCCAAGACGCCAGCCGGCGCGAGCTGGTTGCCCGACAGCCCGACGGTCAACGGCAAGCGCGGCCTCGACCAGATGGACTACTTCGTCGACGTCGGCAACGTGCGCTTCATCAGCCTGACGACCGATACCAGCAAGCATGGCGCGCAACACCTGGCCGACGAGACGTTGCACTGGCTGCTCGAGGTGCTACAGGCAACGGAGAACGTCGACGCGATCGACCACGTGTTCACCTTCACGCACCATCCCGTGACCTTCGACAGCTTTGAACCGACGCTCGCGGGCACGGCCGGCAAGCTATGGCAGGGCATCACCACCGCGAGCACCAAGACGCACGCGCTGTTCACCGGCCACTGGCACCTGTTCCAGCCGAGCCGCCCCGATGCCGACCGCCCCGTAACCTGGGAAGTCGTCACCGGCACCGGCGGCGGTGGTCTCGAAGGACGTCTCGCGCAAAATCACCATGGCTTCTTGCTGGTCGACGTGTTCGCCGACGGCACGGTGCAAGCGAACTTTCACAGTGATCGCGATGGCGCGGCGAACGGCTGGAGCTTTGACGACCCGCTCGACTCGTTCACGTTGCACTCCCCCAATGCATTGACACGATCGCCGCTCGTGGCCAGCTACGACTTCGAGCACGGCTCGGTCTTGCTCGACACGGCGAGCGGCTACGGCACCAAACGCATCCACGGCGAACGCTTCGGTGACGCCTCTAGCAGCGACGGGGTCTATGGACGCGCGCTGTCCGTGAACGGCAATGGCCACGCGACCACCTCTGCGATCGGCGACTACGAACTGGCGATCCTCGGCGATTTGACAATTGATGTCGCGATGCGGATGCAGGCACCGACCGGTGAAGATGGCGCCACCTTGGTCGAATACAGCGCCGCCGGCACCAACCCGCGGGCAGACTGCGAAGCGGTCAATACGTGCTATTCGCTCCAGATCGACCGCAGCGGCCACCTCGTGCTCGCATGGGAATCCGGCCTGGGCTGGGACCAGAGCGTTCGCAGCACAGTAGCCGCAAATGCGCAGCTCGGTTCGTGGCATCGCCTGCGCGTCACGCGCGAGCACCAGGCGCAGCTGGTGCGGTTCTACGTCGACGGCGAGCCGCTCGGGGCAGCGGTGCCGTTTGCGAAGGCACCGAGCGGCGGTGGCGGCGGCTTCTTGCACATCGGCCGCAGCGCCGACGGCACGCGGGGCTTTGCTGGCGATCTCGACGAACTGCGCATCTGTCGCGTTGCGCTGCACACCCAAGCGTTCCCGCCGACGTTGATCCGGGGCGATCTCAACGGCGACGGCGCCCTCACGGCGACCGACCTCAGTATCTATTGCGCACGGTTCTCTGCAACCGAGAAGGACCTCGACCTCGATGGCGACACGCGCACCGATGAACACGACCTCGCCATCCTGATGCGTGGCATCGAGCTTCCGGAAGAACGCAGGCCGCCGAGCCATGCGCCACCGGTAGCTCTCGAAGGCGGCGATGACAACCTGTCGCTGCAGCAGCTTGGCGGCATCGACCGCGACCAGACCTACACGTTCGTCGACAACCGCGGTTTGCGCATCCGCGGCCTCAACACCGAGCGACAATCAGACTACACGCTGAGCATGCTGGTCGCGTTTTCGTCCTACGGCAACGGCAAGTGGGGCAAGCTGGTCGACTACCAAAACCGCAAGATCGACACCGGCCTCTACCTGCGCCAACAAGACGACCAGGCGGTTCTCGAGTTCTTCCCAGATCTTGGCAAGGGCACGACACCGATTGATCCGGGTCGCTTCCACCACATCGAGGTGCGTCGCGACGCGCAGAGCCAACAAGTCACCGTGTCGCTGGATGGTGTGCAGCAATTCAACTTCGTCGACGACAAGTTCCAAGCAGTATTCGTCGATGCGCACCTGTTGTGCGACGACAGTGGCGCCGAATCCGCGGCCGGGTCGCTTCACCGCCTGAGCCTCGGCCCGGCAACCGCCCAGGCACCGCAGTGGCCGAGCGCCCTGCGCCTACCGCGAGCGACGATCGACGATTCCGGCTGCGTGCGGCTCGACAACCAGATGCCGGGCGCACTCGAACTGGACATGCTGACGATTCAGTTCGAGGCCGGCACGTTCGCGCCGAACCCTGAGCTGGGCGAAGGCGCATGGGGTGCGATCGAAGTATCCGAGCAGCGCATCGCGATGGTGGCGCAGAATGGCGCAACGATGCGCATCCCGGCGGGCGAAGCCGTGGTGCTCGGCAACACCTCAACGCAAACCAACCCGCGCATCGAACTACTGCCAAGCGCGACGTCGCTTTGGCGACGCCAGTCGTTGCCGGTCGTGCGCACGCAACAGTAGTTCGGCGCAATTGCATCGCACAATCGCTTGGCACGATCGCTTGGCACGATCGCTTGGCAGAAGCGCGCGGCGCCATCGCGCCGTTTGGCCGCGACGTTCCTACAGCGTGCGGATCCAGTGCAGCAGCGTGCGCACCGCAGTGCCCGTCGCGCCGCCCTTGTAGTAGTCCTTGGTCAGACCACCGTAGGCCGCGCCCGCGATGTCGAGGTGCGCCCATGGCGTGTCGCCAGCGAAGTAGCTCAAGAACGCACCGCCGGCGGTCGAGCCGTTGCCGTGCGCCGGTGAGTTGATGTTGGCCAGGTCGGCGAACTTGCTCTTGACCTGATCCTTGTGGCACTGCCACAGCGGCAACTGCCACAGCGGTTCATCGGCGACGTCGCCGGCGTCGATCAATGCATCGATCAACTTCTGGTCGGAACCCATGATGCCGGACATTTCGTGGCCGAGCGCCACCACCACGGCGCCAGTCAGCGTCGCGAGGTCACACATCTTCTCGGGCTTGTAGTACTTCTTCGCGTAGCTGATCGCGTCGGCCAACACCAGGCGACCTTCGGCGTCGGTGTTGAGCACTTCGATCGTGTGACCATCCATCGCCGTCACCACGTCACCGGGGCGCTGCGCATCGGCATCGGGCATGTTCTCCGCCGCAGCGATGATGCCGATGATGTTGCGCTTTGGCTTGTAGCTGCCGAGCGCGCCGTTCTTGAGCGCATGGAACAAGCCCATGACCGCACCGGCGCCGCACATGTCGTAGCGCATTTCATCCATGCGCCCCGCCGGCTTGATGCTGATGCCGCCGCTATCGAACGTCAGGCCCTTGCCGACGACACAGACGTTGCCCTTGGCACCCGGCGTCTTGTATTCGAACACGATCAGCTTGGCCGGCTCGACGCTGCCGCGCGAGACACCAAGCAGCGCGCCCATCTTGAGCTTCTGCATCGCCTTCTCATCGAGCACCTTGACGGTCATGCGACCGCCGGTGAGCTTCTTGGCGGCCCGCGCCATCGTCGTCGGCGTCAAGATGTTGGCGGGCTGGTTCTCGAGGTCGCGCGCGAACACGGCACCTTCCGCCGACTTCGCGCCGACCGTCAAACCGCGCGCAAACTCCGCTTCATCCTTCGAACTCAATCCGACCGCGGCAACTTGCGCCTGCAGCGCGTGCGCCTTCTTCGGCTTCTCCTTGCGCGGCGCGTCATAGCGATAGGCTCCGAGCACGAGGCCTTCGGCGATCGCCTGGCCAGCGGCGAACGGCTTGGCCTTCCTGATGGCATTCGCCGGAACCAACAACGAGAACGATGCCGACTCACGACTGGCAGCACTGCCTTGGGCGATTGCCGCGACGCGACGCAAGCGCTCGGTGTTGATGTTCGCGACCTTGCCGAGTCCGACGACACCGAGGCGCTTCGCGGCAGCGCCCTTGGGCTGGTGGAACAGCCGGACCGCCCGGAAGCTGGTCTTGAGATCTCCCGTGGCCTTCGCTTGCTGCAGCGCTTTCTTGAGCGCATCGCCAGCATCGGCACGACCATCGGGAGCGAGAACGTAGACGGCGTCGCCGCGGCTCGCAGCCGCGGTCGAGACATGGCGAATCTTCATACGGGGGACCGTTGTAGCGTGCGACCGCTACAGGAACCATGCCTGCTTCGAGCCTGAGAATCGCGGCCGCAACGCACTAGAGACCCGTAGAGCAGACCGACGGAGCCCGCGAAGCGGGCGGCAGGGGAACGCCTGCCGTCTGACGAC
>CAXBFC010000276.1:0-10741 GCA_963974725.1 uncultured bacterium | reverse complement strand
GTCGTGCGCGTCAAGCAACTTGTCGAGATCCCGGCACAGGGCAAGCGATCGCAGTCGTTGTTCCGCCTGTTGCAGAAGCAACTGCAAGAACTCGCCGGGTTGCAAGAGCACGTCGACCCTGGCTTCGCAACTGCGTTGCTCAACGTTGACGACCCTGGTCAGCTCGCAGACTTCTCGGCCGGCATTGTGCGCAAGGTCGGCGATCGCCAGCGCCTGTTGGCGGAAGCCGATGTCGGCAAGCGCTGCGAACTCGCATTGCAGTTCGCGATGGCCGAGAGCGAACTGGCTGCCCTCGATCAGAAGATCCATGAGGAGATCCGCCAGAAGGCGGAGAAGGCGCAGAAGGACTACTTCCTGCGTGAGCAGCTGAAGATCATCCGGCGTGAGCTCGGAGAAGAGGAAGATCCGCGGGCGCTGGAGTTGAAACGCCTGACGAAGTCCGTGGCCGATGCGAAGATGCCGGAGGAAGCCAAGCGCCGCGCCGACGAAGAGCTGAAGCGTTTGCAGACGACGCCGGTCGAGTCCGGCGAATACAGCGTCATCCGCAACTACCTCGATTGGCTGGTGGCGTTGCCGTGGTCCAAGTCGACCAAGGATCACACCGACCTGGCGCGCGCTGGCCGGGTCTTGCGCGACGATCACTACGGCCTCGACGAAGTCAAAGAACGCATCCTCGAGTTCCTCGCGGTGCGCAAGCTTCGTCCGGGTCACGGCGGCTCGATCCTATGCTTCAGCGGCCCGCCCGGCGTTGGCAAGACCAGCCTGGGCCGCAGCATCGCGCGCGCGATGGGGCGGGAGTTCTTCCGGTTCTCGTTGGGCGGCATGCGCGACGAAGCCGAGATCAAAGGCCATCGCCGCACCTACGTGGGGGCGCTGCCGGGGCGCATTCTGCAAGGCCTCAAGGCGTGCGGCAGCAACAACCCGGTGATGCTGCTCGATGAGATCGACAAGCTCGGCAGCGACTACCGCGGCGACCCGAGTTCGGCGTTGCTCGAAGTGCTCGATCCGGAGCAGAACCACAACTTCCAGGATCACTACCTCGACGTGCCCTTCGATTTGTCGAAAGTCATGTTCTTGGCGACGGCCAACGTGTTGTCACAGATTCCGGAGCCGTTGCGCGATCGCATGGAGATCCTTGAGATCCCCGGCTACCTAGTCGAGGAGAAGGTCGAGATTGCGCGTCGTCACTTGTTGCCGAAGCAGATCACGCGGCACGGCTTGACCAGCAGCAACCTGTCGATCACCCTGCCGGTTTGGCAACGCATTGTGCCCAACTACACGCGCGAGGCCGGCGTGCGTGGCCTCGACAAGGTGATCGGTCGCATGTGCCGCAAGGTCGCGAGACTCGTTGCCAGTGGCAAGAAGGGGCCAGCTCGACTCAGTCTGGCCGAGATGGAACAGTTGCTAGGGCGGGCCCGTTTCAAGGCCGACGAGCGCCGCAAGAAGCGCCTACCCGGCGTCGTGCAAGGACTGGCGTGGACGCCGGTCGGTGGTGACGTGCTCTACATCGAGGCGGTGCGCAGCCAAGGCAAGTCGACGTTGCAGCTGACTGGCAGCCTCGGCGACGTCATGAGTGAATCGGCGCGTCTGGCGTTGAGCTATCTGCGCAGTCGCAGCAAGCGCTTCGGCATCGATCTAGCGCGTCTCGACAACAGCAACCTGCACCTGCACTTTCCGAGTGGCGCGATCAAGAAGGATGGACCGTCCGCAGGCATCGCGATCGCGTGCGCCTTCTTGTCGTCGTTGACGGATCAACCCGTGCCGACGGACATCGCGATGACCGGCGAACTGACCGTCGTTGGCGAGGTGCTGCCGATCGGTGGCGTGCGCGAAAAGGTTCTGGCCGCGAAGAACTTTGGCTTGCAGCGCGTGTTGTTGCCAAAGGGCAACGAACCCGATGTCAAGGAGTTGAAGCGCGAGCTCGTGCGCGGCTTGAAGATCTACTTCGTGGACCACTTCGATGAAGTGTTCGACATCGTCTTCGGTGGTGGTGGCGCACCGCGCAAGCCAGCGCGGCGGCCAGTAGCCAAGTCGGCGAAGAAGCCAGCTAAGCAACCCGCGAAGAAGGCGCCGAAGAAGCCAACCAAGAAGGCAGCCAAGAAACCACCCAAGAAGGCAGTCAAGAAGCCAGCCAAGCAGGCTCCCAAGAAGGCCACCAAGAATCCCGCCACGAGAAAGGCCAAGAAGTCTCCCGCACGAAAGGCTCCCGCCAAGAAGCCCGCCAAGAAGGCCAAGAAAGCCACCTCCAAATCGAAGCGCAGATGAGCCTCCGTGCGAGTCATCCGACGCATCTCGTCTGGGATCACGATCCAAGTGATACCGAGCTGAAACAGATCGTCGGACCTGACTTCACGAGCACTCGCATGCATTGGCGCGAAGATGACCAGAGCATCCGCCTCGAACCCAAACGCTTGAACTTCTGGTTCTTGATGGTCGGCGTGTTCGCCATGAGTGCGATGATCACCATCTGGCCGTGGCTAATGCCGTGGCTGGCTGGCAACCCGCGCGACACGGCGCCGGCGGGTTACTACCCCGTGATCGGCTTCATCTGGTTGCTGCTGGTCCCGGTCGTTGCCTGGATCCTGCGCCGGGCGCAGCGCCATCAGAAGCTGCGCGAGCCCGGCTTCGTGATCGACAAGCACACACGAGAATTGACGCTGCCTTGGTCGCAGCACGTTGTGCCGTGTGACCAGATCGTGCGCTTTGTCGAGTTGCGTGGTCGCTTGCGGAACGGCCAGCGCCATCTGCCATACCGCCAGCTCGGCGTCGTGTTTCGCGCCCCACAGCAGCATGTCTTCGCCACGTTTGCACGTTTGACCACTCCTTGGTTTCGCAGCTCGGCTGCGTCGCGCGTAGCCGACTACTACGACCTGCCGTTGCAGACCATCAAGGCCGGCACCCTGCTCGTCGGCTAGGTGAGATCTGATGTCTAGCGCGCCCGCTTGCGCTTCTCTTCCGCGCGTCGCGCCTTGCTCATCGCCCACGAGCAGATGGTGCACTGCTCCGGGTCGTGACGCATGGCGGGACACGTCGTGCGCCCGAACCAGATGATCTGGAGGTGCAAGTCGTTCCAGCGTTCTTTGGGGAACGTGCGCACCAGGTCGCGTTCGGTTTGCTCGACGCTGCGGCCGTTGCTCAAGCCCCAGCGCCACGCGCAGCGATGGATGTGTGTATCGACGGGCATCGAGGGCACCCCGAAAGCCTGCGCCATGACGACACTCGCCGTCTTGTGTCCGACGCCCGGTAGTTTTTCTAGTTCGGCCAGGGTGTTCGGAACCTCGCCATCGTGTTCATCGAGCAAGATCCGGGACAATCCCGAGATCGCCTTGGCCTTCTGGGGGGAGAGCCCGCACGGCCGGATGATTGCGCGGATTTCCTCGACCGGCACATCGACCATCAACTCCGGAGTGGGCGCCCGCGCGAACAGAGCTGGGGTCACCTGGTTGACCCGCACGTCGGTGCACTGTGCCGACAATAGCACCGCAATCAGCAGCGAGAACGGGTCTTGGTGGTCGAGCGGGATCGGCGGCTTGGGGAAGCGCTCGTCGAGGATCGCTTGGATGCGCGCTGCTTTGTCCTGCCGTTTCATCGCTGTCACGGATACCGCGTTGTAGTCCTCGTTCCAACCTGTGGTAGTTTGGGCGTGCCCATAATGAGTGACCCGGCGTTCAGTGATTGGTTCGAAGCTCTGTGGACAGATCGTGAGGATCGTGTCTACCGCTCCCTATTTGGTGACCTCGGTTCCGGCGTCTTCACGGCGGGCCCGAAGGTCTACGAACGCTACGGCAAGGATGCCCATCCGGGATGGCTCAATCACGGGGTGTTCGCGTGCCCGCCGCACGAAGAACGCGCGTCGTGGATCTACGTCACGTCGGGGCTCAGCAACCCGTGGAACCTGGACAAGCCCGGCAAGGATCCGAGTGGCTTCGCCGGCCTCGGTTTCGAATTGGTGATCGAGACGACCAACGAAGCGGATTGGGCTGTGCCCTTGCTGCACAACTTGATGGCGTACGAGCTGCTGGTTGCGGTTGGCAACTACGAAGGCGCGGAGCTGTTTGAGTACGGCAACCGCATTCCGCTCAACGATTCGATCACGCCCAGTTTCGAAAGCGCGATCCGTTGGTTGTTGGTGGATCAGCCCAAGCACTACGCCTCGTCGTTTGATATTGCTGCTGGCCGGGTCGACTTGTTCCATCTGGTCGGCGCCACCGATCCGGAAGTGGAACTCGCTCGCAACCAGGACCAGGACAAGCTGGTCGCACTGCTGCAAGAGAAGGGCGTATACCCGCTGACGGACGCAGATCGATTGAGCGTCTGCTAGACATCAGGCCTGCGCGGGAGCCGGTAACGCGCGCAGGCGTCTGTGGCTTTCGCTGCGAGGCTACCGTTGGCGGGCAATCTTGCCGGCAACGCTGCCCGAGGCGTAGCCCAACCCCCACGTGACCTGATTGCCATCGCACGTCAGCTGATTTCGCCAGAAATGCGAGCCACTGGCGGTGACTCGCCAACAGCCCCAAGGTATGGGACCCCAACGACACCGGAAGTTCCGCCTCCAAGCGCTCTCAAGCTCGCTGAGCAGCAGGGGTGGTTTGCCGCTCCCGTGTGCCTTCCTCTGACCCCAGGAGAGTTCGAATGGCCCGTCCCATCATCGCGCCAATGTCCTTGGCGCGCGTTTTTTGCGCATCCCTCCCCGTGCTGCTCGCAGCACCCTCGACGGCCCAGGCCGTCGGCGATTGGCGACCCGTGCCCTCGGTCACTTCGCCACCTTCCCGCGTTGGCTTCGCTCTGGCTGAGATGCCGACCGGAGACTTGCTGCTGTTTGGCGGCGACGAGTCCAATCCGGCGGCCACCGATTGGGTTTGGGATGGCGTGGATTGGCAGCCGTACACGGGGTTAGGGGTGCCTCGTCGAGACAACCCCGCCATGGGCAAGCTAGGTAGTCAGGGCTTGCTCATCTATGGCGGCACCAACGGCGGTTCGTTCTTGACCGACACTTGGCAAAGCCCGAACGGGATCGTGTGGTTCCAAGTGGCGATTGGTGCTCAACCCGGCATCCTGACCAGCACATCCATGGCCTTCGACCCGGTTTCGAGCCGCATGGTCATGGTCGGCCAAACTCCGCAAGGCCAATACACCACGTGGTTCTACACGGCTGGTTTGGGATGGTCCGCGGGCCCAACGTTCACCGCAGCGGATGCTCGCGTCGTGACGGACTCGGTGCGCGGCGAAGTGCTGCTGCTCGAAGGCGGCTTCCCCTCGGTGTCCGTGTCCCGGCTAGACAATTCTACTTGGCTGTCGCTGGGAGTTAGCCAGCAAGGCCTGTCGCTCGGTGAGGTTGCTTTCGACGAACGGCGCGCCCGCGTGGTCTTGATGCAACCGTTTGATTCGCGCGAGACCGTCGAGTGGGACGGCGTCGGATTTGGCGCGACGATGACACCGGCGGGGCAGTTTATTTCGCCGATTGCCACGGCCATGAGCTACCACCCAGCGCGCTCCGAAACGATCTTCGTCGCGGACTACGGCAACGGTGTCGAGACGTGGCGCCATGCCGCCGATGCGGTTGCAACTTGCACCGGGCTCGTCGCCGCGACCTGGCACCAGCCATCGGATCGAAGGCGCGCACTCCGGCGCGGCCATCACGTTGTCGATGATTGGCTTCTCACACACGGTCGCCAATGGCGTGTCGTTGCCGGTGACGATTCCGCTCAGCCCTGCTGGTTGTGAGTTGCTGGTCGATCCAGCGATCCTCACGGTACTCGGCACGACGGCGCAAACGACCCAGCTGATCTCGATCCCCAACTCGGCGACGTTGTTGGCTGAGCGCTACAATGCGCAGTTGCTGCTCGTCAGTTCGGTTGGAGTCGCAGGCACGTCCAATGGCTTGGAGATGCAGGTTGGCATCCCACTCACGGAATACGAATTGGTCGAGACGTTTGTCAGCACGATCAATCGTGATGGGCTGACGTCCGGAGACTTGTGGGCGGGCGGCATCGCGATGGCCAGTCAAATTGGTGGCGACGGCCGTCACGGTTCATTCTCGCCGGATATTGGCCAAGCCGTCGGTGGTGGTGTGTATGTGATCAACACCGATTCGACGCTGATCCCGGCCAGCAACACGCTGTCGAATCAGTCAGAGATGGTGACTGATGGCCGCTTCTACTTCACGGACTTCGTTGTGCCCGCGGGCACGACCGTTCGCTTCGTCGGCTCCGTGGCTGCTCAGATCTTCGTGCGCGGTCGGATTGATGTGATGGGGACGGTCACGGTGGATGCGCCGGACATGCCCTCGGCGCTGGTCACCTCAGGTCCCGCGATTGGGCTCAACGCGTCGACGTTTCCTGCCATCTCCTCTTTGGTGGGGCAGCCGGGTGGGGCGTCCGGTCCCGGTGGTGGCGCAGGTGGCAACGGTGGCCAGCGGGGCACGAACACCGGTCCTACCATCGTGGGCGGCATTGCCGTCACCGACGGCCAGCCAGGCGAGAGCGTGCGGGTTTCGGCCGGGCACGCGTACTTGGGTGCGACCGTAGACACCGGTGGTCAGGGCAGTCCAATCGCGCCTAGGTCCGGAATCTGGGCCATCCCAACACCGACAGTCGGCGGGTCCGTCTACTGCGCCTACTTCAGTCCGGGTGGTAGCGGTGGTGGGTATACCTTGCCCGGCGGCACGCCAGCGCAGCCGCTCTATACCGGAACGGGTGCCGGCACGGTTGCCGCTAGCGCCGTGGTTGCCGGCGGGGTGCCCTTTTCGCTGCAGCCATTCCCACCGTCTGCTGGCTACTCGTCGCTCGAGCACTACTCGGTTGGCGGTTCGGGTGGCGGCGGCGGCGGCACCCACGGCTATGGGATCATCGTTCTCACCAACCCGGCGGTGAAGTTCCTGTCCGGTCACGCTGGTAGCGGTGGCGGCGGCGTGCTGGTGCTGCGCTCAGGATCGGACTTGCAGATCAGCGGCGAACTGCGTTCCCGCGGTGGTGATTGCGCACTGATCAACGGCTCGCTGCCGGTTGGCATCAGCTCTCCCGGTGGCGGCGGCTCTGGCGGTTCGATCGTGATCCAGAGTGCGACCCGAGCAGCTGTGACCGGTTTCGTCAACACGCGCGGCGGCAAGGGCAGCGAAGTCGGCTTCATCCTGAACAGCTTGCAGCGCGCGACCGGTAAAGCGGGTGATGGTTCACCCGGCAACTACCGCATTGAGTCCCCGCTGGTCATCATGAACGGCACCTCGGTGCCGCCGTACAGCTCGTTCATCCAGGGCGGATCGCTGAACGACACCGACGCGTTCTCGGGTTCGCGCTCGAAGTGGATGCTGCCGCCGAGCCTCGGCCTGCCGGTCTACGTGCGTTACGAGATGCTCGTCGATGTCGGGGGCCTGCCGGTTCTCTACAGTGACGATCCGACCGTGTCGCCGTTGGCGGCCGACAACCCCGCCGGGCCGGTGATGGTGCGCTTCCAAGGGGCACGCATCGACCCGATGACTGGCAACGCTCAGGCTGGAACCGAGGGCCCGTGGCGCACCGCCGTTGGTGGTGGGGTCGGCTCACTGAACTCGGACCGGGCCGAAGCCGTGCGCTTCGATATGGTGCTGAACAAATCGGTGGTTGCCGCCCAGGTGCTCGAACTGCGCATCGTCTGGCGCTGAGTAGAGCGTTTCGCAGTGCGCCACGAACGGGCGCTGCGGCCACGCCTCTAGTCTCGTGCCGTCTGGCGCCGATCGGCGCGACCCGGCATGATGACCCACGGTAGCCGTTCGCGGTTGCCTTGTCCCGGCGGTCATTCGCTTGCCTGCCCCGGCCGCTGGGGCGTTTTCTTTGCTCATGCACACCGATTCCCCCAGGTGGATTATCAGGTGGATGCCCACGAGGAATCGCGCGCGGAATGCATCGCGGGCCACATCCAATCTGGACCGGGCCACTGCCCACCGGCACGATGAGGGCGCCTCACGATGCCCGACCCGACCCCAGAAGCCGATCCACGTCCGCTGACCATCCGCCCGCTTGCCGAGCGTCGCAACCTTGTGCAGAAGGAAGACTTCGCCAAGGTGCTGCCGCCGGTTGATGGCTTCCTGACGTGGTTCGAAGCGTTGCCGGACATCTACGGCAGCAAGTCGTTGAAAGCGGTCGTGTCCGAGATTGTCACCGCTCGCGAGAACGGCAAGGAAGTCGGCGTGCAACTCGGCGCCCACGTGCTCAAGGTCGGCCTGTCGCCGTTGATCATCGACTTGATGCGTCGCGGTCTGATCACGCACATCGCGACCAACGGCGCGTCCGCCATCCACGACTGGGAGATGGCCTACCAGGGCGCGACCAGCGAAGACGTTGGTGAGAACCTGCCGAACGGGTCGTTCGGCTTCTGGCGCGAGACACTCGACGCGCTCAACGGCGCCGCCAAGCGTGCGCAAGACGAGGGCATTGGCTACGGCGAAGCAGTCGGCAAGCAGATCCTCGAAGACGAACTGCCGTATCGCCACCTGTCGGTGTTTGGCGAGGCGGCCCGTCTCGGCATTCCGGCGACGGTGCACGTCGCGTTCGGTTGCGACATCACGCACATGGATCCGGAGCTCGACGGCGCCGCGCTCGGAGCCGCGACGCAGAAGGATTTCTGGACGTTCGCCGACAGCATCGGCCGCCTCGAAAAGGGTGTGTGGTTGAACGTCGGGTCGGCGGTGATCATGCCCGAGGTGTTCTTGAAGGCCGTGTCGATCGCACGCAATCGCGGCCAGTTGACCGATGACTTCATGACCTGCAACTTCGATATGCTGCAGCAATACCGGGCCTTCACCAACGTCGTGCAGCGACCGCCGAAGAATGGCCGTTCGATTCTTGCGATGCATGAGATCGTGCTGCCACTGTTGCACCAGGCGTTGCTCTGCACCGCCAAGAGTCGCGGTTGCTTGCAGGAGGCACGGTAATGACTGCTTCGATTGGTGAAGAGAATCGGCGTCTCGCCGCGGTGCTGTCTGGACTGCCGTCGACCCGCATCCTGGTGGTGGGGGATTTGATCCTCGACCGCTACGCCGATGGCAAGGCGAAGCGCGTTTCCCCGGAAGCTCCGGTGTTGGTGTTCGACTTCGAGCGCGATCGCTTCCTGCTCGGTGGTGCCTGCAACGTCGGCGCCAACTTGAGCACGTTGGGGGCTTCGGCTTCGGTGCTGGGAGTGATTGGCGACGACGAACCCGGGCAACGGTTGCGTTCGCTGCTGCGCGATGCCGACATCGATACGCAGGCGCTGGTCGTCGATGCGTCGCGACCAACGACGCGCAAGACCCGCTACGTCGCGCAGACCCTGCAGGTGCTGCGGGTCGACGAGGAATCGCGCGCGCCGGTTTCGGGCGAAGCCGAGCAGCGCATGCTCGATCTGCTCAACCAGCGGCCGTTCCCGTGGCAGAGCGTGCTGCTCAGTGACTACGGCAAGGGCGTCTTGACGCGCCCAGTGATCCAGGCTGCCGTCGCCGCCGCCAAGAGCGTTGGCGGAGTCACGGTGGTCGACCCGAAGGGCAACGACTACTCCATCTACGAAGGAGTCGATCTGTTGACGCCGAACCGTTCCGAAGCAGAGGCGGCGACCGGCATCTCGATCGACTCGACTGAGGACATGCACCGCGTCGCGCAACGGCTGCGTGAGATCACTGGCATCCAAACCGCGGTTATCACCCTCGGCAAGGACGGCATCTTCTTCGAGACCGGTGACGGTTCGCATCGCATCATCCCAACCGAAGCGCGCCAGGTCTTTGATGTGACCGGCGCTGGCGACACGGTGGTGTCGGTGCTGACCTACTGTCGCGCGGCTGGCGTGCCGCTCGATGACTCGCTGAAATTGGCCAACCACGCCGCTGGCATCACGGTCGCCAAACACGGCACCTGGGCGCCGTCGCGCCGCGAAGTGTTGGCGCGACTCGGCGATACGTCGCCGGAGAACATCGGCAAGGTGCTTAGCCACGAACAAGCCGTCGAAGTCGGCGCGCGCCTGCGCGCCGAGGGTCGCCGCCTCGTGTTCACCAACGGGTGCTTTGACATCTTGCACGCCGGTCACTGTGACTACTTGCAGAAGTCGCGTTCGTATGGCGACGCGTTGCTGGTCGCCGTCAACACCAACGAATCGGTGCAGCGGCAGGAGAAGGGCAAGGGGCGCCCGTTCAATACGCTCGAAGATCGCATGGCCGTGTTGGCCGCGCTCGAGGCCGTCGACTACGTCGTGGCGTTTGGTGACGACACGCCGAAGGCCGTCATCGAAGCGATCACGCCGCACGTGCTCGCCAAGGGTGAGGATTGGCGCGACAAGGGCGTCGTCGGCCGCGAATGGGTCGAGGACCACGGCGGCCAGGTGGTCTTGGTGCCGTTGGTTGCCGGCCGTTCGACGACCAATGTCGTCAAGAAGATCCTCGAGAGCGGCGAGTAGCGCCGGCCGTCTGGCCGGTTGCAACCAGCCCAACCGCAACCGGCCTAGTCGCGACCAAGCCAAAGCAGCCCTGCCCAGCCCGGCCGCGAACGTCGCTAGCGAGGTTGCTCGCCGCCCTTGCTTGCGGCTGCTTCTTCGGCTTTCAGCTTCTGCAGCGCAACCATCGCATCGGCCATCGCGCGCATCTCCGGGTTCTGGGCGCGGCTGACCGCTGCGGCCATCTTGGTGAGCGACGCCTCGGTGATCGTGCCGCCGTGGTCATCGCCCCGCAGATGCAGGGCGATCGCTGCTGCGGTCGCCGCGACGTGGCCGTTTTTCGATAGCGGCGCGGTCGCGCTCTCGAGGA
>CAXBFC010000275.1:0-10818 GCA_963974725.1 uncultured bacterium | reverse complement strand
CAGAAGGCAACCGCTGCCTCGCGCTTTCATGTCCTTGACGCAATGGCGGGCGAACGCGAGCGGCACGGCGACGTGCAGGTCGAACGCGGCTTGCAGCATCTCGGTCGTCGTATTCTCGACCTTGTCCGAGGGCGCGGTGCCGGCGTTGCTGACGATGACATCGGGCTTGCCGAACGATTGCTCGGTGAAGGCGAGCACGCGCTCGACGCTTCCCGGAGCCCGTAGGTCGGCTGCGATCGTGACCAGGGTTGCGCCGTCGCCGCGCAGTTCGTCGGCGACCGACGCGAGCCGTTGTTCGTCGCGCGCGGTCAAGACGAGACGATGGCCATCGTTCGCCAAGCCGGTGGCAATCGACCGGCCGATGCCGCGGTTGCTGCCGGTGACGATGGTGATGGGAGCAGCGGTAGGGGGCACGGCCATGTAGGCATGCTCGCGCAGGTGGGCGGCTCTTCGCAACGTTCGTCCCAGAGAGTCGGCGAGCAGGCTGGCGTTTTCCCATGGTCGTTGGCGGGGCGTGCTGGCTGGCGCTGCTGGCCGGCGTTGCTGGTTGGCGCTGCTGGCTGGCACTGCGGGTTGGCACTGCGGGTTGGCGCTGCTGGCTGGCACTGCGGGTTGGCACTGCTGGCTGGCACTGCGGGCTGGCACTGCGGGTTGGCACTGCGGCTGGCACTGCGGGTTGGCACTGCGGCTGGCGCTGCGGCTGGCGCTGCGGGTGGCACTGCGGGCTGCGTTCTTTTGATCGCAGTCTGCTGGCTGGGGGTGCTTGGTCGGGCGACTCGATTCGGGTGGCTGCAACCGCGCTGTGTTGGCGGGGTTGCCAGTCTCGGCTTGCGGCAACGGAGCTTCTTGCTCAGGTTCGCGCCGTGCGACGGCCGATACGGCAGTCGGATAGGAAGTTGGGAGCGTCGAGTTGCGGACGACCCTCGAAGGGCCCGGTGGGGACCGGGCCCTTCACATTTTTCTCCTGCCCATGCTGCTGCCCGGAGCGATCCGACGAGCGCGCGCCGCCCGGGACCCAGGGAGCCACTGCAAGCGCGTCCGCCATTGTCGGATTGGCATTGGGCAAACCCGGCCAAGATGCCGATGTCATGGGCAACTGGAGAATCCGATGCCCAAGCACTTGCTAGCGTTCGCCGCTCTTATTGGTTGTTCGACCCTTGTTGGTCAGAGCACAGCCACCCTGCCGCCTGCCTTCGAAACCTTGCCTGGTAATGCCGGTGTGGCGATGCCCCTGCGCTGGAGCAAGGGCAAGCTGCAGGTGTTTATCGATCCGGTGATGATGCCGACGGGCTTCGTGGGGGAAACGATCACGGGCTTGCGCCTGCGGCGGTCGACTCTCGAGGGGGCGCCCGCGTTTCCCGCGATGACGCGCACGCTGAAGATCCGCGGCGGCTTCCAGACGTCCGCTGCCGCGCAGGTCAACGGGACCGCGATACAGAACGCGACGCTCCAGTTGCCCTTGCCACAACTGCTGTTCGGGCCGGCGCAGATCAATGTGGCCGCGACCCCGGCGCCTACGACTACCACCATCGTCGGCGAGGAGTTCGTGCAGATCACGTTCAGCCAACCCCTGACGGTGACGGCTGGCACGCTGTTCCTGGAGTTTGAGACGCTGGATGGCCCGTTGACGATCGGCACGGGAAATTGGGTCGACGCCGTGCATTGGGATACCGGCACGGATGATGGCTACGTCGTGACCGTGGGCGATGGCACCTGCACCACTCGTGTCGAGCCGACCGAACTCAAATACACGAGCTCTGCGTCACCGCTCGTTGGCACGACAGTGGATCTCGAGGTGACCGGCGCGCCGCCGACTACGGCCACCGAATTTGGTCTGGTGCTGGTCTGGGTGGGCCTCGACCCGGCCACCCGCCCGCCTGGTCCGAGCTATGTGGGCTACGGCGGATCATTCGGTATGGCGGATCCTCTGATGGTCGACTGCCTCCAATGGGCGCCCCTGGACTACGCCTGGTTTGGCCCGACCGATACGACTGGCAAGTTTGCCACGACGTTCGACATCCCTGGCGCGACGCCGATTGGCCAGCGCCTGTCCTTCCAGGCAGCTTGGTTCGACGACTCTCGCCCGGTGATCCCGCTGTCGTTCAGCAACGGCCTGCAGTTGGTTTGTCACTCAGTCGGCGTCGCAGACAACTGCAGCAGCTTCTTCTTTCCAGATAATTTGAACACCTCGCCGTGGGGCCCTCAAATCGGCCTAATGCCGGTGATTCTGCTCGATTACTGAGGGGGATTAGCCGGTCCGGATCCGGCAGGTTTGGGGAAGGTCTTGTTCTTTGGCAGGCGGTCGCTACTTTGTTCGGCCCTCCCAACTCGGCTCACCTTTCCAGAGCCGGAACGCAGTCATGGCAAAACCCAAGAAGAAGAAAGAAATCGTCTTCCTCGTCTGTGAGGAGTCCGGCGATCGCAACTACACCTTGCTGAAGAAGCCCGGCACTCCCAAGCTCGAGCTCAGCAAGTATTGCGCGCGTCTGCGCAAGCACACCAAGCACATCGAGAAGAAGAAGTAGCAGGCACGAGTCTGGTCGCGCGCTGGCTCGTCTAGTTCAGCCCGACAAGAACGTCGCTACTCATCCTCGTCTGTGGGCCCCGCTCGGTAGGGCCCACTCTGTCGGCCCCACTCTGTCGGCCCGACTGTGTAGGCCCGACTCTGTGGGGCGCTCGCCTGGATACGGATTGAGGCCTGCTCGTGCCGGTTCGCAATCGGGCAGTCTTGCCCTCATCTGCCTACCGCTTCGCTCGGCCCGCATGGTCGCGCGCCTTTCGCAATCAAGTGCGGCACCGGTGTATTTGGCCGTCGTGGTCATGCCAGCGTCGGTATGCCAGTGCGGGTATGCCAGTGCGGGCATGCCAAGGCGGGCATTGCGCTGCAGGCCTGTCGAATTCGAGCAGTTGGCGCGCGCGTCTAGTCCCCGCCGGTTGGTGCTCCACCTGGGAGGCAACGGTCGAGGATGGCTTTGAGTGCGATGCGGCTGTAGTCGGCGAGCGGCAGGCTTTTCAGGCGGGCGGCGAGCCGTGCGATCCGGTTGGGGTCGCCCTGTTCCAGATTCTGCAGCGCCAAAACGATCGAGCCAAGTCGCAGCGAGTCGTTGGCGATCACTGGGTCATCGAGCAGTTGGTTGACGGCTCGCTCGGCAGCCTCGGGCGCCGCGTGAACGGTGAACACATACATCGCCTGGATGCGCACCTCCGGCGATGGGTCGTTGGCGAGCGCCAGTTCCGCCACTGGTAGACCTACTGCGTCCGGCAGCATGCCGACGCCCATGATCAGCTCGCCGCGCACATCCGGATGATTGTTTGCTGCCAGATGCTTGCGGTAGGCCTCAGCGACTGCATGTGGCGAGCGAATGCCGAGTGTCATGTAGGTGCCGCGAGTGCCTTGCAGCAGCGGCGACAACTCGCGGAGCACTTCGAGCGCGTCCTTTACGTGCAGCTCCTTGGCGGCGAGCGCCGCGATGTCGATGGCGAGCTCCTGGCTCTTTTGGTCGCGCATCCAGCTCAGGACCACGGCGCGGTAGCGGGCATCCGCGAGCAGTTGGCGGCACGCGGCCACGATTTCGCTCGGGTCGCCGCTGTCGAGCTTCAGCATCGCGAGTTGCGACAGTTCGTCGGAGCTGCGCTCTCCCGCAGCCAACATGTTGTCCCACAGCGTCATCAGCAATTTGGTGGCGATGTCGCGCGGGAACTGCTCTTCGCTGGCCAGCGTGAGCAGATGCAAGACGCTGGGTTCGTGGGTAAGCCGTAGGTAGGGCGCTTGGTGCAGGCAGCGCTCGCCCATCTGTGCGATGGCGCTGCCGATCGGCATCGAGTCAAGCATCGCTTGCGCGAGTGCATCGACCCGAGATCGATCCTCGACGATGTCGGCGAGTTGGTTGCGGCGAGTCAGCTCGGCTTGCAGCAGCAGCTGGAGCACACCCAGCTTGGTGTTGTCGAGTGCTGGACGCGGTTCGAGCTCCGGACCGCCAGACATCTCCACGAGCATGGCCAGGCTGCGTTCCCCGGCGTCGGCGAACTGTTCCATCACTTGCCCGAGTAGTTCGCGTACCTGTTCGTTGAGTTCCTGGGCGGCCTCGACCTCATCTTCTTCTGCTAGCTCCGCAGTTCGCAGGCCCATTTCGCAGAGCTTGGCGACGCACTCTTCGAATGCGAGTGGCGGCGCGGCTCTGTTCGGTCGAGCGACCGGCGCCGTGACGGCCACTCGATCCATTGCGGGTTGTTGTTGGTCTTCGGCCGTGGCCGAACTCGGGTCCTGCGGCGCCTCGCGTTCGGCAGGTGCGGCGGTGGCGGCATTGGCCTCGAGCGCTGGCTCCGGCCACACACAGATTGCGCCGACGATGACTCCTGCGGCCAGACAAACCAGGAACAGAACGGTCGACTTGCGCGACCCCGATGACTCTCGTTGCGACATGGCTCCTCCACGAAACGGATTCCCGGCGCTCGATGGCGCCGGACACCTATCAGTGGGTGACTAGGGGGTGATGACCGTTGCGCAAGGGATGGTCCGGTAGCGCACCAGGGCTGGGCCAACGACGGTTCGCGCCAGCTGGCAGCTGCTGCCCCACGGGATGATCAGCAACCAGTCCTGGTCGCACTCGAAGTGGTAGATGGTCGTGGCCGATTGCCCGGTTACCTCGATCATCGTGTTGTGAATGGAGTCGACTTCGATCTCGTGATCCATCGTGTGGGTCGCGAGTAGCGGGCACGCCGCACCCGACGAAGCAAGGGTCACGCCACCGACACTGATCGAGGTGCCGGAGCAGGGCAGCTTGCTGTGCATGGTCAGTCGCTCCGGAACGAACTTCGCCTGTTTCTTCGGGCAGCTGCCAGTCTGGGCAGAACTTGCGACGGCAAACACCACCGTGAACGTCGCGAACAAAAGGGCTCGTAGACTCATGACTCTCCTCCACTTAACTCGTGAGACGTGACAAGCACTCGTCCCGCGAGTGAGCGGCGGTCGCGTCTCACAAGCAACCACCGCCACCTATACAGGGACCCGAAGTCGCCCACGGTGACAGCCTGTTCGCGGATTCTTGGCTGCTCGCGGATTCTTGGCGTTAGTCGTTCGCTGCTTCGATCTCGCGCCACGCGGCTTCGATGCCGACATCCACGGAGCCAGCGCGCCAGTCGAGTTCGCGATCGGCCTTGGCGCTTGCGTACCACATGTAGACGCCCGCCAGCCGCGCGATCTCACTGGTGACCGGTGACTTGCTGCCGAATAGTCGTTCTTTCCAGCGCAGTGCGTGCGCGGCGGCCCGAAGCAGAGAACGTGGCGCGGCACGTTTTGGCGCGGTGCCGCCAACCGCCTTCGCGATGCGTCTCAGTAGTTCGAGGCCGGTGAGATTCTCACCGCCGAGAATGTAACGTTCGCCGGTTCTTCCGCGCTCGAGCGCGGCGATCATGCCGTCACAAACATCGTCGACGTTCGCGATGTTGGTGCCGCCGGGTGGCGCCAACTTGATCTTGCCTTGCATGACCGCGCCGAGCAGCGAGTCGTCACCCTTGCGCCGATCGCCCGGTCCATACATCGACGGTGGATTGACGATGACGGCGTCGAGGCCCTCGCGCGCCGCCACCAGCACGCGTTGCTCGGCGGCGAACTTGCTGTCGCTGTAGCCGATGTTCAGCGGGCCAAAATTGAATGCTGTGCCTTCATCGAGTTCGACAGGATCGTTTGTGTAGCCGACGGCTGAAATGGTCGAGACGTGCAGGAAGCGTCGCACGTTGGCCGCCAATGCGAGTCGTGCGAGGCGTTCGGTGCCGTCGCGATTGACGACGAACATCTCGTCGCGATCGGCTGGTCGGAACGAGACAAGTGCCGCGAGGTGCACGACGCGGTCGACATCGCGCAGGCCTTCGGCGAGCGCCGCTTCGTCCTCCAGCCGCGCTTCGACCCGTTCGTGGGGAACGTTCGCAAACTGCGATAGATGTTGGCCTGGGCGAACGAGCAGGCGCAGTCGGTTGCCAACCGCGAGTCGCGGCACGAGGGCGCGCGCAACAAAGCTGCTGGCGCCGGTTACGAAGCAAAGGGGCTGCACGCGTTCACCATAGGCAAACGTGGCTACCGTTTCATGACGCGCTCACGGCGGTCCCGGATTGCAAATGAGTAGATGCGGCGCAGCCGGTCGAGTTCGCCTTCCATTCGGGTTCCCTTGGTGATCTGCAGGTCGATGCCCGCGACCACCAGCGACTTGATGTCTGCTTCCGTCAGCCAGTCGAGGCCGGAGATCTTGAGCACGCACAGGTGATCCATCTTCTGGAAGCGCTGCAGGCCTTTTCTCGTAAATGGTGAGTTGGTGACGTCGAGTTCGCGAAGGTCTTGCAAGGAGTCGAGCATGTCGATGCCAACGTCCGTGATCGTGCAGCCTGACAGGTTCAGCTTCTGCAGCTTGGGGGTCAGCTTGGTCAGGATGCGGCACGTGTTGGCGTCGGCGCTGGTGTTGCTCAGGTCCAGTTCTGATAGTGGCGTCGGCAACCAATCCAGGTATTCGTTTCGGAAGTTCGTGTTCGATGCATCTAGCCGGCGCAACTGCTTTGGTCCTCGGCCGCCCAGCGACTTCCAACTGAACTTGAGGCGGCGCATCTTGAGAGACTCAAGGTGCGGAATCTGATTCACCATTGCGATGCCGGCGGCGGTGATCTTCGGGCAATTGGAAATATCCAGTTGCTGAAGCCCGGGGCAACGAACGATGGACTTCATTGCTTCGTCATCGAGGTCTGGGTTATGGGATAGATCGAGCGCGCGCAGCGAAGGCAGTGTCGTCAATACTTCGTAGGCCTCGGGTCGCAACTGCGCAGAACTGATGGTGAGCGACTCGAGCCGTGGCAGCGCTGCGAGTTGTTTGATGTTTTGGCCGAATACGTCCTTGGTGACGTACAAATCAAGCTCGCGAAGCTCGGGTAGCGATGCCGCAATGGCGAATACGCGATCCGTCACCTGATCGCCAATCGTGTCAATCACGCTGACGCCTAGGACCTCAAGCTTGGGGCAGCGCGTGGCGACCGCTTGCACCACGTCATCGCCTTGCATCGAGACACGGACTGCGCGTGCATCGGTAGGCAGTTTCGCGACGTCTTCGGGTGCATCGACATGGTAGGGCCTAGGAAGTACGTGCCGCTTGGGGTCTTGCGTCGGCGGGGATGTGGTTTGCTGCGTGTTGTCTTGATTGCGCGACAGACTGTGCACGCCGAACAACGCTGCTACGCCAAGAACCACGATCGCCGCGGTCAGCAGCCAGCGCGATCGCACGATTGCAGTGCTGCTGGGTTGGCCATCACCATGCACGGCAGCCATCACCTTGTCCGTGACATCCGGCGGAAACTCGCCACCTTCGATTTCGGCAAGCGACCACTGCAATTGTTGCTCGTACGCTTGTTCGTCCAGGTCGTGGCTCATCGCTTTCCCTCCATCTTGTTCTCAATGCATTCGCGCAAGACGACGCGAACTCGCTGCAGCAGCGTCTTCAGGCCGTTTGGTTTGATGCCAAGCGACTTGGCGGCGCGATCGCGGCCGCCGCGCACCGCCTCGGGTCCGTAGCACAGGTTGACCGCGGTCCTTGCCCGTCCTTCCAATTGTTGCGTGCAGTCACGCAATGCGAGCAGCCAACCTTCTCCCTGGTCGTCGTCGCACGTGCGTTGCCACAGGTGATCGACGGCATCCGCTAGCAGCTCGTCGCGGCGACCTTGCGCACGGCAGTGTTTGAGGTAGAGGTGGCGCGCCGTGCGTCGCAAGAACGTCTGCACTGGCGCGTCGCCACGATCGCTGAGGCCTCGTTGCCACGCGACGACGAACGTGTCTTGCAGCAGTTCTTCGGCAAGTTGCGCAGAAGCCCCGAGGGCGCACAGGTAACGCCAGATGCCAGTCTGATGTCGCTGCACCAGCCGGCGCAGATCTACGTCCGACGCGGTTGCCGGGTCGTCACTGGCGTGCTTCGGGCTGGCTTGATCTGGCATCTGGGGGACGGAACAAGTGGTTCGCACGGAGACAGATCCCCGCTCAGCCACAAAGCTATTCAAGCAGAGTCAGGTTTTTCTGCTGGCGGACGAGTCGAGTTCGGCGTCGCTACAACTTGTCAGGCTACGAATCCCGCGGCCCGCACGCATCTCGGCGCCGGAAGCCTTGCCGAATCCGCTGATTCCCCGCTGTTTTCGTTCGCCAATCTGCATCGAAACACACGCCGATCGAAACCGAAGCGTTCTGCAACGGGCTGTCAGAGGCTGTTTGCGGCGTGGCGCGCGCGATGTTGAAAACCCTCCACCGCCGGCGTTGTTGTGCCCGGCAAGCGAGGTGGCATGCTGGCCTGACTGGCATTGGTCATGAGGGTTCTGCATTGAGGATTCTGCACACGGCAGACTGGCATCTGGGTCACAACTTGCGCGATCACGCGCGTACGGCGGAGCATGCCTATTTCCTCAACTGGTTGGTCGCGACGGTGGTCGAGCGGCGTGTCGATGCATTGTTGATCGCCGGCGATGTCTTTGACGGCGCCAATCCGCCGCCGATTGCGTGGCGGATGTGGTTTGAGTTCCTCGGCAAATTGAAGCAGGCGCAGCCCACGGTGCAGGTGGTGGTCATCGCCGGTAACCATGATTCCGCCCAGCGCATCGAAGCGCCGCGAGAGTTGTTGTCGGCGTTTGATGTGCGAGTCGTCGGGCAATTGCAGCGCGGCAGTGACGGCAAGCTGCACACCGAGAACGTCATCGTGCCGTTGCGTGACGCGAGCGGAGCCGTGGTCGCGCAGTGTGTTGCCGTGCCGTTCTTGCGCGCGAGCGACGTAATTGGACTGGCACCCGCAACCGAGGCCAAACCCGAGCAGTCTGGTGACGACTACGTCTTGCCGCGCCCTTTTGAAATGGCCGCGCCCGTCGATTCCCAAGCAGTCGTTCCCCAAACAGTTGACCCCCAGCCTGTTGACGCCCAGCCTGTCGACCCCCAGCCTGTCGACCCTCTGATTGGCGGCATGCGCACTCTGCACGAAGAGCTATTTGCAGAAGCGCGCGCCCTGCGGCAACCCGGCCAGGCCTTGGTCGCGATGGCGCACGGCTACTTGGTCGGCGGCGCCCTCAGCGAGCTCAGCGAGCGCAAGGTGCTCGGCGGCAACCAGCACGCGTTGCCGATCGACCTGTTCCCCGACGACTGCCGCTACGTCGCGCTGGGCCACCTGCATCGCCCGCAGCCGCTTGGTGGCCACGATCATATCCGCTACTCGGGTTCGCCTATTCCACTCTCGATGCCGGAGCGATTGCACGCGCATCACGTGGTGTTCTGTGACCTCGAGGGCGATGGTGTCGAGAAGATCTGGTCGTTGCGCACGCCGCGCCTCGTCGAACTGACCCGTATTCCCGAACGCGGCGAGTTGGATCCCGATGCGGCGTTGGCGGCAGTGGCGGCACTGGCGGAGCGTGATGTGTCGATCGGCGAAGACTTGTTGCCGCTGGTTGAGGTGGCGATTCGGCTGTCACAACCTTCGCCGTCGATCGCCGAGCGCATCGCGCGCGCCATCGCGGACAAGCATGCACGCTTGGTGCGCGTCGAAGTTGTGCTCGCCGACGGGCCGAAGAGCGCGCCGCGCGCGCCTCGCGACCTCGCGTCGCTGAGTCCGGAGCAGGTGTTTGTTCGCCGCTACCACCGCGACTTCGAAGGCGATGTGCCAGCGCCGCTGATGAAGGCCTTCCGCGAGTTGCTCGAAGAAGTCGAGCACGATGATGGGGGGCGGGCGTGAGGATCCTCGCGATTCGCGGCCGCAACCTGGCGAGTCTGGCGCGTTCGTTTGCGGTCGAGTTGGCGCAAGGCGAACTAGCCAACGCTGGACTGTTCGCAATCACGGGTCCAGTCGGAGCCGGCAAGAGCACGCTGCTCGATGCGTTGTGCCTGGCGTTGTTCGATCGCACGCCGCGACTGACCGGCCGCGGTGGCACGCTGATTGGTGATGATGGGCAGGAACGCGGCGATTGGCTGCGCGCCAACGATCCGCGAACGTTGCTGCGTCGCAACGCCGTCGATGGGCACGCCGAAGTGGACTTTATCGGTCGCGATGGCGTTCCGTATCGTTCGCGTTGGTCGGTTCGGCGCGCGCGCCGTCGTCCCGATGGTCGGCTGCAGGATCAAGAGCTGATCCTGCATGACTTGCGTCAGGACACAGTCGTCGCGAGTGGCCGTCGCTCCGAGGTATTGGCCGCGATCAAGCAGCGACTGGGGCTCGATTTCAGCCAGTTCTGTCGCTCGGTGTTGTTGGCGCAAGGCGAGTTCCACGCGTTCTTGCATGCGGCCGCGGATGAGCGCGCCAAGCTGCTCGAGACACTGACCGGCGCGCAGTTGTATCGGCGCTTGTCGCGGCGTGCGCATGAGAAGCGGCGCGAGCAGGACAACGTCGTCAAAACCCTGCGCGCCCAACACGACCAGTGTCAGGTGTTGGCGCCCGATGTTCGCAAGAAGCTGGAAGAGGATGCTGCCCGCTATGCCGCGCAGTTGCAGATTTGTGATGTCGGCATCACGATCGCGCAGAACTACGTGCTGTGGCATCAGGATGCCGAGCGCCGCCGCGAGCAGGAAGAGAAGGCGATGGTGGCGTTGCAGGAGGCGGTGGCCACCAGTCGTGCGGCGGATGCGCGCCGCGAACAGTTGCAGGCTCGGCAGCGAGCGATGGCGGCTGTGCCGCGCTGGGAAGTAGCGCGCGAAGCTCGGGCCAAGGCCAAGCAGGCGCTCGGCGAAGTCGACAAGGCGAAGCGGCAGCATGAGGCGCTCGCGGCGAAGGCGGCCGATGCTGAGCAGCAGTGGGTCGAGTTGGTTACCGGACACCTCGGGTC
>CAXBFC010000274.1:0-10873 GCA_963974725.1 uncultured bacterium | reverse complement strand
ACACGGGCACCTTGATTGCGGCGCATACGGCTTCGCACAATCCGGCACTGGGAGTCAGGCCGCCTTCCGCCAGACTAGAACACAGTTCGATGCGCTGGGCACCGCCGACGACGGCTGCATAGGCGCCCGCGACAGATTCGACGCAGACTTCGACGAGAACGGGTGCAAGTGCTTGGTCGGACACGGCAGTATGGTGCGGACATGCGCGCCCAATTGCTGCACCTTTCCGGACCGTTGCGCGGTCGGACGATCACATATTCGCAACCATTGGTGCGTATCGGCAGCAGCGTCGACAGTGAAGCGCGCATGGTCTCGAAGGTTGTCAGTGATCATCACGCCGAGATCGAATGGGTGGAAGAGCAGTGCCAGTTCCATCTTCGGCCGGTGGAAAGCTCGGTGTTCGTCAACGGCAACGAAGTAGAGGAGGTGATCCTTCAGGATGGGGACCTGCTCGAGTTTGGTGCTGGTGGACCGATGGCTCGATTCCGCACCTATGTTCCGATCGGCGCCGCCTGCAAGCCCGTTCGCCGCATGCTAGACGATGCTCGTCAAGTCGCACACTACAGCGGGGGAGTCGCGGCGACGCGCATGCTGACCAAGGACCTGCTGACGCAAGCGACGCTGACGCTGAAGGTCGGGTTCCCGTTGGCACTGATCGCCGCGTTGGTGTTGGCCGGTTGGCTCGGTGGTTGGCTCAGCGGTCGGCCGGAGCAGGTGCAGAACCTGATGACGGCCGACACGGTCATGCAGGCCGAGATCGATGCCATGCGCGCCGAATACCAGGCCGAGATCAAGCGTCTGTCGCGGGCCGACGACGTGATCCGGCGCGTGCAGAGAGAATGGTCGCGCGGGGTTTGCCTGATCCACGGCATCTATCGGATGCGCAAGCCCGACGGTTCGTTGTTGCTCAACTTCGCCGGCCAGCCGACGGAAGTTGAATACACTGGCTCGGGGTTCTTGGTCAGCGCCGAAGGCCACATCGTGAGCAATCGACACGTCGCACTGCCGTGGACTGAGGAACCGGGCCACATGAAGATGATAGCCAACGGGTCGGCACCCGTGTTCACCCGATTGACGGTGACGTTTCCCGGCAAGATGCCGATCAATGTCGCGCAGAATACGATCCGGCGGCGCGATGACGATCTCGATGTCGCGGTCCTGCAGATTACGTCCGAGCAGGCGAAGGACATCCCCGTTCTGCCTCTGCGTGCCGATGGCACCGAAGGCCAGGACGAACGTGCGATCGTCGTTGGCTACCCAACGGGCTTGGCTGCGCTGTTGGCGCGCGCCAGTTCCGATACCCTCGCCACGCTGCTCAAGAGCGCGGCGACGACGGCCGACGCGATCGAGCAGTTGGCGCAAGCGGGACAGATCAAGCCAGTGATCACGTTTGGCGTGATCAGCAACTCAGAGAAACACCTGATCGCCTACGACGCCGGCACGACCAGCGGTGGCTCGGGCGGTCCTGTATTCAGCAGCAAGGGTGACGTCATTGCCGTCAACTTCGCGATCCAGCGCAACTTCGCTGGCAACAACCTCGGCGTTCCGATCCGCTACGCGCGAGCGCTGCTGGAGAAGAAGTAGCGTTGTTTTGAAGTCGCGTCGTTACTCGGCGCGAAGAACGACCGGTGTGTCGCCTGTCGTTGCGGTTTGCTTGACCGTGCTGGTACCGACGAAGGCTTGTAGTTCGTAGCTGCCGGCGACGAGATGCTCGATTCGGAATCGCCCTTCGCGATCGGTGGTCACGTAGACGTGCACGTTCTCGTTGCTTGCGGGGGCGGATTCGCACGACAATTCGCAGAACGCGGCCGGGCTGCCATCTGCCAAATAGACGGTGCCAGCGATGGCTTGCAGGCCGGGGCGGATGCGGAACACGACGGCTTCGGCCTGTTCCCATTGAACGCTTTGCGGCAGCTCGTGGCGGGTGTGTCCGGCTGGCTGCACGGAGAACACGATGTCGCCGCTCGGCAGCTCGCGCAGGGTTGCTTGCCCGAGATGGTTGGTCTTGCTGGACGCAACCCACGCGCCCTTTTGCCATGCGGTGACGGTGACGTTGGCGAGCGGTTGGTCGGGCACGGAGCGGACTTCGAGAATGCGCGAGTACCGCGGCTGCGACGCAAGCGCGACGTCCAGGTTGAGCTGTTCGTTGCTCGCCAATTGCATGACTTGGTCGCTGGTCACGAATCCTGGATGGCGCACCTGCAACCGCCACGATCCCTCCCCGAGTGAAAAACTCTGTTGGCCGCGGGCGTCGGTTGTGCCGCGCGCGACGAATCGGCCGTGCTCGGTGCGAACGAAGACGAGCGCTCGGGCGATTGGCGATCCTTCGTGGTGCGCGCGAACCGTCAACTCGGCTGCGTTCTTGTTCGCGTGCAGAACGAAGTCGATCTGGCACTCTTTCGTGTCCCAGCTCGGCAGGTTGTGGGTCGCCGTCGAGAAGTCCGGGTGCGTTGCATGCAGCGCCGTGCTCGAGTGCACGGTCGTTGCAACGACGAGCTGGTAGTGGCCATTCGCGCCGGTGATGCCGCGGGCACTCTTCGCATGCAGGTCGTAGGGATGCACGTCGACGCCCGCGATGGGCGTGCCCAATCTGTCGAGCACAACACCGCTGACGCGCGTGCTGCCAATCTTGGACTCGAACAAGAAGATGTGGTCGAGGCTGTTGGTGGCGACTGGGTTGTCGGTGCCCTCGGAAACCCAAGGTCGGGCACGTGTGAACGAAAGCTGCACCTGTTTGCCGAGCAGCCCGTTGAGCCGGAACCGTCCATCCTTGCCGACCGGAACGGACCGATAGAAGCTGTCAAGGTCATATGCGGCGAGTTCGTCGGCGGACACCTCACAGTCGGCGCTGTAGCCGTACGCCGGTTCGCCGCCGACCAGCACCTGGCCGCCGACGAAGTTGGTGCCAACTGGCATGCGAACGTTTTGGGTGGAGGTCTGACGAGGTTGCAGTTCGAAGCTCCGCGACCCAGACCAATCGCCGCGGCAATCAAAGCGCAACGTGACGTTTCCCGGTGCCACTCTCGGCAAGTGGAAGGTGCCATTCGCGTCGCTACGTCCGCGCGCGGTGCCGTGGTCATCCTTGCCCGTGTGGGCAAGGACCTCGATGTTGCGGATGGCTTTGCCACCGTCATCGACGATCTGGCCACGAACGCTTCCCCACCAAAAGCGCTGCAACGTGATTGCGCCGACGTCGTGCACCATGCGCGGTTCTAGGTCGATGCCGTTGATGACATAGTCGTCGTGATGATCGGCGCGCACGGCGATTCGTTGCGTTCCTGGCGGCACGTCCAAGATCTGAAAACGGCCTTCCCGGTCCGTCGCGACCGCCTTGGTTGCGAGATGTGAGTCGCGCATCGTCGCGAGCAGCTCCACCCGGCAGCCAACGAGGGTTTGCTGCTCGGCGTCGAACACCTGACCCGTGATCTGCCCGAGCAGCTGGCTTGGCTGCAGGTCGATTCGTAGCTCGACGGTCGCATCACAACAGTCACCGGGCTGAATCTGCACGTGGCGCTTCGCATAGCCGGGATGCGAAACGAGCAGCACGGCGCCATCTTCATCGATGGGAAGACGCAGCAAGAACGTGCCGTCGTCGCTGGTGATGGCTGCGCGGTCGCTGCGCAGGTGCACGATTTTCGCCGCTTCGATCCCGACGCTGGAGACCGCGTCGCGGACCAGACCACGTATTTCGATGATCGGCCGGTGGCTCGGGTTGTTCTCCGAGATCGACTCCCCGCCGGGTGCCGCCCGGTTGTCTTGGTGCGGTTGCGCCTGTGCAACAGGTTGCCGGTCGACCGCTGCCGGCGCTCCCGCCGCCTCGGCTGCAGCGCCCGTGACGCGCTCAGAATCGCTGATTGGAGGCCGCGGGGGCGCATCGGGCCAAAATGCCCAGATCGTGGCTGCCACGATTGTCAGGAGCAAGAATGTGAATAGTGAGGTCGAAGTGCGCATGCGGTCACCCAAGGACCCGGGGATGGCTCTCGCCGTCAGAAGTCCGTTCGAATCGTACATTGGGGGCAAAATCCGCTGCCGCCAGACGCTCAGATCTGCGAAACTCTTTCATTGTGCAACGGTCAGTCGCACAGGCCCGGGGGGGCCATCATCACATGGACGGTGCCGCAAACGGGCCACAAGCAATCAATGGGCAACAGGCAGCCAATGGGCAGCGCGCCAATGGCAGCGCACTTGGTCCACGTGGCAAAGGCTTGTTTGGCCGCCTGCTCAAAGGTCTGCGGACCCCGCCTGCCCCCCGCGAAGAAGCCTCGTCGATTGCAATCGCCAGTGGCAAGGGTGGCACCGGCAAGTCGTTCCTGGCGACGTCGCTTGCGGTTGCGTTGCATCGTTCGGAGCGCCGCACGGTGCTCGTCGATTGTGATTTCGGCCTCGCCTGCGACCACCTGCTGCTGGGCGTCAAGCCGACGTTGACCTTGCAGCAGTTGCTCGGCGGCCAGTGCACTCTGGAGCAAGTGCTGGTCAAATCCCCGTGTGGCCCGCGACTGCTTCCCGGAGCCTCCGGCGTGCGCCGCATGGCGACCCCAACCGACAAGGACCTGACCACGTTCGCGCGCGAACTCGGGGCACTGTCCGAACAAGAAGACACCGTGCTGCTCGATCTCGGTGCTGGCATCGCGCCGGCCACGGTTTTGACGATGCTAAGCGCGGATTGGATCGTGCTGGTGACGCAGCCGGAGATCGCCGCGTTGGTCGATGCCTACGCCGTGATCAAGTGCATTGCGCAGCTCAAGCCGGACGCCCAGTTCTTGATCGTCGTCAATCGGGTTGGCACTCCGGGCCGCGGCGAGCTCGCCTTCAAGCGCTTGACCGAAGTTGCGAGCCAGAACGTCGGGGTCGACTTGCGCTACCTCGGCGAGATTCCGGACGACGATTCGGTCATGCAGCATCGCTTGGGGCAGTTGCCGTTGATCGCCACCGAGCCCGAGTCACCGACGTCGCAGGCCGTGCAAGCCTTGGCAGAACGGTTGATCCAGATGTGTGGTGGCTTGCGCCAGCGCACGGTCAAGGGCGACGAAGGCATCCAAGCGCGCTTCCGCCAGCATCGTCTTTTCTTGTAGGGTCTGTTCTTGCTGCCGGCCGGCGGTTGGGCACTCCGCATGCTTCGACGGCAGCAAGGCAGGCGCTAGCCCAACGGACTCCCGACGAGTTTGTATACTCGCGCCATGCTGTTGCTGAGCTTGGCCATGTTGTTGTGCGTGAGTCCGCAGAATCCGCCGGGGCCGACCGAGTCCAACTTGTCCGAGTTGTTGACGAGGATCGAGCCGTCGGCAGGCGAACAGGCGTACCGCGAGATCGGCTGGCGCAATGCACTGTGGCCGGCGGTCCAGGAGGCGCGCAAGCTCGGTCGGCCGATCCTGTTTTGGACGATGAACGGGCATCCGCTCGGCTGCACTTGAAACAACGGAGTCCGGGGCCGCCAGTTGGTTTGGTCCGATGCCGAGATTGCCAAGTTGAGTCGTGAGTTCGTCACGGTGGCGGATGAGGTCTACAAGCTCTATCCGGAGGATGAGTGGAACCTCAAACGGGTGCAGGACAAGCCGGCGCACAAGTTCTTCAAGCGCTACGGCGAAGCGATGCCGGACGGCGATTGGAATCGTGGCGGCACCAAGCAGGGCCTCTACATGATGGGGCCCGACGGCGAGTATCTCGAAGGCAAGTTCGCAGCGAACGGCTTTCCCGATGACATCAAGAAGCGCATGCGACGGGCGCTGACTCGCTGGGAGGAGCTGCGGGTCAAGAAGGGCTACGACAACAAGCCGGTGCCAAGGGTCGTGACGACGTTGCCAGCGCGCGTCGATGGCAAGGAGTTCGTGCTGCGCGTGCATTCGCGGGACCTGCCACGCGCGGATGGCCCGCAGGATACGCGCCGCTTTGACCCGAACGCCGACCTCAAGAACGGTTGGAGCGACTTCAAGAAGTGGGCCTGGAACGAGAACTGGCTGGCCGTCGACAAGTGGCGCGTGTTGGTTCCCAAGGGGCCGCAAGTGCAGGATGTCGATGCCGAGTTCGTGACGCGGTTGGCGCGCGAAATGCTGATCGACAACGTTCGCGGTCAAGCTGGGGTCTGGCCCGAGAAGGCGATCAAGAAGGCGAAGTTGACGATGCAAGGTGCGCGCAGTTACGGCGGCACCAAGATCACCTATCGCGGCGAAGTGGCGCTCGATGACGGCACGCGCTCGATGACGCTGAAACTGTTCGGCGATGCCGACTACGACAACAACCAGGGCAGCTTTCGGACCTTGCGGATCGTGGCGGTTGGCATGCGCAAGGGCGCGCACCGTTTCAATCAACGCGAAGACGATTGGGGACCGGCGCCGATTGGTTTTGCGATCAACCTCTGGCGGACTCCAGCTCAGGTTGCCGATGACGAAGGGCGGCTTCCCGGAATGGCGAAGCCCAGTGGCGTTCGGCCGGTAGCTGGCCCTTCTGCGAGAGCTAGTGCACCGGACTTCCCCCATCGAGAGTGGTTTGAGTGGTGGGCGCCTGCTGCCGCGGACGTCGATCCCGAGCCGCTCGCAGAGCTAGCCAATGCAATCGGGCGAGGCAGATACGGCTACATCAACCGCTTGTTGGTGGCTCGTCGCGGTGGCGTCTTGCTCGACCAACGGTGGCAATGGGACTACCTGGCGGCAACGCGCGGGCGATCGATGGACATCGGGTGGGGCGCTGGTGGCAAGCGACGCGAGATGGCGGTCGACTACAACTACCTCGACCTGACCCGCCACCCGTTCCGTGATGGCAGCGAACTGCACAGCTTGCAGTCGGTGACCAAGAGCGTGATGTCATTGTTGGTTGGTATCGCGTTGCAGAAGGGACACCTGAAGGATCTCGAACAGCCGATCGAACCGATGCTGAAGCCGTTTGCGTCGGGGGCGTTGGATGCGCGGTTCGCAAACGCGCGGCTGGTCGACTTGCTGACGATGCGCTCTGGCATCGAATGGCATGAGTGGGGCGTTCGCCCCGGCCAGCTGAATACGACGCTGGCACTCGAGAGCAGCGACGATTGGTTGCGCTTCATCATGCGGCAACCGATGGATGCCGCGCCCGGCACCAAGTGGAACTACAACAGCGGATCCAGCCACTTGCTGTCGGCCATCCTGCACCAGGCGACCGGCATGCACGTCGACTCGTATGCCGAGAAGCACCTGTTCGCGCCGATTGGCATTCGCAGTCATCACTGGAAGAAGGACCCGCAGGGCTACCCCGATGGCGAAGGCGGCCTTTATCTACGCGCCGAAGACTTGCTGCGCATTGGCCACCTGGTGTTGCGCGATGGCAACTGGTGGACGCGAAGGTTGGTGCCCGGCGGTTGGATCGGCAAGTCCACCGATCGGCTGGTCGACGTGCCCGGCGGCCGTAGCTACGGCTACCAGTGGTGGCGTGTCGACCACCAGGAGACCAAAGCCATCGCCGCGCTTGGGTTTGGCGGGCAGATGCTGTTGATCGTTCCGGACCATGAGTTCGTGGCGGTCGTCAACGGCTGGAACGTGTTCGAGGAGAAGCACCAGTCCCTCGCGAAGGACTTGGTGCCGCTGCTGATCCGTTCGCTCAGGCTCGAGTAGGCGCGCGGTGGTTCACGCGGTGCGCAGTTGCTTGCTGGCGAGCTTGAGCAGGCCAAACCCGCAAGCTGCCGCGCCGGTCAGCAACCCAAAGCCGTCGACGTAGTCGCCGAAGATCAGGGCGCCGATCGCTGGCAGGGTCAGCCAGACCACGCCGGTGCCAAGCACGGCACAAAGCAGGCCGCGCCCGAGATCGCCGTCCCGCTGCACGTCGCCGGCAGCGGCGGCGACCGGGCCCCATCCGGGTCCATCTGGTCGCACCTTTTGGTAGAAGGCGACGAGGTGCTCTTGGCGCTCGGGCTTGGTCAGGAAGGTTGCGGCGAGCCACAGCACGAGCGTGCTGCACGCGACCATCAAGCTTCGGTATTCCGTCGGCAGGTCCTTGGTTGCGTCCAGGTTGGTGACCAGCGCGTAGAACCCGATCGAGCCGATCATGGCGGTGAGTTCGCTCCAAACGTTGATGCGCCACCAGAACCAGCGCAAGATGAACACCGCGCCGACGCCAGCGCCGAGCGCGAGCAGCAGCTGCCAGGCGTCGTCGATCTTCTTGTCGCCGACAACCATGTAGTAGCTGACGGCGCCGCCGAGAATGAGCACGAGTGCCGAAGCCATGCGCGACACGCGCACAAGTTGCTTGTCATCGGCCTCTGGCTTCATGAAGCGCTTGTAGACGTCGTTGACCAGGTAGCTGGCGCCGAGGTTCATCTGCGTACTGACCGTCGACATGAATGCCGCCGCAAACGTGACCAGCATCAAGCCGCGCAAGCCGGACGGGGCCAGTTCGCGGATCAGCATCGGATACGAGTGCTCGGGGTTGCCGCCCGGATTCTTGGTGGCAACTGCCCATTCGCGGATCTCCGGGTGCATCGCAAGCGCTGCGAACGCGACCAGGATCCACGGCCATGGCCTGATGCAGTAGTGCACGATCTGGAAGAACAGCGTCGCCTTGACGGCGTGTGCTTCGTTCTTGCACGAGGCCATGCGCTGCACGATGTAGCCGCCGCCGCCCGGTTCGGCGCCGGGATACCAGCTAGCCCACCATTGCGAGAGCACCAGGGCGACAAACACTCCGACCGGCATCCATGGATCTTCGACGCTGAAGTCCGGGATGAATCGGAACGCGTCGTCACTGCCGAAGTTGGTCGTGACCTTCTCGCGCAAAGCGTCGGTGCCACCAACGTGGTCGACGGCGATGATGGCGAAGATCGTGCAGCCGATCATCGCGAGCACGAACTGCACGATGTCGGCGACTGCGACGCCCCACATGCCGGACATGACGGAATACACGCCCGTGCCACCAAGCAGGATCGCAACCAACCAGAAGTCGAGGTGGTTTTCTTCGCCCCCGAGAGCGTCGTAAAGCACCGTCTGCTTGAGCACCGCGCACATTGCTGTCGTGACCCAGCCGATGATGATCGAGTTCATGATCACCGCGACGTAGATGGCGCGGAAGCCACGTAGGAAGCGCGCCAGCGGTCCGTCGTAGCGAAGTTCGATCAGTTCGACATCGGTGAGCACTTCGGCCCGCCGCCACAGCTTGGCGAACACGAATACGGTCAACATGCCGCCGAACGCGAACGACCACCAGAGCCAGTTGCCGGCGAGGCCATAGGCCGCCACCTTGCCACTGACCCACAGTGGGGTGTCGGCCGCGAAGGTCGTCGCGACCATCGACGTGCCGGCGATCCACCACGGCAGGCTGCGGCCGGATGCGAAGTATTCGACGAAGCTCGAGCCCGCCCGTTTTTTGAAGTAGAGGCCGATGCCAAGCGCGATGGCGAAGTAGCCGGCGATGATCATCCAGTCGAACGCGGAGAGCTGCATGGTGGGGGGATGTTCGGGGCAAGTCGCCGGCGTTGCCAGTCTGAGCTTGATCTGTCGGGCTGTGCGGGTATCGCAGAGGCATGAACCTCGTCGAGGTGCACTTCGCAGAAGCTGATAAGACCGTGTTCGTCCAGCCCGGGATCACGTTGCTCGCCGCCGCCGAGATGGCTGGGGTCGAGATCCTGACCGGTTGTACTCGCGGTATGTGCGGCACCGATGCCCATCTCGTCACCGCCGAGGAAGGCTGCCTGGAGCCCCGGAGTGACACCGAAGGTGGAACCCTCGACCGCATGGGGGTGGGGCCAGACTGCCGCCTGCTATGTTCGGCGAAGGTTCGTGCCGGCAAGGTAACCGTCGCCGGCGACGCGTTGACGGACGGATGAGCAAGCCGCAAGGTGATGGCTTGGACCCTTCGTCGGAACCGAGCCCAGCGTCTGCCCATCCTCAAGATGCTGGGGCTCGAGATGCTGGGGCTCGAGATGTTGACGCCCAGGGTGCCGATGCCCAGGGTGCTGATGCCCGGGGTGTTGGGGCGAGCCCGAAAAGTCGCCCGGTGCGCGACGGCCTTGGCTTCTTCACCAACTTCTTGAAGAACCCGACCTCCGTGGGCGCCGTGCTACCAAGCTCACGGTTCTTGTCACGCGCCCTGGTCGGATCGCTCGATCACATCCAAGAAGGCGAACTCGTGCTCGAGTATGGCCCAGGCACGGGGCCGATGACGGCGATCATCAAGGAGCGCCTGCCTTGGAACGCGCACTACCTCGGCATCGAATTGCAGCAGCAGTTCCACGAGCTTCTGTCGGCGCGATTCACCGACATGCACTTTCACTGTGGTTCGGCTGGGGACGTCAAGCAGATCCTCGCCGATCGCGGTTTGCCGCGGCCAACGCGCATCATCTCGGGCTTGCCGTTTGCGAGTCTGCCGATTCCGGTGCAGGACTCGGTCGTCGACGGCCTCGTCTGGGCGCTCAAGGATTCGGAATGCGACTTTCGCACATTCCAATACGCGCACGCCTACGGCATGAAGTCGGCCCGGCGATTCCGTTCGCGGATGGCCGAACGATTCGAGCACTTCGAGCGCATCGGTCCGATCGTGCGCAATGTGCCGCCGGCCTTCGTGCTGCGCTATCGCGGAGTCAAGTGATGAAGAAGGTCGTGTTCGCGACGTGCCGCAGCATGCCGGGATTCCAGCCGGACGACGCGCCGATCGCCGTGGCGCTCGAAGCTCGCGGTTGCACGGTGGCCCCGGCTGCCTGGAACGGCCCGTTCGAACCGTTCGCCAGCGCCGACCTGATTGTAGTGCGATCGACTTGGGACTACTTCGACGAAGCCGAAGCATTCGACGCCTGGCTGCAACGCCTCAAGACCGTAGCCGGAGTCGTCTGCAACGCCCCTTCGTTGATGCTCTGGAACAGCAACAAGAAGTACCTGCTAGATCTGGCCGCCCGCGGCGCGCCATTACCGGACACCTTGCT